>DAIDHB010000188.1 GCA_027452145.1 Planctomycetales bacterium
CGCCCGGCCTGGCCTTGGGCAACAGCGGGGCGATGAGAGCCCACTGTTCGTCAGTCACGTCGGTGGGGTATTTGTTGGTTCTCATGGCCTACGAGACTGCACGACCGGGGCCAACTCCGAGGCTTCTCACACGGTTTCTGACCGGCCTGCTCGTACGACCCGTCGAGGCACGCGGGCAGTCCGTTCATAGGACTCGCGTCGAAGCAGCTCATAGGCCTCTCGGCAAATGGAACGCCCATCATCGGCGAGAGCGACTCAAGCACGGCCGTCGTCGGCAGCCAGGTCATGTTCGTCGACGACCAGCATCGCGAGATCGCCATGTACCCCGCTCCGAAAATGCCGAAGCCCAGCCACCACGGCCGGGCAGCCCGGTCGGCACAGACCATCCCGACCACGGCCAGGGCCAGTATCCCGTAGGTCAGCATGAGCATGCCGCCTGCCTTCATCGCCGACGGATCCCGAAGCACCGCCAGCCCGACCGCGACGGCCAGAATGACGCCCATCATCGACGCGATCGAGATCCGGAGCGTCCGCATCAGGTAAGCCCTCCGTCGTCCGGTGCGCGGCCCTGGCCCGCCGGATCGCCCGTTCCGGCTGGAGTCGTCCAGGAACAGCGAGGCACCCCTTGATTGACGCCGCCGGCCTGCGTCGTATTCGATCGGCCTTCCTGGCAGGCGGCCCGTCAGTCGATCGGGCCAATCAATCCGCCCCCAGGTCGTTCACGAAGCTGGTGTCCTCGCGGATGATCTCGGGCGAGACGCCCATCTGCTCGCAGATCAGCGCCACGAGGATCTCCCAGACCTCGGCATCGGTCCAGCCGTGGGGGTTCTTCATCCGGAATGTCCCCAGGTTCGTCGCCAGGACCATCGGGACCAATCCGCGGATGGTGGTCGTCGGCAGTATGGTCGCCAGCGGGCGCGTGAGCTCCTCGAGTGCGACGCCCAGGAATAGCAGGCCGATCGCGGCGAATAAGAGGACGAAGAAGACGGCCTCGACGGCGAATCCACCCAGGCGTCCCCAGGCGTAGACCTCGGCGGTCAGGAAACCCACGGCCAGGACCGCCCGGAGCCGGTAGACCCAGTCCGGCCGCAGCAGCTTCGGCAGCCGCCAGCCCAGGCCGCCTTCCAGGTTTCTCCAGGCCGATTGCCGGTCCTGCTTCGGAATCAGATCGTCGAGCGCGCTGTCCGGCCGAATCCGGCTTCGCTCGACGCGCAGTCCGCCCATCAACTGGCGTCGCAGGCGATAAAACATCGCAGCGCTCAGGCAGCCCGGCCCGGTCAGGGGCGGCTCGCCCAGGTGCGCGAGGATGTAGCGATACGCCTGGCCGACCGTCTGGATCTTCTCGGCCTCCTCGTCCGGGATCGTGATGCCGAATGTTTCCTCCATCTCCATGACCAGCTCGACGGTGTCCAGGCCCATGGGCGTTTCCCTTCGGTGTGTTGCATCGGGTCGATCGCTCAGAGCAGTTTCGTCAAACCTCGTAGACCTGCCCCTCGCGCAGGGGCTCGATGACGCTTGAGCCCGCGTCGAAGTCGTCCGGCAGGTGCGTCAGCCGCATCCGCGAGCGAATCTCTCCTGGCAACGTGGCGAGCTTCTCATACGGCGTGTGCACGCCCGAGTGGGCCATCGACGTGGCCTCGTGCACGATCAGATTTGCCGGCGAAAGCCAGTCGATCAGGCCGGGGTCGAATGCCGTGTCGGCGCTGAAGCCCAGGACCCGCCCGGCCACGGTGATCCGCATCGCGTAGGTGGGCACGGCGTGGATCGTCCGGCGGCACTCAACCGAGAACGGGCCGCACTCGACCGGGCGCGTCGTGTCGAGATCGATCAGCTCGAAGTAGTCCGAGAGCGCCTTGCACGCCGGCGGCTCGTCGGGCCTGGCCTGGACCGACTCCATCCCGGCGGCGAGCAGGCCGTCCCACAGCCGCGCGGAGGACTCGGGATGCATCAACAGCTTCGCCCGCCGCCCGAGGGCGAAGTACGAGAAATAACCGTAATCCTCGAGGCCGCAGGAGTGATCGGCATGAAGGTGGGTCACCGCGGCGGCCGTGAAGTGGCCGATGTCAAGCGGCTCGGGGAGCTTCGCCGAGAGACTCGCCTCGCGGAGCATCTTCCGCAAGGGGTGCGGGCAGTCGATCAGCAGCCAGTCGTTTCCTGATCCCAGCGCCAGGCACGAGGTATAGTGCCGCGCCGAGAACGCCTCGCCCACGCCGATCGGGATCAGCCGGACGCCGCCCATCACTTGACCCTCCCGACTGGCGAAGGACGGCCCTGAGTCTCCGCCCCGCGCGGGCCTTCGGCTACAATAACCATCGCTCGACCCAGGCGCATTTTATCGCCACGATCTCAGCCGAACCAGCAGCGTTGGATACCGGGTTCGACCCCACACACCGAGGAGGCTGCCTCGTCCATGAACGACCGAACCATCGCGGCGCTGGCGGCCTGCCTGCTGATCCTGCCCGGTCTGGCCTTCGCCCAGGACGCCGAACACTTCGAGCCGGTGCAGTTGCGGAGCAAGATCACCCACGTCCAGCCGATGACCGGGCTGGTGCTCTGGACGTCGTCCGAGCACAACAAAACGAACGCCGTGCAGCTCGAGTTCAGCTACATGAAGTACAGCGACGTCGTGCGCGAGCGCGGGCGGTACAACTGGCGTGTCATGGACCGATTGCTCGAGCGCGTCGCCGCGCGGAAGCACCAGGCGATCGTGCGGTTCTACTACGTCTATCCGGGCAATCCGACGACGGTCCCTGGCTACATCAAGGCGATGGGCGACTACCACGAGACGCGTGGCGAGAGCGAGGGGAAGCCGACCATGTTCCCCGACTGGTCGCACCGGGCTCTGAAGGATTTCACGCTGGAGTTCTACAAGAAGCTGGCCGAGCGCTACGACAACGACCCGCGGCTGGCGTTCATCGAGACCGGGTTCGGCCTCTGGGCCGAGTATCACATCTACTCGGGGCCGAAGAAGCTGGGCCACACGTTCCCCGACAAGAAGTTCCAGTCCACGTTCATGCTCCAGCTCGGCCAGGTGTTCCACAGGACGCCCTGGATGCTCTCGATCGACGCGATCGACGAGGAATACTCGCCGATGGCCGACCGGAAGGATCTGCTGGCCCTGCCGTTCGGGGTGTTCGACGACTCGTTTCTGTGCGAGCAGCACGCGACCGTCAACGAGCCTCGCTGGAACGCGATCGAACGCGACCGGTGGAAGCGCGCGCCGGCCGGCGGCGAGTTCAGCTATTACACGCCCAGGGACCAGAAGGAGGCCCTCGGGGAAAAGGGCCCGCACGGTGTCGCGTTCGAGAAGGCCGCGGCGGATTTCCACGTCACGTTCATGATCGCCAACGATCAGCCGAAGTATCAGTCGAGGGACCGGATCAGGTCGGCCGGGCTGGCGTGCGGCTATCGGTTTCAGGTGACGGCGTTCGAGGCCAGCCCGAAGCGGTCTCGCGTGACGGTGACGAACAGGGGAGTCGCGCCGATCTATCACGACGCGTTCCTGGCGGTCAACGGCGTGCGTTCCGAGCGGTCGCTCAAAGGGCTTTTACCCGGCGAGTCTCGGACCGACGAGATCGCCTCGGGCGGGGCTGCGCCGAAGCTCACGATCGCCTGCGACCGCCTGGTCCCGGGGCAGTTTATCGAGTTCGAGGCCGACCTGCCGGGCGCCGGGCGGTAGGGGGGCGCTGGCGAGGCTCAGGCAGCCGCGCCCGCAACGCATTCGCACGGTCAGATAGAGGGCAGCCCCAGGGCCCTGCGCTTCTCGGCGATCGTCCCGATGTGGTGCGGGACGTGCTCGACCTCGGCTCGGAGCATCTCCTCCAGCGTGATCAGACCGCGCTCGCTGTGGACGCCGGTCCGCGACCAGGCCGCGTCCGGCAGCGAGCGGAGTATCCGCGCCATCTGCCGGCGCATGCCTTCCAGCAGGCCCAGCTCCTCCTCGAGGTCGTTCTCGTGGTAGGGCAGCCCGGCGGTGAATCGCGTCTCCTCGTAGCCGATCAAGAGCGGCCGATCCTCGGCGATGACGCGCTTCATGCGGTGGCACCAGGCCTGCTCGCTGTCGACCAGGTGGCAGACCACCTCGAGCGTGCTCCACTTTCCCGCGACGGGCCGCGCGCGGAGCTGGTCCGGGGTCATGCCGGCGACCGCCCGGCGGAGGCGCGGCAGACTGGCGAGATAGTCCTCGATCAGGGCGTCGTGGGATGAGCCGGGCATGGGGAGACACTCCGTGGGTCTGCTGACGATGGCTGGCCGGACCATGTGCGACACGCGACCAGGCCGCGAGGTTCGCGCCGGCCGTTGCGCCGGGCGATTCTGACCGATCCGTCCGGTCGATATCCGCGCGGCGCGTTCGATCGGTTAGACTATCACAAACCACATCCGTCCTGGGCGTGCGGCGTGGCCGTCCGGCGGGTCGGGGATGCGTCGAAATCCTGCGGAGGTCCAGCCGATCGTGGCCGTCGAACCGCTCATCAGCGAGTCGCAGATCCGGGACCGCCTGGCGGAGCTGGGGCGGCAGATTGAAGAGGATTACCGGTCGAGGCCGCTGACGATCGTCGCGGTGCTGACCGGAAGCCTGATCGCACTGGCGGACCTGGTCCGGCAGATCCATATCCCGCATCGGATCGCCCTGGTGCAGGCCAGCAGCTACCGAGGCGCGACGACCACCTCGACGACGCTCGTGATCAACGATGCCTTCGCCCCGGACGTGTCCGGCCGCGATGTGCTCCTGCTCGACGACATCCTCGATACGGGTCAGACGCTGGCGAACCTGGTGCGGCACATCCAGGACCGCGGCGCGGCGAGTGTGAAAACAGCCGTTTTGCTCCGCAAGATCGGCCGGCAGGTCGTGCCCATCGAGCCGGACTATTGCGGCTTCGTCATCCCCGACGTGTTCGTGATCGGCTACGGGCTGGATTTCGACGACGACTATCGCCACCTGCCGTACGTCGGGGTATTGCAGCAGTAATTCGGCGGTCGCAAGCAGCAGGCGGCAAGGCGCGGCATGAAACTCGCCCTGGTGACGCGACGATATCCCCCGCTCATCGGCGGCGCCGAGAAGGTCCTCAGCTACCTGGCCTCGGCCCTGGCCGCTGAAGGTGCCGACGTGACCGTCCTCACCTCGCAGGCGCCGGCGCAAGGTCTCCCAGCCCGCGAGGAAGTTCCCATCACCCACGGCCGGCTGACGATCGAGCGGCTGGCAACTTCGCGGCTACGGTTTGTGGGCACCTGGCTTTACATGCGGAACCTCGCAGCCTGGTTCGCCCGTAATCCGGTCGACCTGGCGTATGTGTCGATGCTCAAGCACGACGCGTATGTCGCGGTGACGACCGGCCGGCGGCTGGGGTTCCCGGTCGTACTCCGGCCCGAGGGCGCCGGCGCGACGGGCGACGTCGCCTGGCAAGGGTGGGGAAACTTCGGCCGCAAGATCGGCCGGCGTTGCCGGCAGGCAGACGCGTTCGTGGCCATCTCGCGGGCGATCGAGGACGAGCTGCGCGAGTCGTGGCGATCGGGGACCATGCGGTCGAACGTGAGGGTCGAGGGGTCCGACGGTGATGCGAACGGCCCGAGGATCGTGTCGATCCCCAACGGCGTGCCGGTGCCGCCGGTCGTCTGGCAGCGCCGGCCCGACTGGCGCTCCGCGCCCCGCGCCGCGTTTGTCGGCCGGCTCGCACCCGAGAAGGGCCTGGACACACTGGTCGACGCCTGGCCGGCGGTGCGGGTGACCCATCCCACGGCCCGGTTGATCCTGATCGGCGAGGGGCCAGAGCGTCCGGCGATCGAGGCCCGGGCGCGGGCGCTTGGCCTGTCGGTCGGACCCGGCGAGGCCGTGGAGTTGCCCGGGGTGGCGGCCGATCCGACCGCGGCGTTGCGCGGGGTTGATCTGTTCGTCCTTCCGTCGCGCGAGGAAGGGATGAGCATTGCGCTGCTTGAGGCCATGGCGCTGGGCGTTCCGCTGGTCGCCTCGTCGATTCCGGGCAACCGTCGGATCGTGAGCGACTTCAAGCACGGCCGGCTCGTCCCGTCCGATGATCCCGAGGCGCTGGCGCGAGTGATCAACGAGCAATGGGCGGCGTTCGACCGGGCCTTTCACATGAGCCGTGCCGCGAGGAGCCGGGTCGAGCAGGAGTTCTCGATCCGGAGCGTCGCGCGCCGGCACCTCAAACTGTTCGCGGAGCTGGTCGACGCCAGGCGACGACGGCCGACCGGAGGGAGCTGAACCGTGCTGAAGGTCCTGCAACTGATCCCGACGCTCGACCGCTCGGGCGCCGAGAAGCAGATGGCGATGCTGGCCCGGGGCCTGCCGCGCGACCGGTTCCGCGTCGAGGTCGCCGCGCTGACGCGATCCGGCCCGCTCGAGGCCGAGCTGCGCGATGCCGGAATCCCCGTGACCGTGATCGGCAAGCCGCTGAAGCTCGACCCACTCGCCCTATTGCGTCTCGCACGGTTCTTGAAGGCCGGGGCGTTCGACGTGGTGCAGACCTGGATCTTCGCGGCGAATGCCTACGGCCGCGTGGCGGCGCGGATGGCGCGTGTCCCGGTCGTCGTCGTGTCCGAGATGGCGGTCGACCTGTGGAAGGGCCGGGGCGAGCGGCTGGTCGACCGACGGCTGTCGACCTGGTGCGACCGCCTGGTGGGGAACTCCCACGCGGTGGTCGACTTCTACCGAGGACTCGGTGTTCCCGACGACCGGCTGGCGATGATCTACTCGGGCGTCGAGAACGAGGAACCCCCGCCCGTCGATCGGGCCGCCGTCCGGGCCGAGTTCGAGTTCCCGCCCGAGGCCCCGCTCGTCCTGTTCGCTGGCCGGCTGGCCGAGCAGAAGCGGGTCGGCGACCTGCTCAAGGCGCTCGATTTGCTCCAGCACGTGCAGCCGGATGCGAGGACCATCATCGCCGGCGACGGCCCGCTCCGCACCGAGCTGGAAGAGACCGCCAAAGCGTACGCGCTCGACGGCCGGGTCCGGTTCCTGGGGCATCGCGAGGACATCCCGCGCCTGCTGGCGGCCGCCGACCTGCTCGTACTGCCCAGCGCCTTCGAGGGGCTGCCCAACGTGGTGCTCGAGGCGATGCGGTTTCGCAAGCCGGTCGTCGCCACGTCGGCCCCGGGGACGACCGAGGTGGTCGTCGACGGCGAGACTGGCCTGCTGGTGCCGATCGGCGACCAGGTCGCGCTGGCGCGGGCGATCCGCGACATCATCCGCGACCCCGAACTCGCCCGCCGCCTGGGCGAGGCCGGCCGGGCCCGCGTCGAATCCGACTTCGCGGCCTCAGCCATGATCGACCGCTTCGCCGGGCTCTATGAGGAGCTGGCGCGGGCGAAGGGCATGGGATGCTGAGCGAGGTTTCCGGGGACCGCCACGTTGGACTTGATTGACAGTCGCACAGTCCGGCTTCACGATATCAGCGGAGGAAAGCCGAGGATTCCTGAGGGCACGCGATCATGGAACCTACCAGAGAGCTGATTGACGACATCTATCGGGAACGCGTGTTGCGAGCTCGTAGGACCCCGATCGAGCACAAGCTGCTCGCCGGAGCCGAGCTCTTCGAGTTTGCGTGTCGGATCACTTGCGACGGAATCCGCGACCAGAACCCAGGGATCGATGAGCCGGAGGTGCAGCGAATCCTTCGCCACCGATTGGCGCTCAGGCGCCGATTGGAGAACGTTCGATGAGCAGTCAAGAGTTCGTTCTTCAGGTCGTCGACGCGCTCGAAGACTCCGGCATTCGCTATCTATTGGTTGGGTCATTTTCGACGAACGCCTATGGAATTCCTCGCTCAACAGAAGACGCGGATTTCGAGATCGAGCTGGGCGACCACTCGATCGGCAAGTTGATTCGGCGACTGGCACCCTCGATCCGAGTCGATCCCCAGATGAGCTTCGAAACCGTCACCATGACGCGCCGGTACGTCGCCGAGGTGGCCGAGACAGCGTTCAAAATCGAGTTCTTCTTGCTCGGCGACGACCCGCATCACCAGGAGCGATTCCGAAGGCGCCGGCTGGTCCACACACTCGGCCCGGCAGATCTGGCTCCCGTCCCCCGAGGACGTCATCGTGACAAAGCTCCACTGGGCGATGCTGGGCCAACGCCGCAAGGAGTGCGACGATGTTCGTGACGTGATCGCCGTTCAGGGCAATGGGATCGACTGGGACTACGTTCACTACTGGTGCGATCAGCACGGAACCCGCGCGCTCCTGGACGAGATCCGAGCGTCGATCCCGCCCATCTGAGGATGGTCCGTCCCCTCACGACGCCGCCACGACCTCGCCCGACTGGCTGGGCTTCTCGGCCATGACGGCCGGGGCGCGCAGGGACTCGATCAGCGACGTGTAGGCCAGCGTGAGCTGGCGGCGGCTGTGCAGGCCGAGGAGCCGCGTCGGGTCCTTCGAGTCGACGACGGGGATCTCGTCGATATTCAGCTCGGTCATCCGCCGCAGCGCGGTGTGCAGGTTGTCCTCGGGCGTGACCGACAGGACCGGGCGATGCGCCAGGTCGTCGGCCAGCACCAGCGGACCCCACTCCGAGCCCACCAGGGCCAGGCGCAGGTCGCGCAGGGTGAAGATTCCCGTGAGCCGGCCGTTGCGATCGATCACCGGGAACAGGGTCTCGGTCGACTGCGCCACCAGGTGGACCAGCTCGCGGAACGGAGTCGACGCCGGGACGCGCTCGATGCCCTCCGTACGGAATCCGACCTCGCTGATGCTGAGCTGTTCGAGCACGTCGACCACGAAATCTCCCTGGTGCGCGGGGCTGTCGATCGGTGTCTGGACCTGCTCCTCGTAGATCGTCCAGCGCCGCGAGAGCGCCATGTTCAGCCCGCAGGCGAGCATCAGGGGGACGAGCAGGCTGTACGACCCGGTCATCTCGCTGACCATCACGATCGAGGTGAGCGGCGTCTTGGAGACCCCCGCGAAGAAGCCGCCCATGCCGACCAGCACGAACGCCGCCGGTTCGACGCTGGCCGAGGGGAAGGCCCAGGCGAAGAACTGGCCGCAGGCGCCGCCGAGCATACCGCCGATCAGGATCGATGGGCCGAACACGCCGCCGCTGCCGCCCGAGCTGATCGTCAGTCCGGTCGCGAAGATCTTGAGGATCGCCAGGACCAGCAGCAACCGCATTCCCATGTGCGGGTCAAACGAGGTTTCGCCCTGGAGCGTCAATTCGGGCGGCATGCCGATCGCGCCCCACTGCACCCAGCCATAGCCGCCGGTCATCACCTGGGGAAACGCCAGCGCCAGGATGCCGAGCAGGAATCCGCCGACCGCCGGCTTGAGCTGGCGAGGGATCGGCATCGGCTTGAAGAACCAGTCGCGCAGGCCGTAGAAGGTTCTGACGTACAGCCAGCCCATGCCGGCGCAGAGGAGGGTCAACAGAGCGTACATCGGCAGCTCGCGCAGGCCCGAGAACGTGATCGGCGGCAGGAGGAAGATCGGGCGCGGCGTGATGAACAAGGCGAACGTCGAGTAGGCCACGATTGAGCTGGCCAGGCAGGGCAGCAGCGCGGCCGACTCGAACGCCGTGGTGGCGTAGAGGACCTCGCCGGCGAACAATGCGCCGCCGAGCGGGGCGCGGAAGATCGCGCCGACGCCGCCCGCCGCCCCGGCGAGCATCAGGATTCGCCGGTCCCTCGGCGAGAGCCTGAGCAACCCCGCGAACACCGAGCCGAACCCGGCGCCGATCTGCGCGATCGGGCCCTCCTGACCGGCCGAGCCGCCCGAGCCCATCGTGATGATCGACGCGACCGCCTTGATCACCGGCACCCGGCCCCGGATCACGCCGCCGCCGCGGTGGAACGCCCGGATCATCGCGTCGGTCCCGTGCCCCTCGGCCTCCGGGGCCAGGGTGAAGACCAGGGTCCCGGCGATCAGCCCGCCGACCGTCGGGATCAGGACGACCAGCCACCAGGGATAGGGGTCGGTGATCGCGTGCGGGCCGTCCTCGACGGTCGACGGCCGGTGGAAATGGAGCCATCCCCCCAGGACTTCCCGGTAGGTGAATTGCAGCGCCACCAGGAAGACGACCGCGCCCAGGCCGGCGATGAGGCCGACGATCGGGCTGCATACCGCGACCCGGCCGATCCGGGGCGACGACCAGAGCGCCGCGAGCCGGCCGATCGCCCGCCGGGCCCAGCCGGCGAGGCCTCCGTTCGTCCCATTGGAGGACGCCTCGAATTCTGACTCCATCTGTTCGTGGACCCCGATGCGCTGGAGGGTGAGGCGGGCGTGCGGGCGCCCGGCGGGTTCTCGTGGGGCCGGTCGGACAGCCGCGAGCCCCACGGCCATCGAACCATTCCAGCCGATCGGCCGCGCCGCGTCCAGCCGAAAGGAGGCCCGGCATGGCGCTTACGCCGACCCGCGACCGTCCCGTTCCGGGCCGATCCTGGGACAGCCGGGCGCGGACCGGATATACTCCTACTGGACCATCAGGGCCCGGAGCGATCGTCATGTGCGGGATTTGCGGCGCGGTCTGGACCGATCCGGGGGACGCGATCTCCGACGGATCGCTCCGCGCGATGACCGACCGTCTGGTCCACCGCGGGCCGGACGACTCGGGCACTCATCGCGACGCCCACGCCGCGCTAGGATTTCGCCGGCTGGCGATCATCGACCTGCCCGGCGGCCATCAGCCGCTGTCGAACGAGGACGGCACGGTCTGGACCGTGTTCAACGGCGAGATCTACAACTATCCCGCGTTGCGGAGGCGTCTCGAGGCAAAAGGGCACGCTCTTCGCTCGTCCGGCGATACCGAGGTCCTGGTCCACCTGTACGAGGACGAGGGGACGCGGATGTTCCGCCTGCTGCGCGGGATGTTCGCCCTGGCGATCTGGGACGCGCCCCGCCGCACGCTCGTCCTGGCCCGCGATCGGATGGGCCAGAAGCCGCTGGTTTACCGTCACGACCGGGCCCGCGGCCGGCTGGCCTTCGCGAGCGAGCTGAAGGCGCTCATGGCCCTCCCCGACGACGTCGTGCCCCGTCGCGTGGATCCCCTGGCGCTCGACGAGTACCTGTGCTACGGCTACGTCCCGCACCCGCGGACGATCCTCGAGGGCGTGGCCAAGCTGCCGCCGGCGCATTTCGCCGTCTGGCACGAGGGGACGCTCGCGATCGAGCGCTACTGGGCGCCCGACTGGAACCTCGAGCGCGACCGGCCGATCGAAGAGGATATCGCCGAACTGCGCCAGACGCTCGACGAGGCGGTACGCGAGCAGATGGCGGCCGACGTGCCGCTGGGCGCGTTCCTCTCGGGCGGCGTCGACTCGACGATCGTGGCAGCGCTGATGCAGCGGGCCTCGGGCCGGCCGGTGAGGACGTTCGCCATCGGATTCCCCGACCCGAAGTATGACGAGACGCGCTATGCCGAGCTGGCCGCGCGAGCGCTCGGCACCGAGCACCAGACCTTCGTCGTCGAGCCGAAGGCGTGGGACACGCTGCCCGAGCTGGCCTGGCAATTCGACGAGCCGTTCGCGGATAGCTCGGCCCTGCCGACCTGGTACGTCGCGCGTGAAACCCGCCGCTCGGTGACGGTCGCACTCACCGGCGATGCCGGCGATGAGCTGTTCGGCGGCTATGACCGCTATCGAGCGATGGCCCTGACCGAGCTGTTCCAGCGGCTGCCGAGCGGGCCGCGGCGGCTGCTGGGCGGGACGATGGTCCGGGTGCTGCCGCGCTCGTCGCGGTCGCGGACGCGCCTCCGCGGGCTGCGCCGGTTGTTCGAGCGGGTGGGCGAGCCGGCCGAGGCGCGCTATCTCGGCTGGATGACGACGTTCGACGAGGACGCAAGGCTGGCCTTGTACACGGACGACCAGATCGATGCCCTGGCCGCGTCGGCCGGGGACTCGGGCGACCCGGCTGGTGCGGATCCGGCGTCGATCCTCTCGGCCGCCTTCGCCGCGGCCCGGGGGCGGGAGTGCGTCACGCGGGCGATGGTCTGCGACCTTTTGACCTACCTGCCAGGCGACCTGCTGACCAAGGTCGACATGGCGAGCATGGCCCATTCGCTGGAATGCCGCGGCCCGTTTCTGGACCACCGGGTCGTCGAGCTTGCCGCCGCGATGCCGGTGAGTCGGAAGCTGCGGCTACGGCCCGGGCGGTCGAAGGTCGTCCTCAAGCGGGCGTTCGCCGACCTGCTCCCCCCGGCGATCCGGACGCGGCCGAAGATGGGATTCGGCGTCCCGATCGGGCGCTGGTTCCGCGACGACCTGAAGGGCGAGCTCTGCGGCGTCCTGCTCGACCCGTCCTGCCTGAACCGAGGCATCTTCCGCCCCGAGGCTGTCCGGAGCCTGGTCGACGACCACACCAGCGGCCGTCGCGACGTCGCCCCGCGGCTCTGGGCGCTGCTCATGCTCGAGTTGTGGTTCCGTCGCCACCTGGACGCCGCGGGGCCAGGAACCGCGTGACGGGACAACTCGCGGGTCAGCCGTCGGTGGCGAGTACGGCCTGGTGGCGGGTGTACTCGGGCGCAGAGAGGACCTCGTCTTCCGGGAAGGTCTTCAGGAATCCGAGGTAGGCGGCGCCGAGCGCGCCGGCGAAGCCCGACAGCGTGCTATCGGCGAGGACCAGGTCCCGAAGGATCTCCTCGATCGTATGGCGGCGGAAGGTGTCCTCGAGGGTGCGGCGGACGATGGGGCAGCAGTTCGGGACCTCGCCGGCCAGGATGATCTTCTCCGGGGCGAACAGGTTGGCGAGATTGGCGGCGATCAGGCCGAGGTCGCGGCCGGCCTGCTCAAGCAGGTCGTGGATCAGTCGGTCGTCGGCCGCGGCCACCAGGTCGGCGAGAGTCACATCGCCCGGGGATTCGAGCAGGCGGGCGCGCTGGGGCGTCCTCGGGACGGCGTCGGCGATCGCGCGGAGGGCGCGGCCGACGATCCCCTTGGCGGAGACCAGCTCGGTCAGCGTGGGCGTTCGGCCATCGCGGGGGAGGACGTTCTGGCCGACCTTGCCCGCGAGGGCGTTGTGGCCGAGATACATCCGGCCGTCGACGACGATGCCCATGCCGAAGCCCGAGCGGGCGGCCAGGCAAAGGAAGTGGCGGTGGCCCCGCCCGCCGCCGCGGAGCAGCTCGGCGAGGGTCAACGCGCGGATGTTCTCCTCGATGTGGATCGGGCAGTCGAAGTGCGGCCGCAGGCGGTCGGCCAGCGAGACGTCCTGGAATCCGGGGAGCAGGTCGTAACGGACGATCCGGCCGGTGCGGAAATCGATCCGGCCCGGCGCGGCCACTCCGATGGCCAGCAGCCGACGGTCGCCCCCGGCCTGCGCGGCCTGCTCCGCGGCGGCGACCATAACGTCGAGCACCGCCTCGCGGCCGAGGCCGGCGCGGAGCGGGATTTCATTCTGGGCGACCACCTCGCCGGCGAAGTCGGTCAGCACGGTACGGACACGCAACGCCTCGAGGTCGACGCCGAGGAAGCCGCCATAGCGCGGATTGAGCCAGAGCGGTACGGGCGCCCGTCCGCGCCGGGTCGGGCCGGGGTGGTCCTCGATGAGCACGCCCGCGCGGAGGAAAGCATCGACGTAGTTGCCCATCGTCGACGCGTTGATGTTCAGCCGCTTCGCCAGGTAGAACCGCGAGCAACCCGGCTCGCGGAAGACGCGGTTGAGGATGCGGTGCTTGTTCGCGATCAGCTTCGATTCGCGCGGCCGTAGCCGCTTCGCCAGGCTCATGGGGGTCCAGGTCTCTCGGGGTGTCGGGCCTGCCCGCGGCGGCCGGACCATTGGGACCGTACCGTCGCGGGCCTGAGGTCTATGGCTATTGTATACCGATAACTCGTCGACGGTGAGGGGGCGGCGACATCGGCCAGGCAAGATCGACGGCCCGCCCCCGATCGCCCGGCGGTTCGCTGTCGCGACCGTCGGGTCGGGAAACGGGGCGGGTGCCTGTCTCAGTATGAGTCGGACGAGACCACCTCTCCGCCGCCGCGGGTGCCCAGCGCCCACCAGGTCGCCTGGTTGATGCTGTTCTTCACGAATCGCACGCTCCCGTCGGCCATCAGCACGTTGACCCCGCCGGGGTGCAGGCTGTTGACGTTCGCGAACGTCGCGTCATTGGGATAGCCCCCGCCAGTGTACCGGCAGGTGCCCCAGGGATAGTTCGTCGAGTTTGGCGTCGCGATCGTGTTGAACATCGTCATCCCCACCGAGCCGACCTCCCAGAACACGCCGCGCATCTCGTTAATGCCCCGATGCGCCTGCCAGGCCACGGTGCACGCCTGCAACCCGGCGATGACCGCCGCCGGATTCAGGTTGGCGTTGTACTGCTGCGCCGCGCCGCCCGCGCCGGCGATTCCCGTCATCGAGTTGCCCGGGTAGGTGTTGGTCGGCTGCCCGTTGCTCACCAGCGCCTCGGAGAACGCAACCGTGTTCGACGTCCCGTCGGTCACGCTGCTGATCTTGTAGACCGTATACCACCAGAACAGCCCGGTGCTCCCCATGGTCGCCCACGGCTGGTTCGGCGCCGTGTTGTTGGGCGAGTTCGTTGTCGTCCCGACCGAGGCCACGTAGTTCACGTCCAGCGTGTCCATCCGCTTGTCGGCCGAGCGGTACACCTGTGTCGTCCCGGCGTTCGGGTCCGACGGGCACAGGAAGACCGCCACCCGCTGGCCAGTTACCGTCGAGTTCGCATAGTAACCGTAACTATTGGGCATGTTGTTGCCGAGCGAGAAGTTACAGGCGTTGTACATGGGGATCTGCTCGATGTAGCCGAGCATCAGCGCATGACCGCTCCAGCAGTCCCACTGATAGGCCGTCGGCAGCCCATAGCGCGAGACGCCCAGCGGGAAGCAGTCGTTGGACGCGTGGTAGTTGTGCAGGCCCAGGCCGATCTGCTTGAGATTGTTCACGCACTGCATCCGCCGCGCGGCCTCGCGCGCCGACTGGACCGCCGGAAGCAACAGCGCGATCAGGACTGCGATGATCGCGATGACGACCAGGAGTTCGATCAATGTGAAGCCGCGTCGTCGACGGACCTTGATCTCGGACATGGATGCCTCCTCAGAATCTCGACCCCTGCAATGACCGTGGAGATGGGTGCGGGAGATGAATCCCTTGCATCAAGTAAGGCCATGCCAACAGAAATTCGTCAAGCGAAATTTTTGTTGACAGAATTCCATTGAGGTCGGATGTCCTGGCCTGCGCTCGAAGACCGCTCGGACATCAGGGTTTGCGGTCAGGCGGGATGATGCGGCTGACGGTATCCTGAAGGCGCCGGATAGTCGGGAGAATCCGGAGGAAGTTGGACTGGACGAAGAGGACGCCGACGAGCTGCCGATCGCGATCGAGCCAGGGGTTGGTCCCGAAGAACCCGGGGTGGGTGGCGACCCGGGCCCGGCCGTCGGCGTCGAGGCGATCGAGGAAGAAGGCCAGGCCGTAGTCGTTGCCGTAGGGCCCGGCCATGAGGATATCGAGCCGGCCCTGGCGGGTTTGCATCAGTGCGGCGGATTTCTCCGAGAGGATGCGGCGGCCGCGATAGGTGCCGCCGTTGAGATGCATCTGGTAGAACGCGGCGAAGTCGTCGAGGGTCGAGGTCATGCCGCCGCCGGCAAGGATGAACCGGCTCTCGCCGTTGGGGAGCTTCGGCCCGGGCCGGAGCGCGGCGACGCCGAAGGGGACGTAGCGGGTTTCCTTCATGCCCATCGGGGCGAGCAGATTGTCGCGGACAAGGTCCTCGAATGGCTGCCCGCCGGCCGACTCGGCGACGCGGGCCGCCGCGTTGAAGCCCATGGTGCAGTAGTGGAAGCCCGAGCCCGGCTCGGTTGCGAGTCCGCCCTTCGCGAGCTTCCGAACGGACTCGGCCAGCGAGGCGTTGCCCGCGTCGAAGAGCTGCTCGCGCGCCTTCTTCAGGTCGGCGGCGCCACCCTTCTCGATGGCGTCGGCGACCTCGGCGGCGGCCGCGCTGGCTTCCTCGGCTTTCGGCCGGGCCGGGGCCTTCGCGGCACGCTCGCGCAGCCGTCGCATGATCGACTGGGTCAGCAGGTCGCCCGGCAGGCCCGACATGTTCGAGAGCAGGTCCCGGACCGTCGGCGGCCGCGCGGGGGCCTTGCCGTTGAGCTTGATCCCCCTGAACTCGGGCAGGTGCTTCTCGACCGGGTCGTCGAGCGCCAGCTTGCCCTGATCGACCAGGATCATCAGCAACGTCGCGGTGACGGTCTTCGAGCTCGAGGCCATCTGCGCCTTCGAGTCCACCGTCAGGTTCCCATACGCCTCACGGAAGATCACCTCGCCCCGGTGGGCCAGGAGCAGCGAGATGCCCGGCACGGTGTTGTTCTCGACGGCACCCTTGAGGATCGCGCGGATGGCGTTCAGGTCCGCGTCGGTGAGCCCGTGGGCGTGCGGGTCGCCGGGACGAAGGTTCTGCGGCGGCTCGTCGCCGCGCGCCCGGGCCGGGATCAGGGCGAAACCGAGGAGGACGACGGCCGCGAGGGCCGGCATGCGGCGTGGGCTCGGCGCGTGGCGACTGGCGGGCTTCATGCACGTTTTCCTTGCAGCAGGGTGAACGATTCGAATCGATGCTTCAGAAGAAGGACTCGTCGCCGCTAACGGTCCAGAGGTACAGGTGGTCCTGGATGAGCCAGTCCCACCGCGCGGTGGGGAGCTGGGTGAGGAACTCGCCGAGCCGATACCGTGCAATGTTCTTGAAGCACTGAAGCGGGTGGAGCTCGATCCGCGGATCGTCGGCGACCGACTCGAGCATCTCCGCGGCGCGATCGGGATCCACGGCGCCCGCGGCCAGGATCAGCGTCGGGAGGGTCGCGTCCTTCGCGACCGGCCGCCGGTCGAGCAGGGGGGCCAGCAGGACCATCGCCGCCTCGCGGTCGTATCGCGCGAGCAACAGCGCGAGCGCCGCGTCGGGCGCGACGCCGTTGGCCGTGCCGGGGCGCGACGGATCGCGGAGCGCCGCGGCTCGCCAGAAGTACTCCTGCACCAGCATCGGATCAATCCGCTCGGCGGCCGGCAAGAGCGCGGCGGCCACGGCCGCGGCCGACTGGACCTCGATGCCGGACGTCCCACGCAGACCGCGAGCGGCGAGAGGCTTCAGTGTTTTGAATGCCTCGTCGAGGTAGCGCAAAGCGCGCGGTTTGTCGGTGTCGGCGACGGCCAGCGCAACCATGCCGATCGCATACGGCCTGGCGAAGGGCAGGGCGGTCGCATTCGTCCCGGTCCCGAGGTCGCGGTCGCAGAGGCGCCTCGCCCGCTCGGGGTCCTTGCGTGCCATCGGGTGGGCGACGCGGGCCAGTTGGTGTGCAAGCAAGTCGGGGTTCTCGAGCGTGTTCAGCAATGCCTCGGCCCGCGCCAGGTCGTTGACCGCGAGGTTCCTGATCACCCTCAGGCGGTGGCGGTCGAGGTAGGGAGGATCACCGACGCCGGCAATCAGCTCAATGGCCGCGTCGGGGTCGATGCGCACCAGTTGCTCGCCAAAGCTGCCGCGCGCGTAGCCGCCCCATTCCGTCTTCGGCAGGGCCCGGGCCGCGGGCAAAAACTCGTCGAGCAGCTTCGTGCCACGGTCGGATTCGCCCAGGTCGAGGAGGCGCCTGACGACCCCGGCGACGACCAGGAAACGGTCGTCGGCCCTGGGGCTCGAAAGGGCCAGGACGAGGGCCCGGTCGAGCTGCTCGATGCGCGCCTTCCGGTCGGACGGAGGGATCGCGTCGCAGACAACGAAGTGCGCCCAGGCTTTCTCGCGGACGTTCTTGATGGTATCGATCAACTTGATTGCCTCGTCGCGGGCATCCTCGCAGAGGCCGCTGACGCAGGCGCGGAGGACAAGGTCGAGTGAGTCGATCTCGCCGGGCCGTGCCAGGTCGGTAACTTTCAGGGCACCCCGGGGAGCGGCTCGGCCCAGCACATCCAGGATCCGCCACGTCGTGTACGAGTCACCTTCCTTCAGGACGCGCTCGAGATAGGGAACCAGCAGTCGGGTGACAAGTTCTCGCTCCTGGGCCCGCGTCCTCGGGGGCGGCAGCGTCGTCATCGACCTGACCGGCCGCTCGGACGTCCGGGTCAGGGCGATCGATTCGGCCTTGCCCGCGGACGGGTCGAGGATCTTCCCGAAGAACCGGAAACCGGCTGCCTCGACGAACAGGAACGACCGCCGCGGGGGGACGTTCTCGAGGCGGAATCGACCGTCGGCGTCGGTCCGGGTGCGGATCGGCCGGCCCGATTCGTTGGTGGTCCAGACGGAGGCGTCCGCCACGGGATGCCCGCCGCGATCCGCGACGTTGCCGACGACCGCCGGCGGTCGGACCGGCGCCTCGGCGCGGAGGACCACGTCGGGGAAGTTACGCAGGGTCCCGGCGACCCAGCCGGTGCGCGCCGGCTCGTAACCGTCGGATTCGACGAGTGCCGAGTACCAGCGCTTCGGGTCGAGGACACCTGGCGTCCGGAACCACCCGCTATTTCCGGTGCGGATCACGTAGGCCCCGCGGAACGCCACCAGCTCGTCGCCCATGATGTGGCCGTCGTCGTTCTGGTGCTCGGTGCGAAGATGGACCCGCGCGTCGGCGATCCGCTTGCCCCTGGCATCGAGCACGCGGCCGGCCAGCGAGGTCGAGAGACCGGTCTCGAGCTCCACGCGGACCGGGCCCGCACCGGCGTCAGCCTGGACCGGGCGGCGGGTCCGCCGGCCGTCGGGTGCCTCGGCCGAGACCTGGACGGGGCCGAGCAGGGAAACGGCCTCGAAACGGAATGCCCCGTCCTCGCCGCTGATCGCACGGCGGCTCCCGTACCCAGGGCATCGGGCGAGGACGGACGCGCCCGACACCGGCGCGCCTTGATCATCCACGACAATCCCTCGCACCGTTCCCGCCCGGTCGAGGTAAACGGGCGCCAGGTCGAGAGCCGGGACCTTCTCGGGCACTCTCGGGCTGTAGGTGCCGTAGGGGATCGGGGCGAAGCTCGGCGGAACGGGCCCGATAAGCAGCCCTCGCTGACCGGAGCGGCAGTAGAACGTGAACTCGCCCTGCTCGTCGGTCTGCACGACAATCGGCGAACCGTACATCCCGACCAGCAGGCCCGGGACCGGCCTGTGCGTTTTGCGCTCGCGCGCCAGGCCGTGCAGCCGTACGCCCTTGAACCGCCGGACCTCGACGTGGGTCGTCTGGCCCGGGCGGACTTCCACCCCGATGGCTGAGCTCAGGAACCAGGGCGAGCCCGCCGGCGCCTCGCCGGAAATGCTCAATTGCCCCGCGGGCACCTCGTCGAGCGCGAAGCGGCCGTTTGCGTCGACATCAACCGAGAGGATGGCCCGCGCCGGCGGCGAGTCGCTCGGGTCGTGCATGTAGACGCCCAGCCGACGCGCCAGCGGCGCCTGACCGGCATCGGCGATGACCCGACCCTCGACCCGGCCGACGGGCGACAGATCGATCAGCTTCGGCCCCTGGCCGGCTGGCATCGCCCCGAAGCGAAAGCTGAATTGCTGCCGGCCCAGTCCCGGGGCGGAAACGATCGCAGTGGCGATCTCCTCGGCGAAGAACGCGGTGATCACCGCCCGGCCGGAGGCGTCGGTGACGGCGTGCGCCTCGATCTCCTCGGCCAGCCCGTCGGGGACCGATCCGAAGTCTCGTTGCAGGACTCGCGGCTGGATGCGAGCGCCAGCGACCGGCTGGCCGTTCGGCCCGCGGACGACGAACACCGCGCGGGCGGACACGTCGAGCACGAGGTCGAGCGGTTGGCCCCGCGCGGGAATATCGACGGTGATCGGCCGGCTGGCGACCAGGTTGCCGGGGCGATACGCCCACAACATCCCCGGCTCCGGCGCGGCGGGCGGGCCCGCGAACTTCAGGTGATAGCGACCCTGGGCGTCCGTCCTGGTGCGCGCGGCGACCCGGCCCCAGCCCACTCCCGGCCGTCGGGTCGAATAGAGGATCTCCACATCCGGCGCCGGCCGACGGTCGGGATCCAGCACCGTCCCGACGAGCAGAAACGGCGCGGGCCTCGCTGGTTCGGCAGGGTTGTCCGGCGCCCCGAGGCCCACCACCAGCGCGACCCCCAGCACGGCAAGTGTCATGCCACCGCCTCCCCCGAGGTGATCCGACGAAGGGACGTAACCAGGAATTCCTTCGTGGAAGATATCGCGGTCCGCGTGCGACCGCCAGCATCCCGGCATGCTCGAGCGTACCTCCTTGATGGTCTCGAGGCGCGAGTGCCCCGCGTCTTGACGTCCGGTGCGGGCGGCCCGTAGCATCGGGCGGCCGCCGGCCCGACGGGGCGTTTGGACCGTTTCCCGGCCCGGCGACTCATCTGAGGAGGCACGCCATGCCGGAGCGGATCGCGGCGCCGACGCGGGTCGAGGCCGCCGGGAACAAGCCCAAGCAGATCGACGAGTTCGTCGGCCGGGTGAACACGGGCGAGCCGGCCGTCAGCATCGCGCGGATGCGCAGCCCGAGCGGCTGGGTCGAGCCGGGCCAGACGCCCGACTTCGACGAGTACACCGTGGTGCTCGTCGGAATGCTTCGGATCGAGCACCAGGGCGGGACGATGGACATCCGCGCCGGCGAGGCGGTCGTCGTCCGTCGCGGCGAGTGGGTCCGCTACAGCACGCCCGAGCCGGCCGGGGCCGAGTACATCGCCGTCTGCCTGCCGGCCTTCACGCTCGAGTCGGCCCATCGCGACGAAGGATGATCGGGAAGATCGGGACGAGACAGGGCGCGGATCGGGGCGAACGACACCCGACGGGGGCGAGCGACGATGAAGGGGAAGGTTTGCGTGGTGACGGGCGCGACCTCGGGGATCGGCGAGGTCGCCGCGATCGACCTGGCCCGCCAGGGGGCGCGGGTCTTGATCGTCGGGCGGTCGGCCGAGCGCTGCGCGGCCACTCTTGAGCGGGTGCGCGACGCGGCCGGCGGCGACCCGTCGATGGCCGAGTCGTTCGTCGCCGATCTCTCGTCGCAGGCCGAGGTCCGGCGCGTGGCCGACGACATCGGCGCGCGGTGCGACCGGCTGGACGTCCTGCTGAACAACGCCGGCGGCATGTTCCTCTCTCGTACCGAGAGCGTCGACGGCATTGAGATGACGCTGGCCCTCAACCATCTGTCGTACTTCCTCCTGACCGATCGCCTGCTGCCGCTCCTGAAGGCCGGCGCCTCCTCGCGGATCATCAACGTGGCCTCCGACGCACACCGCGGGGGCCGGATCGACTTCGACGACATCCAGCTTCGGCGGAACTACAGCGGTTGGCGGGCCTATCAGCAGTCGAAGCTGGCGAACATCCTGTTTACCTTCGAGCTGGCTCGCCGGCTGGACGGGACGGGCATCACGGCCAATGCGCTGCATCCGGGATTTGTCCGGACTCGGTTCTTCCAGGATTTCACCGGATGGGTCGGCTTCGTGATCAAGCTCGGCGCCCGGCTCGTGGCGATCGGGCCCGAGGCCGGGGCGCGGACCTCGATCTACCTGGCAACCAGCCCCGAGGTCGAGGGCGTGACCGGGCGCTATTTCGTCAAGTGCCGGCCCGTGAATTCGTCGCCCCGCTCACGCGACCGGGCGACGGCCGAGCGGCTGTGGCGGCTCAGCGAGGAACTCACAGCGCCGGCGGCGGCCGTCCGTTGACCGCGCGAGCGCGGCCTGACCGATCCCGGGAAAGCCCCCTCGAATTCTGGCAATCGCCTGATGAAAGGCGCGCGGTCGGAGTGCGGCTTGACCGTCGGGCGCGCGGGGGCCTAGGATGTGCAGGTGTCGACGGTCGGCATCCCCGAGCGGGCCGATGCTCGCCGCCCCCGGCCGGTTTTCCGGGGTGCGACCGGACTCTGAGGCGGGACCAAATGATGCGCGCGGTGGTGGATTTCCAGGGCGAGAGCCTGGAGCTGGAGACGCCAGAAGAACGAGTGGTCGCTTGCTGGCGCGGTCCCGAGGGCCTCGATCCGGGCGAGGCGGCATCGGCGATCGGCGAGGCGCTCCAGGCCCCGCGCGAGTTCCCGGCCCTGCGGGAGATGATCGTACCGGGAGACCGGGTGGCGCTGGCCCTCGACCCGACGATCCCAGGTCCGGGCCTGGTCGTCGAGCAGGTGGCCGCGGTGCTGGAGGCGGCGGGCGTGGATCGCGAGACCCTCACCGTGCTGGTGCCGCGGGCAGCATCGGCGCCGGAGGAGGGTCAGCGGCTGGGCGGAGTCCGCGTCGCCGTGCACGACCCGGACGACCGCGCGGGGATCGCCTACCTGGCCAGCACCCGGGAAGGCCGGCGGGTGTACCTGAATCGCCTGCTCACCGACGCCGACGTGGTGCTGCCGGTGGGCCGGCTGGGCCATGACCCCAACCTGGGTTTCCGCGGGCCGTGGAGCGTGCTGTTCCCCGGGCTGAGCGATCGCGAGACCCTGCGCGTCTTCCGCGATCACGCCCTGCCACGGCCCGGGATGCAAGCCGGTCCGGGGGCAAGGGCGCGGCTGGACGAGTCGATCGAGGTGAGCTGGCTTCTGGGGACGCAGTTCTACCTCGGGATCGTCCCGGCGGCGCGGGGACTGAAGGAGGTCGTCGCCGGCCGGGACGCGGCCGTGCGCGAGCAGGGGATCGCGGCGGTCGAGCGGGGATGGACGTTCGAGGCGCCGTCGCGCGCCGAACTGGTCGTCGCCGGGGTGGGCGGGGCCGAGTCCGCGGCCACGCTCGAGGACATTTCCGCGGCGCTGGACACGGCGACGCGGCTGGTCCAGCACGGGGGCAAGATCGTCGTATTGTCGCGGGCCGCCGGCGCGATCGGCCCGGCCGTGCAGCGGCTGATGGGACTCGACGATCCGCGCGAGTTCATGGCCGCGCTCCGGGGCCACGAGGCCGACGAGGATTACCCGATCGCACTCCGGATCGCCCAGGCCACGGCCTGGTGCGACGTGTTCCTCTCGAGTGCCCTGGACCCCCAGACGGTCGAGGATCTCGCGATTGTCCCGCTCGAGCGGTCCGATCAGGCACGCCGGCTCGCCGCGTCGAGCGGCTCCGTCACACTCGTCAGCCGCGCCGAGCTGACGCATGCCCGGGTGGTCGACGATGAGTGAACGGTCCGTCCGCCGCCTTTCCATCAGCAAGCCTATGCACGGGGAGAGATAGCAGCGTATAATAAATTTGGATACGCGCATCTGGCCGCGCGACCAGCGCCAAATCCAGCCGCCCACGGCATCGTGGGAAAATGACGACTGGGTGCGGACATGTACGGCATCCTGGACGGGTTCTTTGGTGGCGTCGTGGCCACGGCGGTCGTAGCCGTCCTCGCAGCGCCCGGATGGGCGCAGAGCCCCAATGACCTGGGGGGCGTCGGGGCCCAGGGCAAGATCGGGCGGGGCACGTCGCCGGGCGAACGCCCGGGCGCCGTGGACAGACCCTTCGTTCGATACACCCAGGTGTACGTGGCGACTCCGGAGGAGGCCGCGCCGGCGATGCGTCCGGCCGAGCCGTCCGCTCCAGTCGCCACGCCTCCGCCGGCGGAGCCGGTCTCGCGCGTCCGGCGCGTGCCGGCCCTCGTGCGGAACAATCCGTACATGGCCTTTCATCGAGGGTGGGCCCACGGCTACTGGAATACGGCGGCGAGCCAACCGGCCGAAAGGGCCGCCCAGCCCGCACCAGCCAGAGAGTCGGGAGGTCCTGGCGTGGCGACGGCGGCGTTGCCCGAGCCGGGGATGGGATTGGGCTGGGGCCTGCCCGCCTGGCTGGTCGGGCCGATCGTTTATGACTGGGGCTACTCTCCCTTCCTGAACCCGTACCTGGCCGACAGGCCAGCGGGAGCCTTTCAGCCGGCGCCGTATGCATCTCCCATCCCGGCGCTCTCGGCACCGCCGACCGCGACGCTCGTGAACGAGGCGCTGCGGGACTTCGCCGCGGCCCGCGAGGCGTTCCGTCGCGACGACTATGACGAGGCCCTTCGGCGGGTCGACGCCGCGCTCGTGCTGATGCCGGGCGATCCCTCGATCCAGGAGTTCCGCGGCCTCACGCTGATGGCGATGCGTCGCTATCGCGAGGCCGCCGAGGTTCTCCATTCGGTGATCGCCGTCGTACCCGGCTGGGACTGGTTGACGATGACCCGCCTGTATCGCGGCGCCGATACCTTTACCCGGCAACTTCGAGACCTCGAGGCGTTCACGGTCGAGAACCCCCGCTCGGCAGCGGGCCATTTCCTGCTCGCCTACCTGTACCTCACCACCGGCTACGCCGATGATGCCGCCGCGCAGCTCGACGAGGTCGTGGCGCTGTCGCCGAGCGATTCACTGGCAGGTCGGCTGGTACGTGCGTTGCGAGCCCGCAAGCGAGACGCCTCGGCGCCGGCTGGGCCGCGGGGGGGCGGGCTGGGGGATCTGGCCGGCCGATGGATCGCGCGTCCCCGGCCGGACACCACCATCACCCTGGAAATCCAGGCGAACGGCCGGCTGGTCTGGAAGATCGTCGCGCCGGGGAAGACCCGGGAATATGACGGATTCGCCGCGTACACCGACGGCATTCTGGCGCTCAGCCAGGATCCGGACAACGCCATGGACGCGCGGATCGTCTGGACGGACCCGCGGCATTTCCGGCTGCGTCTGCTCGAGGCGCAGGACGACGACCCCGGCCTGGCTTTCGAGCGCTCGCCGTGAGCGTTGGTGCCGGCCCCGGCGATCGGTTACGATGGGTGGTACGACGGCGACATCCCGGCCCACCCCTCGTCCCGAAAAGATCGTTCGCATGCCACAGCCCGACCACTCACGACCGACCCTAACCGGCCTCTATCTCATCGACCGCTCGGACCGCTCGCGGATCGACGTCTCCGGGCCCGACCGCGCGAAGTTCCTGCACAATCTGACGACGAACGAGGTGAAGCGGCTGCCGGCCGGCCGCGGGTGCGAGGCGTTTGTCACCAGTCCGCAGGGGAAGACGATCGGGTATGTCGCGATCCTGGTGGCCGAGGGCCGGATCGTCGTACGCTCCGACCCCGGCGGGATGGTGCTCGCGCTGCCGCACTTGCAGAAGTACGGCGTGTTCGACGATGTCGGTATCGAGGACCGCTCCGAGTCCACCTTCGAGCTTCACGTCCTCGGCGATGGCGTCGACGACCTGATCCGTCGCGCCGGCGGAACTCCGCCCGATGCGCCCGACCTCGCGCACGTCGCCTGCGAGCTGGGCGGCCGTCCGGTCCGGCTGATCCGCGAATCGCCGGCGGGCGTCGCGGGGATCACGATCATCGGCGAGCGGGCCGACGCCGACTCCGTCGCGTCGGCCCTGAGCTCGGCCGCAGAAGGCGTGGGGCTCGCAGGGCTCGGACCCGCTGAGTTCGAGGCCCTGCGGATCGAGGCCGGGACGCCCGCGTTCGGCAGCGACGCCACCGAGAAGAACCTGCCGCAGGAGTTCGCCCGCGACGACCGGGCGATCAGCTTCGTCAAGGGGTGCTACCTCGGGCAGGAAACCGTGGCCCGCATCGACGCGCTGGGGCACGTCAACCAGTTCCTCAAGGGGCTCACGTTCGAACCGGGCTCGCCATGCCCGGCGCCCGGCACTCTGCTGGAATCAGACGGCAAACGCGCCGGCACGATCACCTCGGCGGCCGACTCGCCGTGGCGCGGGCACCCGGTGGCGCTGGCGATGGTCCGCGCCACGTCGGCCCGCCCGGGCACTCTCCTGAGCCTGGCGATCGAGGGATCCGATCGCCCCCTTGTCGCCACGGTCGTCGACCTGCCGTTCCCGCTCCGCGGAGGAAAATAGCTGCTTCCCATCTCCCCGCCCATCACGCATAGGTCTGGCGAGGAACTACGAAGTCTCCAATCCCTGGAGCCAGCGCGAGCTCGTAGCAATGCCTGACGCCATTGATGAGGATGGGGGTATTCCACAATCGACGGTCTGGTCCCTTTCCTCCATGACTCTCGAGCGTGCGCCCCCGGTGGATGAGCCAGACGTGCCCCGCATGACCCTTGTGGGGCGGAAGAAACGCAATCCGAATCAGAGCATCGGACCGAGCGGCATCCCGGTAGTTGACCGACTGCAACCGCTGTTTCCTGCACCAATCGCATTGGACAACGCTGCCGTCTGGCATCGTCAACCGTCCGAAAGTCGCCTGATACATGAAATAGCGTACGAATCCCGAACAATCGATGGCTCGAATGTCTGCGGGACGGCTCGTCAGGGCCGCCTTGGATCCGAATCCGTATCGGATGTGGCCGTCCATGAGCTGGTCACAGAGTTCGCCAAAACGAAGTGAGTCCACGAAGGTCAGCATGGTGATGCAATCCTCCAGGAAAACTCCGCTGCCTGACGCGGGATCCAGCGGGCCGAACCCGGCCCGCTTCAATTCCATCGGGTTGCAGTGCCCGGCTCGACGCCGGTGTGCGACGGGTGTTCCACGGCCGAGGAGAGCCGAGCGGAGGGAAATGCGCCGCCGTCCGCGCCCGATCACGCGCTCGGCTCGACGAGGGTGAGCGTACCGCAGCGGTCAAGCCGGCACAAGCGCCAGGACCTGCCGCCTGCTGGTCTGCTCCCCGTTATTTGGTCCACCCCGAACGGGATGACGTCGTGAAACTTGTGCATGGATTACATGACTGGAATTCTCGGTCCTTCCGCTTCAATCTGCGAGCGCGGCTTGTCGCACTGCGACCCGCGAGTGACCGCGGGATTCTCCCGAGTTCCTGAAGCCCTGAGACCGGCCACGACCTCGCGCCGCGGAGCGAACCCGCCCATGGCTGGTGCACGGCCGCGCGAGGACTCGTCTCGCCGCCGCGGTCGGCCGACCGGTCAGAATGTGCGCGATCTGTCGAGACGCACGTGCGGGGCCGACGCCCCCCGTGTGACCGCCGGCGTCTGCGCACGCGGCAAGTCGTCCCGACCGACCCGCCGGAAGACCAGGATATCGGCCGAGTGCTCGGCGTGGGCCGAACGACGATCGACCAGTTTCCACGAGGGCGACGAGAGCAACTCGCGGGCAATCGGCCCGTCGCCTTCGAACCGGGTCCCGCGGCGGATCCGATCGACCAGGGCACCTGGCGGTGTGTTTTGTGAATGGATCACCACGATCACGGGCTGCGACAGCACGGACGACGGGCCCACCTCGCTCCTTCCGAGCCGTACACCTTCGCAGGTGAGCAACCCGGGCGGTCTTCGGTCGAGGGATGACCGGTCGAGGTGGTACTGCTTCAGGAAAGGGCCGAACTCCTGGTAGAGCGGTCCGGAGATGTGGACCAGGTGATGGCTCGGATCGTCATGGATGATAGCCACGTCTCCTTCGCCCAGTTCGCGGATCATCCGGGCGATCGACCCGCTCGGCGTGTGGGCGAATGAAGTACCGTGCCGACCAAGCTGGACCACCCCGATCCCCAGGCCCGCGATGAGGACGCCGGCCGCGATGCTCGCGACGCGCCAGGCCCTCGGGCGGAGGCATCCCAGGCCCGACGCGAGCAGCAGGCTGATTCCCGGCCAGATCCAGGCGTTGTATGTCGGCCGGGCAGCGTCGAAGGACGTCATCGCGACCTTTGCCGCTGCCACGGCGGTCAAGCCGGTCGTCAGAACGAGGACCACGGCCGCCTGCGCACGCCGTCGCCGACCGAGCGGCACGAGCGCCACGAGGCCCAGGACGACGGCCGCCGCGGCGCACAATGCCTCTGCGGGGGGGAACAGCGCGATGGCGGGGTGTGAGGTCAGCCCCGGCAGCAGCCGGCAGGTCGCGAGCAACTGGTCCACGACGCGGGTGCCCGACGGCGGGACGCGGCTGGCGGCCACCGACTCGCGGATGAACGGGATGATACTCGCGGCGGCGACGGCAACGACCCCGCCGACGGCGAACACCGAGGCCCATCGGCCTCGCCTCGTCACGGCGAACAAAGTAAGGGTGATCAGGACCCCGCCTGCCAGCACCAGGCCAAAAAAGTGGGTGAGGATGCCTGCCGCGAGGGTCGCCGCCAACCCGATCACATCTCTCGCCCGCGGTGTTGCGTCGTTCAGTGTCCTCAGCAGGAAGTAGTAGGCACCGGCCGAGCAGAGCAGTAACAGTGGATAGGCGCGAATCTCGACAGCCATGACGACGACGGCCGGGGAGAGCGCGAAGGAAAGGCCGCCGACCCAGCCCGCCGACGGGCCGAACGCTCGTCGGGCAGCGGCGTAGATCAGCGCCGCGGCCCCGGCGGTATAAAGCACCCCCAACCATCGGAGAGCGGTCGCCTGCCGCCCGAACGCCTGCGCCCAGCACCAGCCCAGCCAGTAGCTCAGCGGCGGCATCCGGTCGCGGAACTGGCCGAAGTCCCGGCGGTCGGCACCGGCCAGCCATCGGACCACGTCTAACGGACCGAGCTGGAGTCCGCTCAACTGCGTCGCCTCGTCGACCCAGATCGACTGCTGGGGCAAGAAGGCTGCCGATCCCGCAACCAGCGCTGCGGCGCACAGCGCCATCCCAATCCAGGGCGGCACCCCGGAGCCGCCCGGGGCGACCCAACCAGACTCTTCAACCGCGGGATGGCCGACCGCTGACTTCCTGCAACTGAAGTGCGTTCTCCACTGGCGCACGAGCATCCTGCACTCTCCTGGGCCCACCACCCGCGGGATTCCCCGTATGAACCTCCATCGGATGCAATGCCTGCCGACTCCAGCGATTTTGCCGGGATTCCGGCGTGCCCCCGGGCCCTTCCACCTCTCAGCGTGATTCGCTTTGGTGAACTCAGAGGAATCAGGAAACCACGGCATCCTGGACAAGCATCGGAAATGAGTCCGCCGGCCGGGTCACAAGAAAAGGATCGGCTCCCAGCCTCCTCTCGTTTTGGCGGCGCCGGGAACCCGTCCCCGTCCTGGCTTCCCTCGCCTGGGCGCTTTGTGCCATGAGCTATCGCCCGTGCCGTCGGGGGTGGAACGACGGCAGCGCCCGGATCCGGACGTGGACGGGCGGATGGGCGTGGACGTGTGGGCGGCCCTGGTCGGCACGGCGGGCGGCCGGAATGCTGCCCCGTGACGGGCGAGTCACGCGGAAGACCGAGGTCGCGGCGGGGGTCAGTCCGCTGCTCGTCACCGTGATCGCGAAGGTGTGGCCGGGCCGGTTCAGCCGGGCGCCGGCGATCACGGCCTCGCCGGCGGTAGCCTGGGCCGCCACCTCGCCCGCCAGGCGGCTGTGCCTCGAGTCGGCGCTCAGGGCGGCGAGGACCGCTCCGTCGAACCCGGTCGCGATGTTGCCGTATGCGTCCTGAGCCTCGACCGCCAGCACGAACGGTTTCCGGCGGACGACGATCCCCTCCGGCTGCACGATCAGCACCAGCCGCGAGGCGGGCGCTGGGGAAATCGTAATCGGGGCGGTGACGCCGTCTGACAGCCTTCCCGACGTCGCCTGGAGGTCATAACCCGAGCCGGCGGTGTTGAGCGTCAGCCCGGAGAACTCGGCCACGCCATTCCTGGCGTCGGCTGTCAACGCGCCCGCCAGTGCACCGCCCGCGGGGTCATTCGCCAGCGCGGCGGTGACCGGCCCGTTGAAGGTCGTCGCCACGTTCCCGTACACGTCCTCGGCCTGGACGACGAAACCGAAGGACTGGCCGGCGATCACGCCGCCCGGCGGCTGCGACGTGACCACGAGCCGGCTCGGAGCCCCAGGCGCGACCTGGAACGCCGACGTTGTGACGGCGCTCAGCCCGCTCGCCTCGACCTGGAGCGAATCGCCGGTCCCGGCGCGGTCGATCATCAGGCCCGAGAATGTCCCGAGGCCGTGCTCGAGATGCACCGTCGTCGCACCCGCAAGGCTCGCGCCGCCGGCCAGGGTGACGTTGAGAACCCCCGAGTCGCCCGTGACGACGTTGCCGTAGGCATCCTCGACCGCCACGGCGAGGCCGAAGGGGGAGCCTGCCGTGATGCTGGACGGCGGCTGTGATGTCACGACCAGCCGGGCCGGGGTCGCCGGAACGACGGCGAATCTCGCGGTCCTCGCGCCCGCCAGTTGGGGGCTGGTCGCCTGAAGGGAGTAGCCGGTCCCGTCGCGGGGCAGGATCAGGTCCGCGAAGTCCGCAACGCCGTTCGCGGCCGCGACGGTCGTCCCACCGCCGAGCGTCGCGCCCGACGGACCGCCGGACAGGGCAATCGAGATGTTGCCGTCAAACCCGGTCGCGACGTTGCCGAACGCATCTTCGACGGAGACCGACAGGCCGAACGGCTCGCCCGCGGTCGTCGAGGCCGGCGGATCGCCGGTGATCGCCAGGAGCGCCGGCGCGGCCGGAGTCACGTCGAACGTCGCCGAGTCGGCCGAGCTAATCCCCGATCCGCTCGCCTCGAGCGAGTAACTGGAGCCGGCGCGCGTGAGGCTGAGTCCGGCGAAGCTCGCGACCCCGCCGGACGCGGAGACCGTCTCCGAGCCGCCGAGCGAGGCCCCCGGCGGGCCGCCGGCCAGGGCGATCGCGACCGGGCCGCCGTAGCTCGTCGCGAGGTTGCCGTACGAGTCTTCGACCGAGACGGTCAGGCCAAACGTGCTTCCGGCGGTCACCGCCGACGGCGGCTGCACCGTCACGACGAGCTGCGACGCAGCCGCCGGCGTGACAGTCATCGCCGTCGAGATCGCCGCTGTCAATCCGCCGCCGGACGCCTTGATGGCATAACCCGCTCCCGCCTGGTCGATCGACAGGCCCGAGAACGTCGCCACGCCGCCCGATGCCGCAACACCCGGCGACCCTCCGAGCGTGGCATCCGGCGGCCCGCCGACGAGGCCGACCGTGACCTCGCTCCCATAACCGGTCACCAGGTTGCCGAAGGCGTCTTCGACCGAGACCGTCAGGCCGAACCCACCGCCGGCCGTGACGCTCGAAGGCGGCTCGGCCGAGATTGCCAGCGCGGCCGGCGCGGCCGGCGTGACGGCGAACGCGGTCGTGTCGACCGAGGCCAGCCCGGGCGAGCTGGCCTGGATCACGTAGCCCGAGGCGGCTCGGTCGAGCGCCAGGCCGGAGAAGTCGGCGGCGCCGCCCTTCAGGTTCGACTGGAGCGTCCCGGAGAGGCTCGAGCCGGCCGGGCCGTCCAGGAGCGTCAGCGTCACCGCGCCGTCGGCGACGTCGACCGGGTTGCCGTAGGCGTCCTGGACTCTCACCGAAACGCCGAAGCTGCTGCCGGCCGCGAGGCTCGAGGCCGGGCCGGTCGTGAGGACCAGGCTGGATGGGGCGGCGGGCGTGACGGCGAAGCTCGTCGTGTCGACGGCCGCCAGTCCCGTCGCGTCGACCTTGAGGGCATATCCATCCCCGGCCTGATCGATTGCGAGGCCCGAGAAGGTCGCCACGCCGCCCGATGCCGTGGCGCTCTGCGTACCGTCGAGCGTTGCGCCCGACGGGCCACCGGCCAGCCCGACGGTCACCTGCCCGCCGAAGCCGGGCACCTGGTTGCCGAATGCGTCCTCGACCGAAACCGTGAGGCCGAAGCTGCCTCCCGCGATGAGGCTCGACGGCGGCTCGGCCGTGACGACCAGCCGCGAGGCGGACGCGGCGGTCACGTCGATGGCCTGGGTCGCCGCACCCGTCGAGCCGGACGCCGAGACGTTTAGCGTGTAGCCCGTCCCGGCCTGGTCGATGGAGAGGCCCGAGAACGTGGCCACGCCGCCGCTGATCGTGGCGGTGAGCGTGCCGCCGAGGCTGGCGCCGCCCGGGTTGTTGCCGAGCGCGACGGTGATCGTCCCGCTCGCCCCGGTGACGAGCATTCCGTCGGGGGTCTGGACCTGGACCGTCAGGCCGAACCCGCTCCCGGCGGTCGTTGAGGCCGGCGGCTGGGCCGTCACGACGAGGTGGTCGGCCATCCCGTAGAAGGCCAGGTCGGGGATCAGACGGTCGGCGACCGGCGTGCCCAACCCGGTGACCTGGTCGTACCCCGGGCCGGCCGAATAGGAGCCGTTGCCGCCGCTCGTGATGTCGTGGAAGTCGGCCGACGGGAGCGAGTACAGCGCCGGCAGAGTCTGCGTCGCACCATCGAGGGTTGTGCCCCCCTCGGCAACGCGGCCCTGGTCGGCGACGGCGATCAGCGCGGCCCACGCCGGCGCGGCGAGGCTCGTGCCGCCCATCGACCTCCACGGGCCGCCGCCGGTGTTGTCGTAGGAGTCATAGACCGCCACTCCGATCGATCGGTCGGCCTGGAACGCGACGTCGGGGATTGTCCGCTGGCCGGTGCTCTGCACGCCTCGCTGGTAAGACGGCTCGGACTCGCGTGCGCTGGTGCCCCCGCCGCTGCTGGTCCAGGCCGATTCGGACTGATACGAGCCGCTGGCGTTCAGTTGCAGGCTCGTGCCGCCGGCCGCGACGACGTTCGGCGAGTAGGCCGGATAGAGGCCGGGCGAGCCGGCGTCCCCGGTTGCCGCGACGAACGTCACGCCCTGGTGGCCGGCGGGCGTGAGGAACTCGCTGTCCCAGTAGCTCTCGCCGCGGAACTCCGAGGAGCCCCAGCTCAGGGAGACCGTCGAGACGCCCGGCAGACCCGCGGCGGTGGTGATCGCCTGGTACAGGTCGCCGAAGCCGGCGGAATTGGCCTCGACGAGCACGATGTTCGCCGCGGGTGCCAGGGCGTGGGCCCACTCCACGTCCATGGCCTCCTCCTGTTCCCAGTTGCCGCTCGGGCTATTCGGACCGGCGGGGTCGGTGCCCGGCAGACTCGTGGTGGACCCGTCCTGATTGACCTTGGTGAAGCTTGGCGGGTCGGGCAGGCCGAACTGGCGGTCGAACATCGCGAGGTCGCTCGTGGCGAAGCTCGCCCCGGTGGTAGCGACGAGCCCGGGGTCGTCGTAGGCGTCGACGATCGCGATCGTCTGCCCCGACCCGTTGGCGGGCAGCGAGCCGAAGGCGGCCTGGCTGAACCCGTATGCCGCGCGGACCTGCGCGGGGGTAAAGCCGCTTGGCGACATCCCGCCGGCCGGCAGAATGGTCACGACCGGGTTCATGGTCAGCGAGGCGATCGCGGGCGGCAGGGCCGGCGCCGCGGCGACGATCGCCGGGACCAGGCGGACCTCCAGCTCTTCACGGGCCAGGCCGATCGGCCGGCGCCGGCGATGGCGTTCCTTGCGGGCGGATTCACGAGGGGGTGCCATGCCACTCTCCATAGCTAGGGCAGGTCAATGGGGCGCAGGAGAGCCCGAGCGCAGGTCCCGCGAGGGGACGCGTCTGGACTGTTCTTCCGTGTGCTGTTCCGGTTGAGTCGAATCGCGGCGCGGCGACGATGGTGCGTCGCCGGCCGGTTGGCTGGTTGGGGAAGATGGCCGGTGGGATGGGGCGGGCGGGTGCCGCGAGGGACAAGGCGCATCGCGAGACGCGCCGCCCTGGTCGGCATGCCGCGTCCCCGGCTTCCGTAGGAAGACCACCCTGCCTTCCCTCGATCCGACGCAAGTGTAGCTCATGAATTGGCGAGTGCAGTCCGACCGGCAGTTTGCAAGCGATTTCCCTTTTGGCCTCCGTTTTTGAAGCGGACTCTCGCCACGCGACGTCCGATGCGCCGGGGAAGGATCGGCGCCACGGGCGAAAATTCTTTGCGAATCGCGCGCGGTCGGCGCCGGCGGAGTTCGACTTGAGGGAAAAACGAAACTCTGCTAAGACTGCCGGGTATCTGGCCGGAAGTCGGTCGGGAGTCCCGACCTGACGAGACCTCACGTGGGTCAGGCTTCAGCCTGACGTTCGGCTCGTGTCGGGCTGGAGCCTGACCTACGTGGGGGCCTTCTCCGCCAGCGGAATACCTCTCCAGACCGGCGAGGCGTTCGCCCGGCATCCGCGACCGATCCCACGCTCGACCGAATTCCCCGCCAGCCCGGCAAGGAGGCCTCTGGCATGAACCGGCGCAAGGCTCTGTTCTCGACGCTCTTCCTCGGGGGCATGGTCCCGGCCGGCCTCCTGGCGCAATCGGCCGGCAAGCCGGCCCGCCGCACCCGCGCCGCCGCGAATGGCGACGACGCCGACACCGGCGCCGATCCGCGACTCCCCGGCGCGCTGCCGCACGTCGCGGGCTACGAGTTCAAGACCTGGGACATCCGGCCATATACCAGCATCCCCACGCGCGTCCAGGGCCCGCCCGAACAATCCCTGATCGACTGGATCCTCGCCCGGACCGACCGCAGCGAATGGCACGGCGAGCACCCGACCGTCCTCTACGCCGACCGCAATCGCCTCTATGCCTACAACTCGCCGGAGGTGCTCAAGAAGGTCGGCGAGATCGTCGAGCGGTTCGTCAATTCCACCAGCGAGGTCCTGCGGCTTCGCGTCCAGTACGTCGCGGCCGTCGACCCACGCTGGCGGTACTCGATCTACTCGAACCTGACGTATGTCGGCAGCGGCCCGCAAGGCCAGCAGATCTGGACCATCGACTCCCGCAACGCCGCGGGGATCCTTGCCCAGATGCAGGTTCAGCAGGGCTTCCGCCTGCTTTCGAAGGAGAGCGTCGAGATCGTCAACGGCCAGACCATCGGCATCGACACCAAGGCTGAGCGAAGCTTCGTCGGCGGGCTCGTCCAGGAAGCCGGCGGCGTGATGACGTTCCAGCCCAGGCCCGAGAAGATCCTGGAGGGCGTCTTCCTCCGCATCAGCCCGCTACTCAACTTCGAGGGAACCGCGGTCGATGCCAAGATGGACCTGCGGGTCAATACGGTGCGGATGCTCCACCGCACCAAGGTCATCGCACCCCGCGAGATCGGCCCATTCGAGACCTCGATCGACGTCCCCGACTCCACCATGACCCGCCTGGAGCAGACCGTGCGGAACTGGCGGCTGGGGCAGTCGCTGATCGTCTCGTGCGGCATCCACCCTGGCATACTCGACAAGAAGACCGGCCTGTTCAATCTTCAGATCCCCGGGACATATCCCACGGCGACCGAGGTTCTCGTCTTCCTCGAGGTCGAGACGGTCCAGCGGAACACCGCCTCGCGGGGCCGTGGCCGCGTCCTCTCGCGCAGCCGGCTCCGCGATGACGAGGAGACCGCGGCGCTCGACGGCGACACCGAGCGCTGAGCCGGGCGGAGGCCATGAGCCCGATTCGACGGCAGACATGAGGCACGGAAGATCGGTCCGGTCGGGGCGGTCTTCCGTGCTTTCCTCATTTCGAAGTTGGCGGACCTGAGGGGACGAGGAACAGACCACCACAAAAGGCTCGAAGCCTGTCGCCCCCCCCTCGGGAGGCCCGGAGTCGACCGAGGGAGGCTTCGAGACCGCCTTGTAGCCCACCGCCTCGAGGCCTCGACCGGCGGGCTTCTTCCACCCCAGGTGGTCCGACCGAGCGCCCGACGACCGACGGTTCCTACAGCCCGAACGGCGATTTGCCCGGGTACGCTTCGTACGCGCCCGGGCCCTCGGGCAGGAATTCGAGGTGACAGGCACACATCTCGTCCTTGCTCTCGACTCCGTAGCGCACCCGTCTCGGCGGCCGACTCGGGTTGCGCGGGTTGTCCTCGGAGTTGTCGAAGTACGCGGCGAACGTCAGGATCGTGTCCTTCGGCAGCCTCACCGGCCTGGCGAAGCGGTACTGGTCCTGCCAGTCGAAGTCCCAGTCCTGGATCCAGAGCAAGGGCCGGACGGTCCCGTCCGGCAGGGTGGCTGCCAGGCGGAACTCGCGGCAGAGGTAATGGGCGTGCGGGACCACGGTATACAGCCGGACATCGGTCTTCAACCGTGCCGCCTGGATGAGCGCGTGCCGCTTCACGCCGGGGGGAATGTCGATCCTGTCGGTGCAGATCGAGAACCCGGCCATCCGGCGCGTCACCGGCTGGCGGGCGAAATACAGGCCGAGGCTCGACCGGTCGGACTCCGGCTTGCCACTCGGGTGGTAGTGGACCTGAACGACAACGTCCGAGCCCGGCGGCAGCGCGCGGCCGGCGCCCTCGGGCGTGAACCGCGGGGTCATGCCGGGCGTCCAGCCGCCCAGGCCCGGATAGGGCAGTTCCATCACTGTCCGGCCCCTCCAGCCGGCGAAACCGGGGCCCGGATCGGCGATATCGCGGCGGCGGGCGTCGCCGGTCTCATCCAGGTGGATCCGGCTGTGGTGCACGATCCGGCGGTTCCCGGGGTGGAACTCGACGCCGACGATCGTCTCCGGATGGTCCAGGGGCACCGGGATCGCGAAGGCGCGGTACATGTCGTACCCGCCGGCCGGTAGATCCAGCGGTTCGGGCATCGTCAGAACCATGTCGGGCGGGCCGAGCTCCCAGCCGTCCTGGAACTTCGGCGGCGGCGGCAGGTCGGCCGGATCGCCCTCGACGCAGCCAGTCTCGGCCCAGCGCGCCAGGGTCTCCTTCTCGAGGACGCTCAGCCGGGGCGCGTCGAGGAACACGCCGGCGCCCGGGTGGGCCTTCCATGGCGGCATCTGGCCCGACTCCGTGACCTCGCGGAGGAAGTCGGCACGCTTCCGCGCATCGCGATAACTCAGCAGTGAGAACGGCCCGACGTTCCCCGGCCGGTGGCATCGCGCGCAGTTGTTCCACAGGATCGGGGCGACGTGCTTGTTGAACGTGATCGGTTCACCGTCGCCGACGGACTCGACGGGGACCGGCGCGATCGGTGTGCCGTGGACCTTCGCGATGGTCTCGGCCGGCATTTCCTCGCCCAGGATCGCCTCGATCGCGGCTCGGAGGACCGGGCGGGCAGCGCCCGACCGCCGACGGGTGTCCGCGCCGGTCCGGTCGTCGATGGGACCGCGGTAGATCACCTGGCCGTCCGGCAGCACGATCACCGCCGTGGGCGTCGCCTCGACCCCGGCCTGGCGGACGACGCGATGGTGCGAGTCGATCAGGACCGGGAAGCTCGGATTTCGCCCCGCCCAGGACTTCGCGGCGCCCTCGGGCGTCATGCCGGGCGTCGGGTCGATCGCGAGGAAGAGGACGCCTCGCGTCCGAAACTCGCTGGCCAGGGCGTCAAGGTTGGCGGCGCAATCGCGGGAAACCGGGCAATCCGGGCCGAGGAAGGCGAGCACAGTGGCAGGATGAGCAGACCACTCGGCAGCGGTATGCACTCGGCCGGCGAGGTCCGGGAGGTCGAGCGTCTTGACCGGCCCCGCGCCGGGGCCGACGAGTCGCTCGAACGGCGGCTCGATGCGGGGAACAGCCTGCATCCGGGCGACGATTCCCCAGCCGGCGCCCCCCAGCACGGCGGCCGCCAGAGTGATCCGGAGCACCCGGCGCAGCCAGGACAGCCGCCGGTGGCTCGCCGATTGTGCGGGAGGTGATCCCGGCCCCGAAGCACGCCACCACCGCCGGAGTCGACTCGTCCGCTGCTGGGCTGTCCAGGGCATCCCGTCCCTCCAACCTCGTCGCCGGCTCATTCGACCTTGCACGGAGATTTTCCCGACGACGGCGCGGGACGATTGATCGGCCGGCCGGCGTCGGCCGATCCGCGAGCGCCGATTTTGGGAGAATGACGAAGTGCGTCAACCCCGGCTTGGCGCGGTCCTGTCAATGTGTCAACGCGGACCGCCCGTCCCGAGCCGCCAGTGGTCGACCGGCAGCCCGGTCGCGCCGGTCGTGGCGAGGTCGGCAAGCACGCGGCCGATCAGGCAGGAGAACTTGAACCCGTGGCCGCTGCACGGGCTGGCGACCAGCACATCGCGGCGGATGGGGAGGAAGTCGACGTGGAACTCCTCGTCGGGCGCGACCGTATAGAGGCAGACCTCGGTGAATCCGATCGCCGCGTCGGCCAGGGCGGGGATGTGGTCGCGGAGAAACCGGCGTACTTCCGAGCGATAGGCCTCGCCAATGACCGGGCTATTGGCGTCGGGATCGACCTCGGGCCCGCCGTGGCGCGCGGCCTTCACGCCCTGGCCGAGGAAGTCGGGCATGCCGTAGAACGCATCGTCCTCGCCGTGGCCCTTGTAGATGAACACCGGGAACCGGCCGATCTGAAACCGCGACGGGTCGGCCGGCCGGAAGTACAGGACCTGCTGGCGGGTCACGCGGACGGGTACGGGCAGGTCGGGGATCAGCCGGGCGACCCATGCCCCGGCCGCGACGATCAACCGATCGCCGATGATCCGATGCTCGTCGGTGACGACCGCCGGGCGCTCGCCGTCGAGGTCGATCCGCCGGACCGGAGTGCGCTCGAGGATACGCGTTCGGCCGCCGCCGAGTTGTCGCGCCAGCTTGACCTGCAAGGCGACCGCGCGCGACGCGGCCAGCAGGCCGGCGTCGGGCTCGAAGACGACGTCCTCGTCGGCGGGCAGGGCGAAGGCCGGCTGGATTCGGTTGAACTCGCCCCCGCTGCCGCGCCAGTGCGGGACGTCCAGCTAGGCCAGGCTGGCCGCCACCCGCGCGGCGTAGTCGCTGCCCGGGGGCGAGAACGATACCCCGCCGGTACGCATGTAGAGCGACTCGCCGGCGTCGGCCTCGAGCTCGCGCCAGGCGCGGAACGCGGCCGGCATCAGCCGGGCGTACCGAGGATCGGCGTACGAGTGCCGCGTGATCCTCGCCGCGCCGTGCGAGCTGCCCCGATCGTGGCCGATCGCGAACTGCTCGACCAGCAGCACGGGCTCGCCCCGCCGCGCCAGGTGATAGGCGGCCGCCGCTCCCATCGCTCCCGCGCCGACGACGACATTCGGTGCCTCGATCGTTTCCATGGCCGCTGCGTTCCCTCGATGGATCGGCCTGGTTCGGCCGGGCGCGGATTTGTGGGCCACCGGCTCCAGGATACTACAGCGGCCCTCGGCCGTCGCGATGGCGTTAGGCGAGGTACACCTCTCACCCGGGTACGAGTCGAGGGCCCGGTGGTCCCGCGCAACCGGCGCCCGACAAGGCTTTTCATGGTTGATTGACTTCGGCCGACGCGCGGCGTACATTGTTGGTTCCGAGAGCGTCCTCCTCTCCGCCGGCGACCTTCCCCGCCCATCCGTAAGACGATCTTCCATCACAACCGGGTGAATTCGGACCGATCCATCCAGCGGGAATGCTGGGTAGGCATCGCCGGCGGGTCATGAGAGTGAGGGCGGAGCGAAGCGGCTCGAAGAACGATGCGAGCGAGGGGCCAAGGCGGCGGAAGGACGGCGTGATGAACTTCGCCCAAACTCTGCAGACCGAGATCAATCGCGTGAGCGGGGCGGCCATCGCGGGCACGCTGGGCGTGTCCGTCCTGCTGGTCTTCGTCGCATGCGCGTTGGTGCTGGGCGGGCGATTCCGGTGGGCCGGCGTGGCGCTGGGGATCCTGGCGCTGCTGGCGGCCGAGGCCGCGCTTCTGGTCATGGACATGCAGACGATCTCCATCCGCGAGAACGAGAACGTGACGGTCACGCTCCTGCGCTACTCGGACCGGGCGCGGAACCTGGCGCGGGCGGCGATGATCGGCCTGCCGGGGATGCTCGGCCTTGCGGGGCTGGGGGCATGGATCGCTTCGCGGCGGCGGCTCCGGCAGAGCGTCCCGGTGCTGATGAAGAAGGGGCGGATGCACCTGTTCCAGCGCGAGTACGAGCCCGCGGTGGCGCAATTCACCCGGGCCATCCGCATCGACCCATTCCTCGCCGATGCCTACGGCGGCCGGGGCGCCGCCTACCAGGGCCTGGGCGATTTCCCGCGGGCGCTGGCCGACCTCGACGAGGCCATCCAGCGCGACCCCCGGCTCGTGACGGCGTACCTCCGCCGCGCGCAGGTGCGCGTCGAGACCGGCGAGATCGACGGCGCCCTCGCCGACCTCGAGCGCGTGCTGGAGATCCAGCCCACCGATCCCGAGCTCTACCTCACCCGGGGGATCTGCCTGCAACGGAAGGGCCAGATTCTCGACGCCGCCGCCGACTTCCACCGCGTGCTCAAGATCACCAACCACACCGATTTCGCCGAGCCGGCCAAGGCGTTTCTTCTGCGGATCGAGGCGCCGGCGCACGACGCCCTGCCGGCCGAGCCGGCCCCCTCCGCGCTGCCCCCCGGCGAGAGCAACGGCCGCGCCGATACCGCGGGCCACAGGGCCCAGGACCATGTCCACTAGGGTCGCCTGAACCGACGGCGGGTCGCCGAAGAGGAGGACAGCGCCGCGACAGAAGCGAAATCTCCGAAAGGGAAGCGAGGCTGGCTCAAGTGAGCGGCGAGCCGGATTCTCATCTCACCTTTCTCTCGAGGATTTCGCCTCCTTCGCGGTTCGAGCGCCGGCCGAACGCCTGGATCGCACACGATGGGGCGACCGAGTCATTAAGAGCAGGAACCGCCAGCGAGTGAATTCCCGGGCCATCAGGCAATTCACTCGCCGGCGCGTCGGGCTCGTATGCGTAACGAAACCGCAAGGTGCTCTGGTTCCGGGACGCAAGCAGGTTCGGCGCGGCGGCCTTTCACTTCGCGGTCCGGCCCACCATGTCCTCAGGCAGGACCCACCGGTCGAACTCCTCGCCGGTGACGAGGCCCGATTTGATCGCCGCCTCGCGGAGCGTGATCCCCGTGGCGTGTGCGTCCTTGGCGATCCTGGCGGCGCCGTCGTAGCCGATGTGCGGGTTGAGCGCCGTGACGAGCATCAACGACTTGCGGAGCAGCTCGTCGATCCGCAGACGGTTCGGCCTGATGCCCGAGGCGCAGTGCTCCTCGAAGCTGGCGCAGGCGTCGGCCAGCAGCCGGACGCTCCCCAGGAAGTTGTGGATGATCAGCGGCTTCATCACATTCAGCTCGAAGTTGCCCAGCGCGCCGCCGAAGTTGATCGCCACGTCGTTGCCCATGACCTGCGAGACGACCATCGTCATGGACTCGCTCTGGGTCGGGTTGACCTTGCCCGGCATGATCGAGCTGCCCGGCTCGTTCTCGGGGATCAGGATCTCGCCCAGGCCCGACCGTGGCCCCGAGGCCATCCAGCGCACGTCGTTGGCGATCTTCATCAGCGACGCGGCCAGCGTCTTGAGCGCCCCGTGAGAGAACAGGAGCGCGTCGTGGCCCGAGAGGGCCTCGAACTTGTTGGGCGCGGTGACGAAGCTGTGCCCGGTCAGCCGCGAGAGCTCGGCGGCGACGCGCACCGCGTACTCAGGATGTGCATTCAGGCCGGTGCCGACCGCGGTGCCGCCGAGCGCCAGCTCGCCCAGGTGCGGCAGCGACTGCTCGACGTGCTTCAGGCCATTGTCGAGCAACTGCACCCAGCCCGAGATCTCCTGGCCGAGCGTCAGCGGGGTCGCGTCCATCAGGTGAGTCCGGCCGATCTTGACGATGTCGTCGAACTCGGCGGCCTTGCCCGCCAGGGTCTCGCGGAGCCGCTTCACCGACGGGATCAGCCGGGTCTTGAGCGCCTCGACCGCGGCGACGTGCATCGCGGTGGGAAACACGTCGTTGGACGACTGCCCCAGGTTGACGTCGTCGTTCGGGTGGACCTTGCGCTGCATCCCGCGCACGCCGCCCATCAGCTCGCTGGCGCGGTTGGCGATCACCTCGTTGACGTTCATGTTCGTCTGGGTTCCGCTGCCGGTCTGCCAGACGACCAGCGGGAACTCGGCGTCGTGCCGCCCTGCGATGACCTCGTCCGCCGCGGCGATGATCGCCCGGCCGACTTCCGGGTCCTTGAACTTGCCCAGGTCGAGGTTCACCTGTGCCGAGGCTCGCTTCACCTGCGCCAGCGCGTGGATCAGCTCGATCGGCATCCGGTCGGTGCCGATCTTGAAATTCTCCAGCGAGCGCTGCGTCTGGGCGCCCCAGAGCCGCTCGTCGGGAACCTCCATGTTCCCCATGGTGTCTTTTTCGATTCTCATTTGGTCATTGGTCATTGGTCATTGGTCATTGGTCATTGGACGGCGGGGCGAGACCGCGCTCGCGATTCCTGGGCGGCCTGGCCCTCATGCCTATAAATAACCGACGAAACGACCCGTGGCTACTGCCCAGCGACTTTCCGACGCCGCGTTCAGCGACCAACGACCAACGACCAATGACCAATGACCAATGACCAATGACTGATGACTGATGACCAATAACTACGGGACATTGAGCTGCCACGAGACCCCGAAGCGGTCGTTCAGCCAGGCGAATCGGGTGCTGAAGCCGTAGTTGTCCGGCGGCATCAGCACGGCGCCGCCCTCCGACAGGGTGGCGAAGGCCCGCTCGAACTCGGTCTCGTCCACGCAGTCGACGAACAGCGAGACCGCCGGAGTGAAGGTGAAACCGTGAGGGACCGGGCTGTCGATGCAGGCCAGCCGATGTCCGGCGATGACGAAGTCGGCCTTCTTGATCGACCCTTCCTTGCCGGGTTCGCCGGGTCCGTATTTGTCCACCCGCACGACCTGCCCCTGAAATAGCCCCACATAGAGGTTCATCGCCTCCTCGGCGCGCCCCTCGAACATCAGGAACGTTGTGACGTCTCGCGGCATCGGTCAACCTCCATATCGGGATTCGAGCTGGACGCCGTAGCGTAGTCCGGCCGGCGGAGAAAAGCGAGACGAACGGCCTCCGCCGCGACGTGACGACCCGAAATCGCTCGATCGGCCCGCCGCACATCCCGGTCTGGCGCCGGGCTATTTTCCGATGCAGAACCGCCGGAAAATGCGGTCGAGGATGTCGTCGGTGACGACGGCGCCGACGACCTTGCCGAGCTCCTCTGCGGCCAGGCGGACATCGAAGGCGACCAGCTCGTCGCCGCCGCCGGACACGAGGGACTCGGACGCCGAGCGGAGGGCCGACCCGGCCTGGAGGAGGCTGCCTCGGCAGCGTGCGGCCGTGCCGGCGGGGGCGTTCGTCTCGGATCGGGCGGAGCGGAGCGACCGGGCGATCGCGGCGCAGAGCGCTTCGAGCCCGGCGCCGGTGGCCGCGCTCGTGGCGATTTCCAGGGGAGGCAACGGGCTGCCAGCCTCGTCGCACCGCGTCGCGACCCGGAGCGTCCGCGCATTCTCGCCGTCATCGTCCGCGACGGGTCGGGGGCCCCAGGCCGCCGGCCAGCAGTCGAGCCGCACCTCGGCGCGCCCGGCCTGACGCGCCCGCTGGGACTGCGCCAGTGCGGCCACGTCGTCGACGGCCGGCTCAATACCGGCGGTGTCCACGAGCTCGACGGTGAGGCCGTCGCAGTCGCAGAGGGCCGTCAGGTAGTCGCGGGTGGTGCCGGCCCGCGGGGAGACGATCGCGCGGTCCTCGCCGACCAGGGCGTTGAAGAGGCGGCTCTTGCCGGCGTTCGGCGGGCCGACGAGTACGACTCGCGGGTGTCCCTCGGGCCGGTCGCGCTCGTCGAGTTGGCGGGCCAGGGCGGCGAGCCGGGCGGCGGCATCGTCGAGTTCGACGGCCAGGGCCGCCCGGGCGATGGGATCGACGTCCGGCTCGTCGGCAAAGTCCAGGTCGGCCTCGAGGTGCGCGAGCAGGTCGAGCAACCTGTCGCGGAGCGTCAGGAGCGGCCGCGAGAGTCCGCCGGCGAGCTGCTCGAGCGCCGCGTCCAGCCGCGCGGGGCTATCGGCCTCGATCACGCCGAGGACGGCCTCGGCCCGCGTGAGGTCGATCCGGCCCGATAAGAAGGCGCGGAGGGTGAACTCGCCCGGCTCGGCGGCCCGGGCGCCCCGGGCCAGGCACTGGGCCAGGAAGAGGCTCAGGAGCGGCGGCGAGCCGACCATGTGGACCTCGGCGAGGTCCTGGCCGGTATAGGTCCGCGGCCCCGGCCAGAGCGCCAGCCGCGCCGGCAGGGGCGATCGGAGTCCCGCGACCCTCAGGTCGCCGGCGCGCGCCTCGGGATGGCGCGGAGACGGCCACGGCTCCGCCGGCTCGAACCCCTCGCTGGCGATGGCCCAGGCGCGCGGTCCGGTGATCCGCACGATCCCCCGGACCGACGGCCCGGGAGGGCTCGAGACGGCCGCGATGGTGTCGTTCGGGTCGAGCGCGATCGACATCGGCGGTCGTCCTGCCGGGGAACGGAGCCGAGGGAATCGGCCGATCGAAGGCTCACCGCCGCCGCGGCCGGCCGCGGGGATCGCCCTTGTCGCGGCCGCGCTTGCGGGCCTCGCGCTCCTCTTCCAGCTTGCGGTAGGTCGAGTCCTTCTGCGCCTCTTCGAGCACCCGCTCGACGAACTGCGCGAAGCGGCCCTGCCGCTTGCCCGACGAGCCGTTGCCGCCGGAGGGGCCCTTGCCGCCGCCGCGCGGTCCGCGGCCCTCGCCGTCGGGGCCGCCGGAGGGGCCGGAGGGCCGCCCGTCCTCGGCGGCCTCCTCATTGACCTCCGTCAGGTCGGTGTGCGTCACTTTCGGCAGCAGCAGCCGCTCGCCGATAGCCCACATGCTGCTGGTGATGAAGTAGATGCCCAGCCCGGACGGGACCTTGTAGAACATCACGCCCATGACCACCATCATGACCTTCATGACCTTCTGCGACTGCTCCGCCTCGGGTGTCGTGGCCGGCGGGGCGAAGAGCTGCGTCTGCACCAGCATCAGCGAGACGACGAGGAGCGGCAGCAGGTTGAACCAGTGCCCCAACCATGGCACCTCGCCGGGGAAGCGGAACAACATGTCGGGCGCCGCCAGGTCGCGGATCCACAGGAACGTTGCGTGGCGCAGCGGCGTGTGGGTGTTGATCGCCTGCCAGAGCCCGACGAAGATGGGCAACTGGATGAGCGCCGGCAAGCAGCCGCCCATCGGGTTGACGCCGTAGCGCTTGTAGAGGGCGAACGTCTCCTTGGTCAGCCGCTCCTTATCTTCCTTGTGCTTCTCCTGGATCTCCTTGAGCATCGGCTGGAGCAACTGCATCTTCTGCGCGGCCAGCGCCTGCTTGCGGCCGAGCGGGAACATTCCTGCCCGCACCAGTACGGTCAACAGGATAATCGCGATGCCGTAGTTCCCCTCCTTGCCGCCGAACATCCGCGAGACCCGCTCGGTCAGCCGGTACATCATGTCGAGCGTCGGGGTGATGACGTACCGGGCGATCTGGGGGACGCCGGGAATCCACTGGCCCTTGCGCAGGGTCGCCAGATCCTCGGCGTTGTACGGCCGGAGGGCCTCGAGCGTCTTCGGGCCGGCGAAGATCCGGTAGGTGTGGACGACCGGATGCCCTGGCGCCACCGAGACGGGCTTCGAGGTCATCACGAAGTCGACGTCCGACTTGTGCATCGCGTCCTCGCGGCGGTGCGCTTCGGCCACCGTGCGGTTATCCCAGCGGTCCTCCTGACCTCTGGGCATCGGGACCGGCGAGAGGAACGTGGCGAAGTACTGGTTCTCGATGCCCGCGTAGGCCAGCGGCATCGCCGAGTTGTCGACCGGCCGGTCGGGGGACGCCTTGGCCACGTCCTGGGCGGTGTAGGTCTCGGCCTTGATCCGGTCCTGCCAGAGCTGGCCGAAGTACAGGTCGATGAAGGTGCTGGTGTACCACTCTCCCTCGATGGGGATGCCGTGCGGCCCGCGCAGGTTGTAGACGATCTTGCGCCCCTTGTCGGGGCTGTCGAACTTCAGCTCGACCTCGAGGCCGTCGATGTCCTTGCCCATCCGGTAGGTCTTGGTGACGACGACACCGTTGCGGGCCTTCGTCCGGAAGACGATCGCCTCGCCCTCGACGGGCTTCCCGGTGGCCGGATTCGTGATCGTGGCCGGCCGGCGGATCCGCTCCTGCTCGTCGCGGACGACCTCCCAGGTCTCCCTGTCCAGCCAGTCCTCGGTCTGGCGGGCGGCCAGAGCCAGCTCGTCGGCTCCGGGCGGAATGGGTGCGTCGATGTCGGCCGCGTTGAGCGTGAGCGTGAACGAATTCGGCCAGGACACGTCGCGATTGATCAGCCGGAGGGGCCGCTTGATGGCCCTGCCGTCCTTGTACTCGGCGTCGTATCGAGACGACGTGAGACGCTCGACGCCGGCACCGATCTGGCTGAACTGCGCGCGAAGGCGATACCCGTTCGGGGAGGTGTCCGTCTCCGAGCCGAGTACCAGCTCGTCCTCGGGCTCGATCTTGACGGTCGGCTCGGCGGGCTTCGCGGCCGGCTTTGCGTCGGGCCCGGCCGGCTTGCCCTGGTCGCCGGCCGCCTTGATCTCGCCCGGTTTATCCGTGCTGGGCGCGGTCGCCGCGCCTTGACTCTTTTCCTTCGCCAGCTCGGCCGGGGCGGCCTTGCCGTCGGCGGACTTCCTGGCGGCGTCGTCCGCCCCGGCGGCGGCGGGGGGCGCCGGCGCCTTCTTCGGCGGGTTAGGCCCGAAGAACTGCGTGATGTACTGGACGGAGATCATCCAGAGGAAGACCAGGATGGCGAACAGGATAAGGCGGCGTTTTTCATTACTCATGTTGGGGCAACCCTGGCACCGGGGCGGCAAAAGGTCGGGGACGCGGCCCGACCTGCACGTTACCGGACAGCCGGTCTGGAGGATCTCGTCGGATGCGGCCGCGGGCCGGGGTTGCCGACGAGCGTCTGGCGGGGGAACGGCCCGGATTCCCGGCTCCCGGGGCGGGGTGTCCATCGGGCCGGGGCGGGCGGGAAGCGATGGTCGAGCGGCACGAATACGGGTACCTTGGGCCGCGTTTTTCGGTCCTCGGTCGGGATGATCGGGTTCGCCGCACGCGGCTAGCGGCCTTGCCGGAGCCGGTCGCCCAGGAACGGCTCCAGCTCGGGGATCGAGTAGATCTTCCGGATCGTCGTCTCGAAATCGTAGGCCAGACGGCGGTAGGTGATCTTCGGCGTGTGGACCGGCCTGGGGCTCTCGCCGGCCTCGGCCGCGGCCTCCACCGCCCCCTCCTCCAGGCCGTCCTCGAAGATCACGTAGCAGGCCCGGTTGTCGCCGTCCCGCGGCTGGCCCACCGAGCCGACGTTGATCATCAGCTTCCCGTCTCCCAGCGAGTACTCCTGGTCGATCTCCTCGGGCGAGAAGAACTGGAAGTTCTCGGTGAAGATTCCCGGTACGTGCGTGTGGCCCTGGAAGCAATAATGTCCCACGAGCTGGAACAGCCGCTCCATCTTGCGGTGGTTGTAAATATCCTCGGGGAAGATATATTCGCTCAGCGGATTGCGCGGCGATCCGTGCACGAACAGGTACGGCCCCAGACGATGGGATCGCGGCAGCTCGCCGAGGAACTCCCAGCGCTTCTCGTTATTCGTCCGGTCGCCCGAGTTCTCGAGCTGCTCGCGCGTCCAGAAGATCGCCCGCTCCGCGCCGATGTTGAACCCCTCCGGGTCGAACATCGCCCCCTGGTCGTGGTTGCCCAGCAGCGTCACGCTACAGGTCTCCATCACCCGATCGATGCACTCTCGGGGATTCGGGCCGTAGCCGATGATGTCGCCGAGGCAGTAAATCTCGCTCACGCCCTGCGACTGGATGTCGTCCAGCACCACGTCGAGGGCTTCGAGGTTCCCGTGGATATCGCTGATCAATGCGCGGCGCACCGAGGGGAACCTCCGTCCCGTAGAGTCCTGGCCGGCGCGTGACCCGTTCGGACCGTTGACGTGGACCGGGAACTCGACCGCGCCTGATTCCATTATTAATGTAGTGTGGACGCCCCGTAAAGGATAGATCGATTCGACGGCTGGTTCAAGGCCACGCCGTCATGATTCGGAGGGATGATGCGGGTTTTGCAAGAGCGCCGGCTCCGGCCACCGTCGAACCCGTACCAGGCCGGGCGGGCGAGAGTGGGGCGGCCGCGATGAACCTCCTGGCGCTGGATACCTCGACTGAGCGGGCGGTTCTCGCGCTGGCTATCGGGTCGGAGCGGATGCTAACGGCCGAGCCTGGGCCCGAGCGTCGGCATGGCCGCGACCTGATCCCGAGGCTCAGGGACCTGCTCGCCGAGGGCGGCATCCGGCCCTCCGAGCTGGGAGCGATCGCCGTCGGCGTCGGGCCGGGGTCCTACACCGGGCTGCGGGTGGGCGTCACGGCCGCCAAGACCCTGGCCTACGCGACCGGGGCGGCACTTCTCGCGCTGGACAGCCTGCACGCGATCGGCCGGAATGTCCCCGTCGAGGCGGCCCGGATCGCCGTGATCGCCGATGCCCAGCGCAATGACATCTACGTCGCGCGCCTGACCCGTTCGGCCCCGGGCCTGCCGCCGGTCCCCGACGGCGAGACCCGGATCGCGCCGCTCGAGTCGTGGGTCGGTTCTCTGGAGCCGGGCACCGTCGTGCTGGGGCCGGCACTGGACCTGCCGCGCGTCAGGTCGGCCGTCCCGGTCGCATGCCTGGCCCATCCGGAACTGCCGAACCACCCGCAGGCCGTGCATCTGCTCGAGCTGGCGCGCGACGCCTTCCAGGCCGGGCGACGGGAGAACCCGTGGCTGCTCGAGCCCTGTTACCTCCGCCGCAGCGCCGCCGAGGACCAGTGGGACGCGCGCGGTACCGGGCCCCGAGGTTGATCTCTGCTTCACCGAATTCCACATCTTCGCCGGCGGGTTTCGCATGCTCCAGGATGACCAGTCGCGCACGCAATCGACCTACGGGCTCCAGTGGAACCGCTACCGGATCGTCCGCGACGACGAGGACCGCGCGACGTTCCGCCACCGGACCGGCCTCTCCGAGGACGCCCTGGCTGGCAAGGTCGTGCTCGATGCCGGGTGCGGCATGGGCCGTTACCTGCGGATCGCGGCCGGGTCACCCGCCCGGCTGGTGGTCGGGATCGACCTGAGCCGCGCGGTCGAGGCGGCGCGGGACGTCACTCGCGGCCTGCCGCGTGTCGCGATCGTCCGCGGCGACCTGCTCCGCCCCCCGTTCGCGGCCGGCGGCTTCGACGTCATCTACTCGCTGGGCGTGCTCGATCACACGCCCGACCCTCGCCGCGCGTTTCTGGAACTGGCGCGGCTGCTCCGCCCGGGAGGCGTTATCGCCATCTGGGTGTATCCCCGCGAGCGCCGGATCGTCGAGGCGATCATGAACGCGCAGCGCGTCGTCTCGACGCGGCTACCGCTGGGCGTGCTGGAGCCACTCTGCCGGATCGCAGCCCCGATCGGCGGGCTGAAGCGACGGTTGATGGCCAGCCGGTGGCGGCCGGTCGAGCGGCTGGGGGTCGCGCTGCACCTGGCGACGATCGGTGTTTCGATGCACCCGGACCCCGAGGTTCGCGTCTGCGACACCCTCGACTGGTACGCGCCCCGCTACCTCTCGCGGCACACGCACGCCGAGGTGGCCGGCTGGTTCGCCGAGGCCGGGCTGGTCGAGGTGGTGGATTTGGGAGCCGGCGGGTCGGTCTTTCACGAGGGACAGGGCATCGGCATCAATCTGTCCGGCCGGCGCCCGGCGGGATCGTCGGCCCGTTGACGCCGACGCGGGGCCGACCGCCGGGCAATCCGGGCCCGACGGCCGCTCGAAGCCACCGCGAGGGATCCGATCAGGACCCGCTCGAGGTCCCCGTCCCTGTCGTGGATCCGCCGGAGGCGATGATCCCGCCGATTCCTTGCCCGCCCGCCGGCTTGCCGGTGATCCGGCCGCCGCCCAGCGTGATCTTCGTCGAGCGGAAGACGTACGGCGAGTTCGGCTTGGCGTAGGTCTGCCAGAGGACGGGGAACGACCGGATGTACTGGTGGCCGAACGGATCGAGCACCTTGAAGTTGTAGATGTTGATGCCGGCGGTGTTCTCGGGCTTGATCGTGAAGAACCCGTTGGCGTCGGTGGGTAGCGCCACGCTGCCGAAGTTGTAGACGCCCAGGGTCGAGTCGACCAGCACGATGCTGCCCGGTGTGGTGTAGCCGTTGATCGTGACGAACTTGAGCGACGTCTCGCCGCCGGAGTTCGTCGACGGGGAGCCCTTCCACGCGTCGTTGGGCGCGACGTTGATCGCGACCCAGGGGCCGCCCGGCTTGCGGTAGGGCGTCATGTTGCGCTCCAGCGCCAGGGCGTCGTTCTGGTTGATGATCCCGTTCTGGTTGTAGTCGGCCGCGGCGATGTAGGTGGCGTCGCCCGGCTTGCTGACGTAGGCGCCGGCGAAGGCCTGCTCGTCGGCCAGGTTGACCCGGCCGTCGCCGTTGACGTCCCCGACGAGGGTGGTCTCGACGGTGTACTGCCCGGTGCTGAGCCCCCGCCCGGCGACGAGGATCGTCACGGGTCCCGCGGCACCGGTCTCGAAGAACGCGACCGACATGTCGCTGGGCAGGCTGCTCAGGTGGGGGTTGTAGCTCCGGCCGAACTGCACGGGCAGTTGGTGGCCGTTCTGCTCGACTCCGACGATCCTCGGCACGACCCCGCTACTGCCGTAAGGCTGGACGAAGACGCCGAACTCGGTGGAGCTGCGGCCCGGGGTCAGGTTGATCGGGTTGATTGTGGCGGTCGTGGCGCTCGCGGCGGCCGGGCGGGTGGCGTTGCCCAGCGCGAGGCTAATGGTATTGGCCGGGGGTGTGAGGCCAAATGTCGGAGCGCCGGCCGCCAGGCTCAGCGCCAGGCGGGTTTCCAGCGCGTCGAAGCGGGGCGGGATGCGGCGGCGGGGACGGACTGCCATCGGTGATCCTCCCTGATCACGGACGTGGGGGCGAAGCGGACGCCGGGCCGGGATAGCCGTGACAACTTCTTATTCGGCTCAACTCGGCCCGGGACTGCAATCCGCCGGCCCCCCGTCCGGGGGTTGGATCAGGCGTGGGGCTCCGCAGCCTTCTCCTCGGGCCCCTTGGACGGCGCGGCCTTCTCGTCGTGGCCCTTGGCAGTCGCCTTCTTGTCGGGGGTTGCCTCGTCGCCGGGGAAGACCCCTGCCAGCGCCTCGACGGGGGAACCGTCGGCCAGCGCGAGGTCCGGCTTGACGACCACCCACGACTTGGGATCGAGGCCCTTGATGATCTCGGCGAGGGTCCCGTTGTCGCGACCGATGACCACATCCTGATGGTACATCTTGCCGTCGCGGATGACCTCGAGCGTTCCCTTGCCCTCGCTGTCGCGGCCCAGCAGGGCCGAGGACGGGACGGTCAGGTGAGGAGTCGCCTTCTGGAGGACGATCGTTCCGCGGCCGTACATGCCGTCGCGGAGAATGTGCGTCGGGTTGGGAAGGTCGACCTCGACGCGCATCGTGCGGTCGTTGACGTCCTCCGACTCGGCGATGCGGCTGACCGTGCCCTTGAACTCGCGGTCGCTCAGCGCATCCACGCGGATGTTCGCCTCGTCGCCGAGATCGCAGAACGGCACGTCACGGTCGGGAACCGGGATCACCGTACGCATCGTGTCATCGCGGGCGACGGTGAGCATGGGCTCCTGCATTCCCCCCTTGTCGGCCGACTGGATGAAGGCGCCGATGTGCACCGCCTCGCCGCGGAAGATGACCACGCCCTCGTAGGGGGAGTGGATCTCGGCGTAAGCCAGCCAGGTCTTCTGCTGGTCGAGGTTGGCCTCATTAACCTTCACCTCGGCCCTTGCGCCCTCGAGGTCGGCCTGGGCCTTGGCCAGGTTGGCCCTCGCCTCGGCAAGCTCCGCCTTGGCGGTCTCGACGCCGGCTATGGCGGCCTGCTCGTCCTCGCGGGCGGCGGCGCGGCGATCCTCCTCCTCGTCCAGCAGCCGCTGCTCGACCGAGCCGGCCTTCACCAGTTGCTCGATGCGAACATACTGCTTCTCGCGATACTCGCGGCGAGCGGTGGTTGCCCGCTGGATCGTCTCCTTCTCGTGCTGGTTGGCGGTCTTGGCGTTGATCATTTCCCTGGCGCTCTTGACCGCCGCCTCGGCCTGATGGACGGACGCGCGGGCACGATTCAGGGCCGCGGTCGCCTGCTCGACGGCGGCCACCAGCTCGGGGACGTACAGCTTGATGAGCAGGTCGCCCTTCTTGACGCGACTGCCGCGGTCGACATTCAGTACCTGTACATAACCGGAGACCTTGGCGAAGAGCTTCGCGTACTCAAACGCATAGACCGTGCCTGGCTGGCTGGTGACCATCTCCATGCCGCCGCGGCGAGGCTCGACGTACTCGAGCCGGGTGCCGAGCTTCTTCGAGGCCCCGTGCCCGTGCTCGCCGGCCGCGTGGTGCTCGGACGCCGACGAATGCTCTCGGCCCACGAAGAAGTAATAGGCGCCGCCGGCCACCGCCGCGATCACCAGCAGAGTGAAGAACACCCGGCCCAGGCCCGAACCGCCTTGCTGCGGCGCCGGCGCGGGCTGGTGCCCGTGCCGCTCGACGGGCTTCGACTCGACCGCCATTTGATCCGTTGCCATGAGATCCTCCCCGAGCCAGTGATTGCACGCGACGGGTTGGTCCGGTCCAGCCGCGGGCCGGAACCGTGCCGTCCGAATTCCCAGAACGACGGTCGAACCCAAGCCATATGAGTCGAGACACGCCGGCGACGATCAGATTGATTGGTTACCGCGGGCCCCCTGGTGGGCCCGAAAATCGGGAAGCCTGGCCGATGGCCCCGGCCCTCGGGGCGGGTAGGTCGCTACGCCCCGCGGGCGGGGGCCGGTCGGATGGAGATGTCAGCCGGATCGGTCGATCGTCCGCCCGTTCACCTCCGGAGGGTTTGAGGTTCAGCAGCGCAATTGCCGCGGCGCGCGGGAGGACCCCCATCGCAGGGGGACTCGGCGTGTCCGGGCTGGCTGAGGTTCCGTCGCGATGCCGATGGATTCCACCAAAGACCATCGGGCGGTGGATGGTCGCCAGGGAGACGGCCACTCCGTCCTGCCCACCAGCCCGGCCCGCTCGAAAGTGGCTGAGACCGCGACTGCCGACGGAATCGCCCAGCGCCTGGCCTTGACCGGGTGCACGGCCGCGGGACCGACCGGCGCGGGGCCGGGCGTACTCGCGTGACGGGCGTGCGCGTAAAACGGTCGAGAGATCAGGAGGATCCCCGCCACGACCCAGATGTGGGTGTATCTCCGCATGTCCGGGCGCATCGTGCATCCGCAGGCCGGTTATTAGTGGACCCACTTCATGTTAGAGGGTCGCGCCGGACCCGTCAATCGGACTGCGTCCCGGCCGCCGTGGCGACCGCACATTCCGATCGGTCGGATCCCCGACTGGTGAGTCGGATCCGCGAACCCCGCAAGGCGGGGGGTGGGCACGCCCCGGCATATGGCTTATGCTTGTCGACAGCAGTGCGGCGCGATTGGCCGTGTGGCAGCGCCCGCTCATCCTGTGTCGGGGCGAGGTCCGCCCCGCCGTCATGGCCCACCGGGTCGGGAGCACAGCCGTGGCCATCTCCGAGTATGAAACGATCAACGTCCGATATATCGACGGAGTAGCGGTCGTGAATTTTCAGGATTCCGTCGCGATGTTCGAGGCCGACAAGGTCCAGGCTGTCGGCGCGGAACTGATGGACCTGGTCGCGTCCCGTAAGGAGCCTCGCATCCTGCTCAACCTCACCAACGCCCACTTCATTTCCAGTGCCATGCTCGCGCACCTGGTGAAGCTAAATCGCAAGGTCCAGGAGTCCCGGGGCCGGATCCGGCTCTGCGGCCTGCGCCCGGTGATCCTGGATGCCTTCAAGGTCAGCCGCTTCGACCGGATCTTCGAGATCTTCGCGGACGAGGCGTCGGCACTCAAGAAGTTCTGAGGGAGGGAGAGCAGGAGGACATCGGGATTCCCGGCCGCGTCGAGACGGAGCCGGGATTCCGGTCATCGGGGGGGAGATCGGCCGACGATCAGGGACGGCCGAGGACGAACAGCTCGTCGTTCTCGTGCGTGCTGTGGGTCATCAGCTCGATGGCCTTCGAGTGCCACTTCAGGGCCTCGGCAACGTGACCCGTCTCGGCACAGACCGCGGCCAGGCCGCCGATGTCGTGGGCCTCGTGCCAGTGCGTCAGCTCGCAGGCCCGCGTCGCCGACTCCACGGCCTTCTTGGGGTCGCGCAGACGGACGTTCGGGCAGGTCGCCAGCAACCAGGCCCGCCGCAGGTAAGCCTCGTCGAACTCGGGATTCACCCGGATCGTCGCGTCGAAGTCGGCCAGCGCCTTGTCGAACATCTTCAGCTCGATGTAAGCCAGGGCGCGGTTGTAGTACGAGCGGGTCCGGTGGGGCGACATCTTGATCGAGGTCGAGAAGTCGGCGATCGCCTTCGTGTAGTCCTTCTTGGCCGCCCAGGCCAACCCTCGATCCGTGTAGACGAAGGACTGCTTGCCGTCGAGCGCGATCGCGTGGTCGAAGTCGGCGATGGCGCTGTCATGCTCGCCCTTGGCCGCCCAGGCGAGGCCGCGATGATAGTAGGCCAGCACATCCTTGGCATCCAGATGGATCACCTGGTTGAAGTCGGCGATCGCCCGGTCATATTCCTTCTTTTCGGCCCAGGTCAACCCGCGGTCGTAATACGCGTAGATGTACGAGGGATCCAATCGGATCGCCTCGCTGAAATCGGCAATCGCCAGGTCGTAGAGATGCCGGCCACGACGGGCGTTGCCCCGGTTGTTGTAGAGGTTGGCGACCTTGGGCTCGATCTCGATCGCCTTGTTGAAGTCCTCGACCGCCTTGTCGTAGTTCTTCTGCTCGAAGTGCAGAATGCCGCGGTTGTTGTAGATCCACCCCTCGCTCGGATCGAGGCGCAGCACCGCGTCATAATCGTGGAGGGCTCGCTCGACCTGGTTCCGGTCCTGCCAGAGCATCGCCCGCATCACGTACGAGAAAGCATCCTGGGCATTCTCGCGGATCCGCTCGCTGAAGAAATCCACGCCCTCGTCGATCGGGATCACGTCGTCGGCCTTCGCCCACCCGCTGAACCCGTTCCCCTCGGCGCGGACCCACAGCCACGGGCCATTCACCTGCTCGACCCGGTAGAAGTGGATCACCCGGTGACGATCGACGACCTGATCCTGGATCCGCAGCGTGAAGTCATTCGAACGCTGCACAACCCGCCGGCCGACCATGTTCTTGTGCGGCGAATCCTCGGCCACGGCGACTCTGGGGACGAGCAGCTTCAGCCCGCACAGCGCCAGGACGAGCGTCAGGCGAATCCGCCGGTTCCCCGCAGTCGTGCCGGCGGCCCGCCCTACCCCCTCCATGTCGAGATCGCCCTCAGCCCGAGCCCCCTTCCCTTCGACAGAACCAGCCATCTCAACGAACTCCTGTTAAAATGCGGTCTTTACGATGAGCCAGCCATGACCAGAGCAACATGAGAGCCGAGTAGGAGAGAGATCGGGTCTCGAATTTCGCAGTATTATAACGGACCAACGCCTTCAAGGCAAAACCATCGTGACTGGCCGAGAAGGCGATTGTTCGACCGCGGTGCCCGGAAAAACTTTCGGCACCTGAACTTGCGTCACAGGACTCATCTCCGACCGAAATGGGCTTCCTGGGCCGAGCATCCATGCGTGTGTCAGGCGGGCTCCCCGGCCGGCACACTCAAGCTTTCGTTCGCCTGCCGACATATTCGGTCCAATCGTCAAATTTGTTCAAGTTGATCGACCGCCAATGACGATTTAGCCCTGAGTTCAGAGAGATCGCTGGTCGCAACTCGTCGCTAGCCGGCCGCATCCGATGAAGCACCCGACGACGCCGACTGGCCAGGGATGGTCAACGGAACTGACCAGTTTAAGAGAGGGCAAGCATGGCGTCGAAGCAGAACCTCCCCGGCGTTGGGTGGGGGCGGGCGACCCTTTTTCTGGGGCTCCTCCTCGTCTGGGATGGCTGCGCGAAGGCCCAAACCACCCAGCCTGCGAGTCCTGCGTATTCAGCCGATGCAACGCCACCACAGTCTCCAGGCCCGCGTCCCGGCGCCAGCGGATCGGCTTCGGCGACGGTCGAGCGGGCCTCGAAGGATCCTTCGAGACCGGTCGCAGTAGCCACCCGGCCAGCGGCCGGCGCGACGGAAGGGCGTTCGGGATCGGCCGCAGGCGCCGAGTCCCGGCTGGAGGAACGGCTGCGGAGGATGGAAGAAGCCTACCTTCGGATGGAGGAGAGCAACCGGCGAATCCAGTCGCAGTACGACGATCTCCAGCACCGTTACGACGATCTCTCGCGGAAGGTGACCGCCGACAGTCCGGCCCCGCGGTCGGCCTCGGCGGCAACGGCAAGGAGACTGAGCCGGGACGGCTCGCTCGGCGTGCCCGCGGCCCGGGTCGCCGGGACGCCGGGCCGGCGGCTGGCCGACATGCTCGGCGTGCCGGACGACGGCGAGGACCAGCAGCCGATCGTGGGACTGACCCCGCTTTTGCCGGAGGCGAGTCCCGACCAGGATCCGGGAGCTGGCGGGGCCGAGGGAACGGGCGGCCGAACTGGTCTGGATCAGCAGCCACGGAACATGCCGCCGGGGGGCGAGGGGGAAATCGGCCGAGGCAGCTTCGGCGCGGCGGGGACGGAACTCGCGCCCTACCGGTCGCGCATGGACCGGATCGGCGCCGGGGCGGAGGGCACAGGCGGCCGCAGCTACCCGGGCCAGCAGCCCACCGTCAGCGGGGCGCGGGCCCGCGGCGAGGTGGGCGCTTTCCAGCCCGAGCGCGAGGGCGAGGAGGGGCAGTCGCGGGCGCCGGGGGCCCAGGACCTCAAGCCCAAGCGATATCCCGGGAGGATCGCCTTCGGCGAGGGCCTGGAATTCACCTCCGACGACGGTGAGTTCAAGCTTCAGTTCCACAACCTCACGCAGGCCGAGTTCCGCGGGTTCGACAACCACGATCTGGGCGTCCTCAACGACCAGTTCTTCATCCCTCGTCAACGCTGGTACTTCGTGGGCGATCTCACCAAGAAGGTCGGGTTCTACACCGTGATCAATCGCGGATACGGCTCGCTCGACCTCCTCGATGCGTTCATCACCCTGCGGCTGAGTAACTCCTTGCGTCTGCGCGTCGGCCGCATGAAGACGCCGTATCTCTATGAATACTTCTCGATCGCCGAGGGTGACCTGATCGCCCCCGAACGATCGCTTTTCGCCACGAACATGGCGCTCAATCGCCAGATGGGCTTCATGTTCCTCGGCGAGCTCTTCAAGGATCAGCTCAGCTACGCCGTCGGCCTTTACAACGGGCCCCGCCGATCGTTCCAGGACACCAACAGCGCCAAGGACATCGTCGGCAACATCACCTGGCGGCCGTTCCTCCTGTCGGAGCGGTTCAAGGCCCTGAACTACCTGAATATCGGCGGATCCTGGGACGTGGGCTACCAGAACAACTATCCACCGCAGCCGACCTACTTCGAAACCGCCAACGACCAGACCGCCGGCACCGGGGCCGTTGGCCTCTCGCCGACGTTCCTGCATCTCAACAACAACGTCGAGGAGCTGGGTCAGCGCGTCCAGTGGGGTGCGCACCTGGTCTGGTACTACAAGAGCCTGTTCCTCATGGGCGAATACGCCGGCGCCCGCGCCGGTTACGGCCTGGTGAGCGGGAACCATTCGGTCCCGATTGACTTCAACGGCTGGCACGCCACCGCCTCGTGGTTTGTCACCGGCGAGAGCGTCACCCGCCGCGTCAACATGGTCCAGCCGATCCGCGACTTCAACTTCGACTTCCTCAAGCCGGGCGGGAAGTTCAGCCCCGGGGCCATCGAGCTCTTCGCCCGCTACAGCGCCCTGGATATCGGCCGGAATATCTTCACTGCCGGCTTCGCCGATCCCAACCTCTGGACCAACCAGGTCTGGGCGACCGACGTCGGCCTCAACTGGTATCTGAACTTCTACACGAGGATCTACCTCGACTGGCAGCATGCCGGATACGGCAACGAGGTCAACGTCGCGCCCGGGAAATTCACCTCGACGACGGACATCTACTGGCTCCGCTTCCAGGTGTTCTTCTGAGATCCTTGCAACCAGACATGTCGGCGGCTGTTCCCGATCGACGGGGGACGGTCGCCGGCCGGCGCGATCGAAACCGCGAGGACTCCGGACGACCCAGGTGACTCGCGTTTGCTGAGCCGCAATGGCTCCCCGCGCGCGGAAAACCAGGCGACGGGATGACGTAGGATGGGCATTTCCCACCGGCGATGGCCTCGGCCGGTGGGCAATGCCCATCCTACTTTTGCCCTTGTGAGGACCCATTTGGCCCGGACTGGACCTGATCGGGAGGGTCGGCTCGGCAGAAGTCTCGCCTCATCCCAATCCTGGGGCGGGTCGTGAACCGTCTCACTCTCAGCGCGCCGCGCTTGATTGCCGCGCACGCCCGAATGGACGCCGCCGGACGCTTCCGCTCGAAGGGCGATTAGAGCGCCTCGATCGCCCGGGGCACGGCGCGGCCGGCCTTCGAGTCGTCCTCGGCGGCGCCCTCGTGGTACTCGGCGTCGGTGTTAACCTTCCAGGTGTCGAACGTGCCCAGGCCGAGGATGTTCCGCGCGGCCAGCAGGGCCGTCATCATCGAGTGGTCCTGGTTGTTGTACTTGTGCATGCCGTTGCGGCCGGCCAGCTCGAGGTTCGGCAGGGTCTTCAGCCAGCCGCGGATGATGCCCAGTTGTTCCTGGTAGTGGTCGTCGTAGACCGGGTACGCCTTGGGCATCCGCACCACGCAGCCGTCGCACACCTCCGACGCCTTCGCCAGGCCGATCGCCTCGATCTCGCGGCGGCCGATCTGCACGAGCTCGTCATCGCTCCGACTCCAGAGGTCGTCCCCCTCGAAGCAGAAATACTCCAGCCCCAGGCTGGTCTTCGACGGGTCCGGCACCAGGTCGGGCGACCAGTTCTTGAAGTTCTGGATGCGCCCGACGCGCACCCCCGGCTCGTGGATGTAGATCCAGTTGTCGGGGAACGTCTCGGGGCGGTCGACGATCAGGACGACGGTGAGGAAATCGCGGTACTTGAGCGCCTCGGCGGCCTGGCGGACCTCCTCGGGTGCCGCGGGATTCATTGCGCGGATCAGCGAGCGGACCGGCAGGGTCGAGAGGAAATGCTTTCCTGAATAGCGGGTCAGCTTTCCGCTCGCGTCGGCCGACACCATCGCCGTCACGGCGGAGCCGTCGTGCTCGATGCTCACGACCTTGCGGTCGAGGTGCACGGCGCCGCCCTGGGCGCGCACGCGATCGCGGGCGGTCTCCCACATCTGGCCCGGGCCGAGCCGCGGGTACTCGAAGCGGTCGATGAGCGTCTTGATGACCTCGCCCTTGCGCGATCGCAGGCCGCCGAACAGCGCGGCGGTCACGGCGCGGACCAGGTCGAGATCCTTGATCCGCTGCGCGGCCCAGTCGGCCGAGATGGCATTCGTGGGCATGCCCCAGAGCTTCTCGGAGTACGACTTGAAGAAGATCTCGAAGAGCACGCGGCCGAAGCGGTTAACGACCCAGTCCTCGAAGCTTCGCTCGGGGCGGATCGGCACCGCGCGGGCCTTCAGGTAGCTGGCGACGATCCGGCAGGCGCGGAAGAAGCCGAGCTTCCAGAGGGCGTCGACGGGCTTGAGCGGATAGTGGAAGAACTTGCGGTCGTAATAGATGCGGCTGAGACGGTCGCGCGTGATGAACTGGTCGCCGAGGATCTCGCGCCAGAGCTCATTGACCTCACGGCTCTTGGAGAAGAATCGGTGGCCGCCGATGTCGAAGCGGTAGCCCTTGTACTGGTCGGTCCGGCTGATGCCGCCGACCATGCGGGGGTCGGCCTCGAGGACGACGCACGAATGGCCGTGGCGGGTGAGCTCGTAGGCGGCGGTCAGCCCCGCGGGCCCGCCGCCGGCGATGATTGTCTCGTACGATTCGACGACCGCGACGGACGAGGGATCCTCGAGCCGGATCCAACGATGGGGGATCACCCCGGCGCGCATTGTCTCCGACTGAGGCCGCAGCTCGCCCATGATCGAGTCCTCATCCTCCATGCGTCCGGGGCCGCTCCGGGTCCGCCCGCGGCGCACCCCGGCACGCAATCGCGCGGCGCCCGGATGGGACCCCCGCGCCCCGCCGGCGAACCGGTCTGGGCGCGGCCGGTCACTCCGGCGACCTTCCTCCATCCAGATCGGCCGCCGCGCCCCGCGAGTTTTGGCATAAATCCGGGGATGGGTCAACGCCGATCATCACCAGGCCGTCCGATCCGTCTTGACCCTCCCGGTCGACGGACCAAAATGTTGCGTCGCGACGTCCGGCCCCGGCGAGAATCGATCGGTCCGCCTCGGCGATGTCCGCCGGGGGGATCGTACGCCGGGACCGATCCTGGCCGAGGGACCGGCCGGATCCCGCGACGACCCCAATTCCAGGAAGGAATGGCGATGACCTTCGACCGTTGCCAGGCGATCCTCGAGGAGCTGCGGCGCATGCAGGGCACGGACCGACCCCTGATCCGGGTGGTGGCCGGCGCCCTCGTCGTGCGGGGCCGGGTGATGTGCGAGCCCTGGGGGCGGCGCAATCCAGCCTCGCCCTTCGGCGTGCTGGTGGTCGAGCAGCCCGGGCTGACCCCCGGCCCGGCGTCGCTCGTCCAGATCGCCAGCATCCCCGACGACGGCCTTTCGGGCATCGACGCGACCTGAGCCGACGGAAATGCGGCGCGGTCGGTCCTTCATGGGGACCGCCGCGCCAGGCCCCGTCACCTCAGGGCCGCCAGCCCAGCAGGTCGCGGCTGACCTTCAGCCGCTCCGCCAGGTTGACGAATGCCTCCTCGAGCGGGGGGTCCATGACGCCCGAGTCGGCCAGCCGGGCGTAGGCGTCGATCAGCCGGTTCTGCACCTGCCAGGTGTCCGGCTCGAGTCCTAACAGCACCGCGGCGCGCAGGAGGTTCTCGGCGCGCGCGGTGATCCCCGGCAGGTCGGCATCCGGGTCGATCTCGGAGAGCGTCTGGAGAAGCGAGTCGGCGAGGGTCTTCTCCAGGAGTGCCTGCTCGGGCTGATAGCCCCAGGCGCGTCCTCGGTCGCGCAGGCGCTCGATCGCGTCGAGCGATGCGGCCTCGCCGCCGACCAGCCGGGAGATCTCATCCCGGAAGTGGCCGTCCAGGTACGTCGAGGCCGCCGCGTGCAGCGGCTTGGGGATCGGGAAACTCAGGTGTCCCAGCCGGTTGAGCAGGTCCTCGTCGTGGTCGGCCAGCCGCTCGAACGACCGGCGATAGTCGGCGAACCGGTCTTCCAGCAGCAGGCCGATGATCCGCCGCTGCTCGTCGCGGAACAGGTCATCCAGGCGGTGCGCCCGGCCGGGGAACTCGCGCGCGACCAGCGCGGTGATGTCGGCCATCGAGCCGGTGCGATAAGCCTGGAACAGCTCGGTACGGAAGCGGGCGAACGACTCGGCGTCGAGCCCCCCGTCGAGCACGGCGTGCAGGTCGAGGCCGCCGAAGTGCAGCACGACGAACCGCGACTCCGCCTGCTCGCGGGTCCGCGGCGAGCGGACCCGCAGCGTCCCGACCGCCAGGTGGCCGCCGCCCCGGGTGCGCACCTCCGGGTCGATCGCCTCGATCTCGAACGCGAAGACCCGCCGAGGACCGCCGGCGTCGTGCCCGTAGATCAGGCTGATCGCGTGGTGCGCCAGCACCCGCTCGAGGTCGACCACCGCCGGTCGGACCAGCCGCTCCCAGACCGCCCGGCCGTCGCGGATCGCCGGCACGTTGCTCGGCGCCGCGGCCAGCGTCTCGACGAACTCGGGCTCGAAGTCACGGCCGAAACGGGCCGCCAGGTCCATCGCCCGCGCCGCGTACTGGAGGCACTGCACCGGCTCGATCCCGCTCAGCTCATCGTGAAACCAGCCGCATGACGTGTACATCAGCATGCCGACGTGCTGCATCTCCAGCATTCGCACGGCGTCGGTCACCTGGAATTCGTCCAGGTCGGGATGCCCGTGCCGGGCCAGCAGGTCGTCCAGGGCCGCATCATGGTCGTCGGCCAGCAGCACATGGATGTACGCGTCGCGGGCGGTCCACGGGTCGGGGAAGCATTCGCGCCCCCGCGTGGCGAAGAGGTGGTCGAGGTGCTCCTTGAGGCCGTCGAGCGCCTCGCGCAACGGGCCGCGCCATGCCTGCCGCCAGTCGCCGCGGAACCGGCAGCCGCAGTCCGACCGCCACCGCTCGATGCCGTGCGCGCAGCTCCACGAACTGTTGTCGTGGATCTGGGCTTCCCACTCCGGCGGGTGTAGCTCCAGGAATTCGCCGTAGTTCGTCAGCCGGACGTCCGGGTGCTGCGCCAGCCGATCCAGCGCGTAGCCCAGGGCCATGTCGCCATGCGGGTGGTGGTGGCCGTAGGACTCGCCGTCGGTGGCGATGTGCATGAGCTGTGCGTGCTCGCGACCGTCGTCGAATCCCTCGAAGATCCGGTTGAGGAACCGCTCGCCGTCGTCCAGCAGACGCCGGAACGCCACGTCCTGCGAGACGTTCCCGTCGTAGAAGAACAGCACAATCGACCGCCCCGACGGCAGCCGGCACAGGTATGCCCGCGACGGGTCGATCCCGTCGGGGATCTCCTCCCAGTGTTTTGTCCCCAGCCGCCGCCATCGCCGCGCCTGCCGCGGCGCGAGGATCGTGAACCGAATCCCCGCCTCCGCCAGGACCTCCAGCGTCTCGGTGTCCACGGCCGTCTCGGCCAGCCACATCCCCTCCGGCAGCCGGCCGAACCTGCGGCGGAAATCGGCGACCCCCCACAGGACCTGGGTCTCCTTGTCGCGGCGGCTGGCGAGCGGCATAATGATGTGATTGTAGTTCTGCGCAAGCGCGTTGCCGTGCCCGCCGCGGCGCTCGCGGCTCAGGCGGTCGGCCTCGACGATGCCGCGATGGACCTCGGGCGCGTGCTCGTCGATCCACTGGAGGAGCGTCGGGCCGAAATTGAAGCTCATCCAGGCATAGTTGTTCAGCAGGTGGACGATCCGGCCGTCGCCATCCAGCAGGCGGCAGCGGGTATTGGGCGCGTAGCACTCGCGGGTGATCCGCTCGTTCCAGTCGTGGAACGGCGAGGCGGAGTCCTCGACCTCAACCACTCCCAACCAGGGGTTCTCGCGCGACGGCTGGTAGAAATGGCCGTGGATGCAGACGTATCGCGGATGGGGCATGCTTCGAATGTTCCCTCTGGTCGCGTCGTGTCGGGCCTTTGCGGGTGCTCGCAGCACACCTGCATTTTCCGGCGATGGCCCGCTCCGGCGAGGTTCACCGACCCGGCCGACCCCGAATAGCATTCAAAACCGGGATTCCAGAAGGGACCCCACATGCAATTGAAGAGGCCCCTTCGGCCGGGTCGCAATGATATCATATCCTCAGGCCAGCACCGGCCGGATGACCTTGCCGGCGACGTCGGTGAGGCGGAAGCGGCGGCCGTTGTAGAGGTAGGTCAGCCGGGTGTGATCGATGCCCAGCAGGTGCAGGATCGTGGCGTGCAGGTCGTTGATGTGGACCGGGTCGACCGCGGCGGCATATCCTACTTCGTCGGTCGCGCCGTGGCTGATACCGCCCTTGATGCCGCCGCCGGCCAGCCAGACGGTGAACCCGTGCGGGTTGTGGTCGCGACCGGGCTTGTCGCCGGTCTGGGCGATCGGTAGGCGGCCGAACTCGCCGCCCCAGATGACCAACGTTTCCTCCAGCAGCCCGCGCTGGGAGAGATCTTCCAGCAGGCCGGCGACCGGGCGGTCGGTCTCGGCGGCGAAGCCGGCATGGTTTCCCTTGATGTCGTTGTGGCCGTCCCACGAGAGCTGGTTATCCATGCCGCCGGAATAGATCTGGATGAATCGGACGCCCCGCTCGGCCAGGCGGCGGGCCGTCAGGCACTGGCGGGCGAAGTGATCGCAACGCGGGTCGCCGACGCCGTATAACCGCTTGACGGGCTCGGGCTCGGCGTCGATGTCGATCGCCTCGGGCGCGGCGGATTGCATCCGGTAGGCCAGCTCGTAACTCTGAATGCGCGCGGCCAGCTCGGCCTCGGCCTCGGCGGCGAAATGCTCGTCGTGCAGCTTGCTCGCCCGGTTCAAAAACGCGAGCTGGGCGCGCTGGGTTTCCTCTGTCATCCCGCCGGGGCGCTCGAGGTCGTCGATGGGCGGGCCGTTCGGGTGCAGGTGTGTTCCCTGGTACACGCCCGGCAGGAACGCGGCGCCCCAGTTGGCCGCGTGGCCCTTGGGCAGGCCGCGGCCTTTCGGGTCGCTCATCACGACGAAGCCGGGAAGGTTGTCGGCCTCGCTGCCCAGGCCATACGCCACCCACGAGCCGACGCAGGGATAGCCCATCCGTGGCAGGCCGGTGTTCATCATGAAGAGCGCCGGGGAGTGGTTGTTCGACTCGGTGAAGACCGAGTGTACGAACGCCATCTTGTCCACGTGCCGGCCCAGGTGCGGGAAGATCTCGGAGACCATCTTGCCGCACTCGCCCCTCGGGGTGAACCGGAAGGGGGATTGCATCAGGGCTCCGACCTGGTTCTTGAAGAAGCCGGTGGTGTTCTTGAACGATGGGTCGAACTCGCGCATCGACCGGCCGTTCCAGCGCTCGAGTGCCGGCTTGTACTCCCAGGTATCGACCTGGCTCGGGCCGCCGTTGGTGAAGATCCAGATGACCCGCCTGGCTTTTGCGGCGAAATGACCCGGCCGCGCCGCCATCGGGTTGAGCGGGTTCTCCGCGGCATGTCCCTGGCCGCCCAGCAGGCCGTCGCGCTCCAGCAGGCCCGCCAGCCCGAGCAGCCCGAAGCCGCCGCCGGCACGCTGGAGTAACCGCCGGCGGGTGAGTTTCTCGCGAGAGGGGTCGATCATGACAGCACCGTTTCGAAGTGGGTCGGGCAGTCTTGCCCGACGATGTTTCGAGCGTTGGGAGGCAAAGCGCGATTTCGTGTCTGCACCGGAAGGTCTCTGAGCCCCCGTCAGGGG
>DAIDHB010000189.1 GCA_027452145.1 Planctomycetales bacterium
ATACTCGATGAACTGGTTGTCGGGGAAGGGGATCGAGGCCCGGGTGACGTCCTGCATCGTGAGCAGGAAGCGGTACTGCTTGAGGCGGACGAACATGATCTCCTGGGTGTAGAAGTTCATGGCGTTGGAGACCAGCTCGCCGGCGGCCGGCGCGGGGTCGTTGTCGCTGTAGGGGAGCGGCCCGCCGCGCTGGAGGGCGTAGGCCTTCTGCGCGAGGATCCTGGCCTCGTAGAACGGCTGCGCGGCGGCGCGGATGTCGCCCAGCCCGCCGATGAAGAGGATGTTGTACACGCCCTCGCTCATCAGGGTGTCGAACTGGACCATCATCGCGCCGATGGTCTCCTTGTTGCGCTGGAAGACGTCGATGGCGCGGGTGCGCTGCTCGGCGGCGGCCTCGAGGCGGTTGCGCTCGGCGCGCTCGGCGACGATGCGCTCCTCGGCCTGCGCCGTGGAGATCATCTGAGCCTGGATGCGGCGCTCGAGGTTGGCGCGGTCGGCCTCGGGGACGTTGACGGCGGAGTGGACGACGTTGAGGTTCAGCCGCAACTGGTTGAGCGCGGCCTCGGGCTGCCCCTGGTCCATGAGCTGGCGGGCGGCCTGGAGGCGCTGCTCGACGTCGTTGGTGAGCTGCTGCCGCGCGAGGTTCTCGGCGGCGAGGGTCTGGTCGATGGTGGCCCGGTTATCGGGGGCCGCGGGCACCGGCTGATCGGCCGGGACGGGCGCCACGGCGCCGGGGGCCGGGGCCGCGGGGACCGCGGGCGGCGTGCCGGCCTGTTGCATGGCCACCTGGATGACCTTGCCGCGGGCCTGCTTGCTCTGCTCCAGGCCCTGGGCGGCCTGCTTGTTGTTCGGATCCAGCAGCAGGGCCTTCTGGAAGAACGTCTCCGCGGTGGGGGCCGCGCCCTGGGCCAGGGCCTGCCGGCCCAGATCGCTCAATTGCTTGGATAGCGGGGGGTCGTCACCGGCGAAGGCCGACCCGCCGGGCAACATCAGGCTGCCCAGCATCAAGAACCCGGCACCTCTCCACAGACGGGCGGTTCGGGGCATGTTCGGTGTCTCCAGCAGAAGGAAGTGACCGGCTCGGGCGCTCGATGTTCCCTCGGTTTCTAACTTACGACGCGGGATCCTGGTCCACAAGCCCACAACGGCCGACCGGCCCGCGGCGGCCCGGGACGCCGGCGCGGCCGATTGCCTCGACACCCGTGCCATCGGAATTCATTATGCCACACACTTGCCAGGACGGCCAACCGACCGAGGTCCGCGGCCGGCCGGTAGTCCGATCCTCCCGGCGGCGGTTTTGACACGAATCCGGCCATAACCTAGACATTCTACAGGACGCCGAGAAAGGCCGGCCACCCGGCCTCACGAGCCCCGGCCCCGGGGGATGCACCATCCCGCCGGGGCGACACCACCACACACCCGGCGTCGTACCGGCGGGCGGCAATGGAGCTGCCCGTCCGGCCCGCCGCCGGCCGTCCCGGAGCCCATCGCCATGGCCGCCGACCAGGAACAGACGAATCCCGCCCCGCAGCAATTCGATTTTTCCTCGTATCCCCGGAACACCCTCTTCCACGAGCGCCGCGACGGCCGCGATCGCCGCCATCGCGGCGACGGCGCCAACGGCTCCGCCGGCCCCCATCAGACCCCCGCGCCGGAGCGACGGGCCAGGAAGGAACGCCGACGCCGGATCGACCCGACCACCTTCGAGAAGCAGTACACCGAGGACGAGCTGGAGTTCATGAAGGCCATGCAGCGCTTCAAGGAACTCTCGGGCAAGACCTTCCCGACCCACGGCGATGTGCTCAAGGTCGCCGTGATGCTCGGTTATCGCCGCGCCGTGTTCGAGTTCGACATGCCGCCCATCGGGGACGACGACCTCGAGGCCACGATCATCCTGGCGTCGTCCGAGTACAACTGACGGATCGGCCCATCGCCACCATCAGATCGCCCCAGCCCCACCGGCCGTCAGCGGGCGCTGACCCGCACCGCCGACTCGCCCCCGCCCGACCCATGCAGCACGTCCATCCAGGCCCGAGCGGCCTCGCGGGTCAGACGCAACGCATTTCCCACCGTCGGAGTCTCGTCGGCGCCGGCCTGTCCGACGCCGATGGGGGCGCGGGTGGCCGGTGCGCGCGGGACGCCGACCCCGCGCCCGGCCGGCTCGTCGCCGGGCGGAGCGATCGCCGCCTGCGCCAATCCCTCGGCGGCGCGGTTCAGCCTGTCGGCCAGGCCCGTGTCGGGAGCCTCGACCGGCACGATCCGCGCGGGAGATGACGCCACGGCGCCGGCCCAGGTCGCCGGATGCGCCGGATCGACTGCCTCGCCAAACCGATTGAGGACGACGGCCAGGCCGAGTTCCTCCTCCTCGACGGGCGCGATCGGCTCGATCGGGGCCGGCGCGGCGGGGCGTGGCGCGGGAACAGCCACGATCCCTCGCGGAGCCGTCGGGGCCGAGGGCACGCGGCCCAGAATACACTCCGGCGCCACCCCGGCCGACCGCACCCGACGCACGGGATTCACCACGGCCACTTCCGGACCATCCGAGGCCCCGTCCCGGCCGATTCTTGCCAGCTCATCGATCAGATCCCGGTCCAGCAGGGTCCGAACGATCCGCTCGAGTCCAGCATCCTTCCCGCGGCGCGAGCCCGCCGCCACCGCCGCGCGCCGTGGAACTGGCGGCAGCACATGCAGGTCCAGCCCCTCCGACTGCCGGTTCAACTCGTGAGCGAGACCGGCAACCTGTTCCTCGACGCGGATCGGGGTCCACGTCGGCGATACCGTGGGAACGGCGGATTCCTTTGCCGTCGGGGTCACGGCGGAGGCTGTCTCGTAGGCCGACGTCTCAAGCGGCCACCCGGCTACCGTGCCGGTCTCCGTCTCCATCTCGCTCGCGAACGGCCTACCGCCATCCATCATCGCCCGCAGGCCGGTCGTCCAGTTATGCACCGCATGCACCCAGCCGAGTACCTCGGGGCGCGTCGGTAGGGTGATCCCCAGCGCGGCCACCATTCCCACGAGGATGATTCGCGGAAACATCTTACGCCCTCCCGGATGCTCGGTCCTCACCTTTGACATGGCTGGTTGCATCCCGCTTGCCGGCTTCTCAGCCCGACTTGTTGTCCCCTTTCATCACCAGGATTATCGACAGGGCAGCATGAGGTCTTTAGGCAATCTTGTTGCTCTGGAGAAACGTTGTGTGTTCCGGGGTATCGGTCAAGCGGTCGGATCAGGTGGTGAATCCGGCTCGCGGGGGAATGCCGGCCGCGCGGCTGGGTGGCGCCGGACTTCCGGCCCTCGGATTCCCGCCTTGACGCTTGCATACAAGCTGTGTCTAATCCGGCCCGTTACGTCGGTGGCCGAAATCACTCGGACATGTCGCCAGGACGGCTCGGCATGCTCAGGCCGGAGGGCCTGACCGACGCCAGGGACGATGGGGCTGGCGGAGCATCGTGGTCAGCGGGTGGCCCGTGCGGGCCGCGATCAGGGACGTGGGACGCGAGGTTCAAGGAGCGAATCGCCATGGGATGCCTGGGCTTGCGGTGGCTCGGCGTGGTGGGGATCGGCCTGGGTCTGGTCATGCTGGGCGGCCCGATTCAGCCCGCGGCGGCCGACCCGATTTACACCATCACCAATCTCGGCACACTGCCGGGGACATCTCAGAGCATCGCCACGGGGATCAACGCCTCGGGGCAGGTCACCGGGGTTTCGTACACGACCAGCGACGGAACCTGGAAGGCCGTTGGACGATTGGCGCCGACGGGCATCTCTTACGACGCCGGGGCGAAGTCGTTCCTCTACAGCGGCGGCCAGATGACGCAGATCAACCCGGTGGGGGGACCGGCCAACTCAATTAACGACTCGGGCCAGGTGGTTGGAGGGCACTATTCATCGATCAACGACTCGGGACAGTACGTCGGTGGAGCAAGCGCGGCTCTCGCCTTCGATGGTCAGTACTCGATGCCACCGCAGCTGGTCACCGGTGGGGTAGCAACGAACGCACCGATCGTGGCTCTATCCATTAACAACGCGGGGGTGATGGTCGGAGAGACCCAAAGCGACTCAACCATGCATGCCGCCATTTATCAGGACGGACATGTTGTTGATTTGTCCGCTAAGCTCAACGGTGCCTTCAGTGTGGCTACCGCGGTTAGCAACTCCGGTTACGTGCTAATAAACGAAACCATGGGTCCCCTGGGCGTTCCCAACCATTTCGTGCTCTACAACCCAACCGGCTACCACTTCAACGGCGTTACGGCGCCATCGACGACCGACCTCACGGACCTGCCGGGCGGTTCAGGCAAGTACGCCCTGGGCCTTAACGAAATCGGCCAGGTGGTCGGAAATGGGTTCCTCTATACCGGCGGTCAGTTCCTGGATCTCAAGGATCTGCTGCCCGCTCCGTCGAGTGCGCAGTGGAGTAACCTAGTCGCTACGGCGATCAATGACGCTGGCCAGATTGTCGGACAGGGAATGATCGATGGGAAGGAGCAGGCGTTCGAGATGACCCCGGTTGCCGCGTCTGCGCCCGAGCCGTCCACGATCCTCATCTTCGGCCTGATCGCCGGAGCACTCGGAATTCAACACGTCGTCCGGCGCTCCCGGCGGCCCTAAGATGGATGATCTGGCCGCCAATGGCTCGCGTAATGCCGTCGCCAGAACCCGGAAGATCCCCTTGCGTATCCAGGTTTTGCGCGTAATGCGCAGAATTACTGGGCGACCGCTTGCATCTGTGGGCCCACCCATTTACGATCCCAATCGCCAGAACAACGACGTTACCTCAACCGACCTCGAGGGACTGCGATAGTCCCACGGGGCGCGAACGGATTCGCGGTCCCAAGCCCTGGCATGGACAGGCCATGATCCCAGGACCCCGCGATGAGCACCTTGAACGGACGACGGCGGCGCATGATGGTTCCCTCCGTCCTCCGGCTGGAGCCACGCCGGTTGCTTACGGTAGGCGTCAACCCATCCTGGCAGACCGGCGTCGATCTCGTCGGGCCTACGGTCTCGGTGGGGCCTGACGGCATCCAAGACATCGATCTACGCTTAAGCGGTATCCAGAATTATCTGATCTATTCAATTAGGGTCCAGGGCCCGTCTGGGTTCGAATGGGAGTACCGAAACGCACATTACGACCCAAATCATCCCGACGGTTGGGCGAACGCGGAGTACTTCCCGGAATCCAATCCAACGCAGGGTGATCTTTACATCAACCCGTCAGTTGACAGCAACCTCAGCAACGGTTCCACCGGCAATCCGCTTGACAGCTCGACCGGCCCGCCGATCACCCTGGGCCCAGGTGATGGCCTCACCGTCACGGTGAAGTACAACGAGAACGGTAGCATTGTCACGGACAACAGCCTGACGACGACATTGCCGAGCAACTTCGCGACCCTGCCGATGGCCGCCAACTCGACGCCGGCCAACGTCATCATGGACACGATGTCGGTGACGAACGACGGGCAGATGACGAGCCCCTCGCAAAACGGCACCTACAATATGGGCGATGTCGACCTGCACGTCACGGGGCTGATCAGGACAATCACGACGGCGACGCTGAGCGACCAGGCAGGAGCCTACTGGTCCTTCGGGGACCCGACGGCTCAGCATGAACTCTACGTGTCTGAGGCCAGTGACGGCCAGTCTGCGGACATCTATTTCGCCCCCGTGCGAAACGAGACCGTCTGCCCGCCCGGTGTTTCGCCTGCCACGGACATGTCTCTCCGGATCACGTACTCGAACGGTTCGGACGCGGCCCAGTATGTCACGCAATTTGCCGGCGCCGCCTGGAATCCGGTCCTGCTCGCCAATCCTCTGAACACACATTCCGAGTCCATCTCCAACGCCAGCAACTCCGTGATGGCCGAGGAACTCATCGGGGCGTTGGAGTACAATAGCATTAACGGCGGCCAAGAGTACGACACGGTCACCCTCCCGGCCGGCGCCACGATTGTCCTGACTCAGCCCCTCGAGATCAATCACTCCGTTCAGGTCATCGGCAACGGGACCACCATTCAGTTCGATGCCTCCTGGACCTCCTCAACTCACTACGCGATCTATCTGGATCCGTCGCTGGGGTCGAGCATCAAGGTCGATTTCTCGAATTTCAGCATCGACTTTGGGGCCAGTAATATCTGGTACGACCCAGAGACCGTAGACGAGACGCAATACGCCGTCATCGGTCTGAGGCTCGGAAGTAACCTCCCGTTCACGCTTGACCTAACCGGGATGAGCATCACCGGCCCCCCGGCCCTTGACCCGACACCACCCTCGCCGCCCACACAACCCACTTCGTCCTACCGATATGCCGGCGAAAATGGCACCCAGTTGCTCTCCGCCGGCGCCGGCGGCAGCGGCTCGATCACGGGATGCACCTTCCAGGGAGGGACCGTCGCTGTCAACGGGGGTCCCTGGGAAATCCTCGACAATACGGACCTCGGGGCGCTCGCCAACACCTTCAGTCCGGGGGCCTTCGCGGCGAGCGGTCCCCACGATCTGGTCTTCGAGGGCAACCATGTGTCGCAATACGACCCCAGTGGCACCGAGTTCCGCCTGATCAACTTCGGAAGTGGATCAGGATACAACGATATTATTTTTAACAACACTTTCGTTGGTGGGTCCGTCGGAAACGAAGATCAATATATTCCGACAGACAACCCTCCATATCAGGGCATCAACTATCCCGAGCCGATCATTTTCGAAGGGGATAACACCTGGTATGAGGGCGACGTCGGCTCCGTATCCGGAGACGGCTACATCCTGACGATCCCCAAGCCGTCGGCATCAATCTACTCGCGTGGGTTCATGAACACTGAGACAGGCCCCGGAATGCTCGTGTCGATTGTGAACACTCTCAATCCCGACGGCTCGCCGGATTCCCACGTCGGGCAATGGTTTCCCATCGCGCAACTGATCTCCGACGATCCTCCCACGTTCCTCATGGACTCGCCCCTTCCCGCGGGATCGTTCGTGATCTCGATCGGATCGGGATTCCGGTACGAGCGTATTCTTGACAACACACTCAACCTCGCCGGGACTGCTTCTCAGGGCATTCACTTGACCGGGGATGACTTCGACCTTCAGATCGAGCACAACACGATTATCGGCGGCACCTACTTTTCTCCGCACATGAATACGGGTATCATTGTCGAAGCCTACTACGCGAACCCGGATCCCAACTCCCAGGGCACGTTCGGTATACCATACGCCTGGACACACACCGTGGCCTTCGGAATCACCATCGAGTACAACACCATCGTGAATTCCCCCGGCGGGATCATTGTTGACTCCTCGACCGCGGATACATCTATAGATCGAAATTACCTTCAAGCGACGGTCGAATTCAACACATTTGAATGGACTCAGGACTGGCTCAACTGGTGGAGCACGCCTTAAGACCAGGGACAGTACGACACGAACCCCACCCCGCCGTTCTATCAAATTCTGAACGGCAGCCCTCCCAACCTCGCCAATGACAGCTCCTCAGGGAATGGCGGTCCGGACGGATACATGCCCCCCACGGTCACCATCGGCAATGGTTTCTCAGCGGGCGGAGACCAGCGGAATCCGTCGGTCGTTGGCGGCGGCGAGGGATTCATTGACCCCAACGAGCTGGATGTCACGATCCAGGGTAACACGGCCTACACCGAAGGCTCTTCGGGCACGCTGACGGCGCGGGCCGAGCCGACCGGCCAGGTGTACGACGGCATCATCAACGGTGTCGTGGAGCCGACGTCGCCGATCCCGACGCCCATCACCTACGATCCGCCCGGGGAACGTCCCAATCCGGTCGACCAGAGTGTTCCGTACTATCAGTACGACATCGCGAACCTCAACATCAACAGCGGTCCCGTCAGCAGCCAGTCACTCTCGGTCGTTGTTCTGAACCAGGATGGCGGCGATCTGACCTCTCAGGGCACCGGTAGTGGCTCTGACGGAATCCAGGACGAGCACATTCAACTCGTCGGGCTGAACCCGACGCTTGCCGTGACATCCGTCCTTCTCACCGGGGACAACCTCTCCTATCAGTACAACGCACCCTTCGGCAGTAATAACACGAATGGCGTGTGGCGCGGCGAGCTCGTGCGCGAGGGGCTGGCGCCGGTCGGAGACTTTTACTTCGAGCTCAACCAGGCGGTGAGCGCCAGCACGCAGTGGACGGTGACGGTCAACTATGCCGACCAGTCCACCCAGTCCTGCACATTCACGGGCATTTCCGTGTCGAACCCCAGCCTGGCGATGCCCAGCTTCTGGGCGACCTCGCTGAACCAGGACGGGGTCGATCTGGTCGGCCCGGGATTCAACAGCGGTCCGAGCGGTACGCAGGACGTGGATGTCTTGCTTGGCAACCTGAACACGGCCCTGGACATCACATCGGTGTTTCTCCAGGGATACAACCTCGACTTCCAGTACAACGCTCCGTTCGGTTCCAACAACACGGATAGCGTTTGGCGCGCCGAGCTCGTGCGCCAGGCGCGATCGCCCTACGCGGATCTTTACTTCCATCTGAACGAGGGCATGGACCCGACGGAGCCATGGAGCTTCACGGTCACTTATAGCAACGGCTCGACCCAGACGACGAACTTCGTGGGGGTCTCGGTGGCGAACCCCTACCTGACCGACGGCTATGTCGCCAACCCCAATTCTCCCATGCCGACCCTGACAGCCATTTCGCTGAACCAGGACGGTGTGGACATCGTCGGGCACGGCCCGACCAGCGAGGGCGATGGGATCCAGGATGTGGACATTCAGCTCATCGGTCTCAACACCTCGCTCGCGGTGAGCTCCATCTTCATCCAGAACTCCAATGATGGGACCTACTACGTCGCGCCCTTCGGGTCCGGGAATCCCGGCGGGACGTGGCGGGGCGAGCTCGTACGGCAGGGGCTCAGCTTTGTCGCGGACTTTTATCTCGAGGTCGACCAGGGTGAGTCTCCCGGCTTGCAGTGGAGCGTGACCGTGACCTACAGTAACAACGCGACGCAGTCGGGCACGTTTAGCGGTGTGACGGTCGACAATCCCAACATGAGCAGCGACCTTACCACAAACTACTCCGCGGCCAGCATGGCGGCTATTGCCACCGCGACTGGCTCGGGCGGCCTTCCGGTCAAGCGGCATCGTATCGTGTCGCCCCGGCAACCCGTGGCCAGCCCGTTTCCCGTTCCGGGCTCGGGCGTCGGGATCCAGGCGCAGACCTCTCCGGTGTCAGACTTTCCGCGGCCGGGCATGACGATCGACGGATCGCCCGCCAGATTTCCCCGCGGGCCATTCGGCGCGGTGCTGATTTTGCCGAGGGTCCGGCCTCGACAGGAGGGTCCGGCCGGCGTGCGCCAATCGCGAGCCTGGACCTGGTTCAACTAATGATGCACCAGTGATCCCGCGGTCGCCCAGAGGTCGCGGGATCTTTTTCGGTGGTAGCAGCCGGATCTCGCTCCTTGCTATCGATGTGGCGGCGGATCGGGCAAAGGCTTACGATCGCGGTCGGAGGCACGATCCGGGAGGGACCTTGATCGGCCGGCGGCGGGAGGCGGGCGGGCAGGAGTGCGATCCCGATGGGCAAGACGGTGCTGGTGACGGGGGCAGGGGGGTTCATCGGGAGCCACCTGGTCGAGCGGCTGGTGGCGGACGGCCATTCGGTCCGGGTGCTGGTCCGCTACAACGGGCGGGACGACCGCGGGCATCTGGACACGCTTCCCGCCGACGTGCAGGCGGCGATCGAGGTCGAGCGGGGCGACCTGAAGGACCCGGTCGCGGTCCGTCGGGCCGTGGCGGGCCGCGAGTGGGTGTTCCACCTGGGGGCGTCGATCGCGATCCCCTATTCCTATCAGAACCCCTACGACGTCGTTCAGACGAACGTGCTGGGCACGGCGCACGTGCTCGACGCCTGCCGCGACGCGGGGGTCGAGCGGGTGGTGCTGACCTCGACGTCCGAGGTCTACGGCACGGCGCAGCGGGTCCCGATCGACGAGACGCATCCGCTCCAGGGTCAGTCTCCCTACGCGGCGACCAAGATCGCCGCGGATGCGCTGGGGGAGAGCTACTATCGGGCGTTTGGCCTACCGGTGACGATCCTGCGGCCGTTCAACACGTTCGGGCCGCGGCAGTCGGCGCGGGCGATCATCCCGACGATCATCAGCCAGGCGCTGGCGCGACCAGTGGTTCGGCTGGGACGGCTGGACCCTCGGCGCGACCTGACGTTCGTGAAGGACACGGCCTCGGGCTTCGTGGCGATCGCGGGGTGCGACGCGGCGCTCGGCCGGGCGGTGAACATCGGCCGGGGCGAGGATATCTCGATCGGCGACCTGGTCGAGCTGATCGGCCGGCGACTGGGCCGCGAGCTGAAGGTCGAGGCCGAGGACCAGCGCCTCCGCCCGGCGGCCAGCGAGGTCGAGCGGCTGCTGGCCGGCACGGCGCTGGCGCAGTCGCTCTGGGGTTGGAAGCCGTCGTACTCGCTCGAGCAGGGCCTGGACGAGACGATCGCCTGGGTCGAGAAGAACCTGCATCGGTTCCGGGTGGACGCCTATACGACCTGAGGAGGGCCGCGAGACGGGTCGCCGCCCCGGCGTCAATGGCGACGTCCCATTTCCGACAGGATCGCCATCAGGATCAGGCCGCCGAGGAAGACGAACGACATGATGAAGGCCAGCTTGCTGAGCTTCCGGGGCCAGCCCTTGGTCTTCCGGTTCACGACCCATGCGACGGCCGCGAGCAACGTACCGAGGCCGGGGGTGAAGCTCAGGGCGACCGCGGCGATGGCGAGGAACTGGTGGACGAACGACACCCGGTAATACACCAGCCCGACCAGCTCGTCGGCCGTTTTGGTCTCGAGCTGGGCGCCGTTGAGTTTAGAGTAGAGCGTCGCCTTGCAGTTCGAGCATTGCACCCACCAGGTCGTATGCGTGGCGACCGTGACGACGGCGAATTCGGTGACGTGCTCGCGATGCTCGATGATGGTCGCGGGGACATCGCGCGCGCCGCACGCCGGGCAGTGAATGCGGATCGTGCCGGCGGCGTTTTCCTGACCGATGACGGTGTTCATTTCCTCGGAATCTCCGGGTCGTGGAGAGAAATGGTCGATAACGTCGTGACACCGACGACGGTATCATCCAGGAAGCCATCCAGTCCGTCAACCGGCCGGCGGAGGTCCGATTGCGATCGCCCATCAGGGGCGGATAAGCTGGGGCGGAGACTGAACCCCGCGAGTCGAGCTTCGAAAGACCCACGCGATGAACATCGACTGGACCCCGCTGGCCGACCTGATCGAGACGCACGACCGATTTCTGGTGACGACGCACGTCCGGCCCGACGGCGATGCGCTGGGCTCGGAGGTCGGGATGGCCGGGTTGCTCCGGCAGAAGGGGAAGGACGTCCGGGTCGTCAACTCGAGCCCGACGCCGCCGCGCTACGACTTCCTCCACCCCGACGGGAAGCTGTTCGAGCACTTCAACCACGACGTCCAGCCCGACGAGCTGGCCGACCGCGAGGTCGTCGTGATCCTGGATCTCTCGGCGTGGAACCAGCTCGGCGACATGGCGGGGTTCATCCGCGAGTTTCGCGGGCCTCGCGTGGTGGTCGACCACCACGTCAGCCAGGACGACCTGGGGGCCGTGTTCCTCAAGGACACGTCGGCCGAGGCGACCGGGACCCTGGTGCTCCAGGCGTTCCACGCGCTGGGGGCGACCGTCACGCCCGAGGTGGCGACCGGCCTGTTGACGGCCATCGCGATGGATACCGGCTGGTTCCGGCACTCGAACACCCGTGCGAGCACGATGAGCGCGGCGGCCGAGCTGATCGACGCCGGGGCCTCGGCCGACACGATTTATCGGAAGCTGTTTGAGCGGAACACGCTCGGCCGACTCCGGCTGATCGGCGAGGCGCTCGCGAATCTGAAGGTCGAGCTGGACGGGCGCCTCGCCTACGCGGCGGTGGGCCTCGACGATCTGAGGCGGACCGGGGCGATCCCGCCGGACACCGAGGATCTGGTCGACTACACCGTGAGCCTGCGTGGCGTGGAGGTCGGGCTGCTGTTCATCGAGCAGGCGCGGGGCGGCGTGAAGGCGTCGTTCCGGACCCGTACCGACGTCGATTGTGCGCGGCTGGCGTCGCAGTTTGGCGGCGGTGGCCATCGGGCGGCGGCGGGTGCGACGATCCCCGGGACGATGTCCGAGGTGGTTGACCGCGTGGTGGCCGCGGTCCGGCAGGCCCTTGATCCGGGCCGGCCGGCCGGATAACAGTAGGGTAGGAGGCCCGTCTCGGCCGGCTCGCAGACCGGGGCCGATGCGGAATGCCCCCTCATCCGCCCTCCGGGCACCTTCTCCGCGCCGCCGCGCGGGGAGGAGGCGACGGCCCTCGCCGTCGCATGCATCGCGTGACGGGCGTGGTGTCGGGAGATCGGCCCTGCGGAAGAACTCGGGGCCGGTGTCCCTCCCCGCCGGATGAACCGCGTGCGGCCAGCCCCGGTCGCGACGCAAACGTGGCGAATCGGCCCGATGCCGCCCGCCAGACGAATCGGCCAAACCGGCCGACCCTGTTCTCGACTCGACCCTCCGGAGATCCAACGGATGGATGCCCATCCCGCCGACACAGATAAAACCCTCGGGCCCGGGCCTGGGTCCGCCCCACCGCCGCCGTCCGCCATGCCCCGCCGCGGCTTCCTCGCGCTGGCGACCGCCGCGCTGGGCACCCTGATCGCCGCGGTCCTGGCCGTGCCGGGTGCGGCTTTTATCCTCACGCCGCTGAGGCGCAAGGGGAGCGGTGGCGAGTTCCACTCGGTGACGCGGCTCAGTCAGCTCGAGGTTGGCGTTCCCCGGTCGTTCGCGATCGTCGAGGAGCGCCGGGATGCCTGGGTCCGCTACCCGCGCGAGCCGGTGGGCTCCGTCTGGGTGATCCGCCAGCAGCCGGGCCAGAAGGAGCAGGTCATCGCGTTCCAGTCGGAATGCCCCCACCTGGGCTGCGCGATCAATCTCAGGGGGGATCAGACGGGCTTCCTCTGCCCCTGCCACACCAGCGCCTTCACGTTCGAGGGCCAACCGACCAACCACGTGCCGCCCCGCCCCATGGACCGGCTCGAGGTCGAGCTATCCTCCGACGAAGACCCCGAGGTGCGGGTCAAGTACCAGAGGTTCCGCACGGCGACCGAGGAGAAGATTCCCCTTGCTTAAGCAACTGGCCGAATGGCTCGACGACCGGACCGGGATGCTCCAGCGTCGCCGGCGTGCTCGCGAGCGGACCGTACCCGGCGGCGCGGGCTGGAGGTATGTCTCCGGGGCGGTGCTCACCACCGTCTTCATCGCCCAGGCGTTCACCGGGCTGACCATGATGAGCGCCTACAGCCCCTCGTCGTCCACCGCGTGGGGCAGCGTGTTCTACATCAGCCACGAGATGTGGTTCGGCTGGTTCGTCCGGGGCCTGCACCACTACGGCGCCCAGGCGATGGTCAGCCTGCTGGCGTTCCACCTGGTGCAGGTGATCTGGACCCGCGGCTACCGCCGGCCGCGCGAGTTCACCTGGTGGTTTGGCATCGCGCTGTTGATCGTCACAATCGGGCTGGGGCACACGGGCTACCAGCTCCCGTGGGACCAGAAGGGCTACTGGTCGACCAAGGTCGTCACGAATATCGTCGGCGGCGCGCCGATCCTCGGGCCTTATGCCCAGAAGCTGCTCGTGGGCGGCACCGAGTACGGCAACTCGACCCTGACCCGGTTCTTCGTCCTGCACGTCGGCCTCCTGCCGGCGCTGTTCGTCCTGCTGACCGTGGCGCACATCAACCTGTCGCGCCGGAAGGGATTGACGCCGCCCAACGGCGAGTTCGCCGCGTTGCGGACATCCCCGTACTGGCCCGACCAGTCGTTCCGCAACCTCGTCGCGAGCGCCCTGGTCATCGGGGTGATCGCCGGGGTGGCGATCTACAACGGCGGCGCACACCTGGATGCGCCGGCCGACCCCGGCAGCGCCGACTACCCGGCCCGGCCGGAGTGGTACTTCCTGTCGCTCTACCAGTTGCTCAAGTACTTCCCCGGCAACCGCGAGGTGATCGGCACGTTCGTGATCCCCTCGGCCCTGATGGGAATTCTGGCCCTGCTCCCCCTGCTGGACCGCATCCTTCCCAGGCGTGCGGCGCACGGAGTGGCGTGCGCGTTCGTCTTCGGCGTGGTGGCCGCGGCCGGCGCCCTGACGGCCCGGGCGCTGTGGGACGACGCCCATAACGCGCAATTCCAGCAGGCGAGGCGCGAGGCCGACCTGGCCCGGCAGCGGGCGCTCGAGCTGGCCTCACTGCCCGAGGCCGGCATCCCGCCCGACGGGGCGGGATACCTGCTACGGCGCGACCCGCTCACGCAGGGCAAGGCCGTACTGGAGCGACGATGCCTGGGCTGCCACGTCCTCGGCGGCCGGGGCCAGGGCGAGCAGACCGCCCCCGACCTGGCGGACTTCGGCACGCGGAAGTGGATTCGCGGCCTGCTGGCCAACCCGCAGACGCCGGCATACTTCGGCAAGGTCCCGGCCTGCGACGGCATGGCCGAGTGGAAGAAGAACTCGAAGCTGACGGACAAGCAGCTCGACGACGTGGCCGACTTCGTCGCGAGCTTCGCCAGGATCCCGCGCGACGTGACGGTCGACGAGTGGCTCTCGTCGCCCGAGGTGAACAAGCATCCCGGCCTCGAGCCGTTCCAGAAGGATTGCGGGACCTGCCACGCGATCGAGGGCTTCACCGAGGGGGGCACGCGCGACGCGCCCGGCCTCTATCGCTGGGGCTCCGACGACTGGTTCGCCCGGATGGTCCGCAAGCCGGGGGCCGGCGATCGCTATGGCTATCTCGAGGACAAGCAGAAGATGCCGCCGTTCGGCAGCGACCAGGTCAGCGACAACGACATCACGATGATCGCACGCTACCTGCGCGGCGATTACACCCCGACGGCCGTCGCCGCGGGCGAGGGCCACAGCGGTGCCGCCACGGCTCCCGCGGCCAGGACGGCGGACCGGGACAACCGGCCACACGCGACGACCCCTCCGAAGCCCTAGCGATGGGGCGCGGCGCGGCCCGACCTGGCGCCTCGCGCCGGGCCGGGCCGCGATGGTCGTCCCGTGTGGGGTCGTGTTCGCCGATGCGAGAGGAACCGGACCGCGGCGTGGTGGGCGCCGCGGTCGAGTCCGAGCAAGCGGCCTTTCAAGAGACGCTTATCCGGTGACCGCCGCCGCGGCCCGCTCGTACGCGCGACGGCTGCAATCGCGCGGGGAAGACGCCTCGATCTGGTAGAGCTCCTGGCCGGTGGCGGTGGGATAGCGGCCGGTGATGCAGGCGCGGCAGAGGCGGTCGGCGGAGAGGCTCACCGAGCGGGCGATGGCCTCGACGGGGAGATACCGCAGGCTGTCGGCGCCCAGCTCGCGCGCCATCCGCTGCTGTGCCTCCGCCGAGACGCCGCCGGGCTCGTCGAGGAACGGCGTGGCAAAAAGCTCGCTCCGGCGCGACATGTGGATGCCGTAGTAGCACGGGGCGATGATCGGCGGACACGCAACACGCAGGTGGATCTCCCGCGCGCCGCCGCGGTCGCGGATCTCGTGGACGAGCGCCCGCATCGTGGTCGAGCGGACGATGCTGTCCTCGACCAGCAGCACCCGCTTGCCGGTCAGGACCTCGGGCAGCGGGGTGTACTTGAGCCGGGCCTTGGCGGCGCGGTCGGCGGTGCCCTCGATGAACGTGCGGCCGACGTAGCGATTGCGCATCAGGCCCTCGACCGAGGGCACGCCCAGCGCGAAGGCCATCGCGTCGGCCGCGGCCTTGGCCGTGTCGGGGACCGGCACGACGATCGTGTCGGCGTCGCAGGGAACGTCCTCGAGCTCGGCCAGCTCCTTGCCCAGCGACGCGCGGCTGAGATAGACCGAGCGATCGTCCAGCGTGCTGGCGACGTTGGCGAAGTAGATCCACTCGAAGAAGCAATGTGCCTGCCGGGGCGACGGGGCGAAACGCTCGATCCGCACGCCCTTGGAGTTGGCGACGGCCAGCGTGCCCGGCTCGAGCGAGCGGATATTGCGGAAGCCCAGGTTGGACAGCGGCACGCTCTCGCTCGCCGCGCCAAACAGCGGGCCGTGCTCGGCGATGCAGAGCGGCCGGAAGCCCAGCGGGTCGCGCACCACGACCAGCTCGCCGTGCCCGGTGAGCAGGACGATGTTGTACGCCCCGTCGAACCGCTCGGCGATCCGGCCGAACACGCCGACCCAGTCGGGCTCCTGGTCCTCGGTCTGGAGCTCGTAAGCCAGCGAGTGCATCAGGATCTCGGTGTCGGTGTCGCGCTTCAGGTGGTAGTCGCCCTTGGAGAGCAGCTCGTCCTTGAGCTCGTGGTAGTTGGCGAGCTGACCGTTGAAGGCGAAGGCGAACCACTTGGCCTTGCGGCCGTGATCGCGCTCAAACGGCTGGGCGTCGCAGCGGTCGTTGCCGCCGCAGGTGGCATAGCGAACGTGCCCGATGGCGGCGGGCCCGTCCACGCCCTGCATGATCGCCTCGAACTCCTCGCGATGATTCAGCCGGAACGACTCGGCGACCGTGCCGACTTCCTTGTGCGTCTTGAGCAGGGCGTTGCGATCGGGGCGGTAGCTGGACATCCCCGCGGCAAGCTGGCCGCGGTTCTGCATGTCCAGGAGCATGCGTGGCACCAGCCGGGCGACGCCGTTGACGTCTCCGGGCGTCGGGCAGAGGCTCGATACCGGACGCCCCGCGGCGTGGTACACGGCCGCCACGCCGCATTCATGGAGAAGCTCGCCCATATGATCGCGCCCGCCCCTGGAGCAAGCCCCGGCTCGTGCTCGCGAGTTCGTGGAGAGAGTCCGCCCCCGGGTGAGTGCCGAGTTACCCTGGGCCGGCTACGACGAGGCATTATAATGTCGGGACGGCATACCGACAATCTTCACGATTCGTCGCGGGTGGTGCGGGCGGCCTGCGTCCGCTGCCCGGGGAGACCGGCCGGACGCCGGAATCCCGACCGCCAGGGCATGAGAGGAGCGGGGCGTAACGTGTCGTCCAGGGAAGTCTTTACGGCGAGTGGCCCGGAGCCTGCGGGCCCGATCGGACCGGCCGGAGAATCGGCATCGGCCGGGGCTGCGGGTTCGCCTCAGCGGGACCTGGTACGCGACGACGTGGTGCTGTCGGCGCGGACATGGGTGGTCAAGGTCGGGACCAGCGTGCTGACCGGCGACGACGGCACGCTCGACCCGGCCAGGATCGACCACCTGGCCGAGCAGATCAGCGCCGTGATGGACCGCGGCCACAAGGTCGCGCTGGTGAGCTCGGGCGCCGTCGGCGCCGGCATGGGCCAGCTCGGCTGGACGCGGCG
>DAIDHB010000190.1 GCA_027452145.1 Planctomycetales bacterium
AGAGGATTCGGTGTGTGTGTCGCGGCGGTCCGAGCCCGGGGGGCTGACGCCCCCCGGCTACGTCCGATCGCCCCCTGACGGGGGCTCAGAGCCCTGCGGGCGCAGGCTCTGAGCCGGCCTGGTCCCTCAGTGAGCCACACATCTGCAATGCGCTCTCAATGCAAATACGAGCCGCCACCATGGCAAAAAAGAAGGCCAGGCCGAGGGAAACCATCTCCGCCAGGGATCACGAACGATTCCACTTGCTCATGAGGGACATTATGTACGCCGTCGAGGATAGCCTCGGCAACGCTGATAAGGCCATCGAGCTGATCGGCGATGTCCTGGCACGCTACAAGGAACAGCGACTCACCGGCGCCATGGAGGACGAGGACGACGATTAGCTTTGTCGAAGACAGAAACTGTTTCCAGGGGGGCTCGATCATGGCAGAGAAGCGGACACGGAGGACGTTCATGAAGGAAGCCACGGGTTCGACGGCGGCGATTGCGGCTCTCTCGTCGGTGCGGGCAGCGGCGGGCGAGGCGAGCGGCACGGCGTACCTGTGCGTCACCTGCGGCACGCAGTTCGCCGAGTCGGCCAAACCTCCAGCCCACTGCCCCATCTGCGAGGACGAACGCCAGTACGTCAACCCGGACGGTCAGAAGTGGACGACGATGGAGGAGCTGCGGGCCTCGCACCGCAATGTCATCAAGGAAGAGGAAGCCGGGCTGCACTCGATCAACACCGAGCCGAAGTTCGGCATCGGCCAGCGCGCGTTCCTCATCCGCGCCGAGGGGGGGAATGTCCTGTGGGACTGCGTCGGCCTGGTCGACGACGCGACGATCGCGCGGGTGAAGGAGCTGGGCGGGATCGCCGCGATCGCGGTGTCGCACCCTCATTATTACACAGCGATGGTCGAGTGGAGCCGGGCCTTCGGCGGGGCGCCGATCCACCTGCACGAGGCCGAGCGCCAGTGGGTGATGCGGCCGGACCCGTGCATCCGGTTCTGGTCGGGCGAGACGCTCGCGCTGCACGGCGGGCTCAAGCTCGTGCGCACCGGCGGGCACTTCGAGGGCTACCAGGTGCTGCACTGGCCTTCGGGCGCCGGCGGCCGGGGCGCACTCATGGCCGGCGACCAGCCGCAGATCTGCATGGACCCGAAGCAGGTCTCTTTCATGTATAGCTATCCAAACTACATTCCGCTGAACGGCAGCCAGATCCGCCGGATCGTCGAGTGCCTCGATCCGCTGCCGTTCGACCGGATCTATGGGGCGTTCTTCATCCGGGGCAAGGGGATCGTGCCGACGCGGGGCAAGGAGGTCGTCCTGCATTCGGCCGACCGCTACCTGCGGGCGATCCGGGGCTGAATGGGCGGAGGCGCGGCTGGCGAGATGGGTTGCGGCCCGGACGTCGGGCAAGAATGCCCGACCTACCTGGGGGACAAACGATGGCGACAGTCGACGCGCTGATGACGGCCGGGGAGTTCGGGCGGCGCCCCGACCCCGGCCATCCCGAGGGGCTGGTGCGAGGGCGGATCGTTGCGATGCCGCCGCCCGATCGACGTCATGGCAAGGTGTGTGGCCAGTCGTACTACCTGCTGCGCCAGTTCGTGGAACCGCTTGACCTGGGGCACGTGCTGAGCAACGACTCGGGCGTGATCACCGAGCGGAACCCCGACACGGTTCGCGGCGCGGATATCGCGTATTACAGCTACGCCCGGCTGCCAAAGGGCCCGCTGAAGCCGGGCTACGGCCCCGAGGTCCCCGAGCTGGTCATCGAGGTCCGCTCGGCGAGCGACTCCTGGAGAGAGATCCTCGAAGAGGTCACCGAGTACCTGGCGTCCGGGGTGCTGAAGGTCATCGTCCTCGACCCGGAGAAACAGAGGGCCCACATCTACAGCGCGGACGAGCCGCCGGAGACCCTCGGCCCCGACGACGACCTGACGCTCCCCGGCCTGCTCGAGGGGTTCCAGGTTCCGGTGCATCGGTTCTTCGAGTGAGCCATCGCGAGGGGCGGGGCGATGCGCCCTGCTCCCGCGTCGGGCCCGACATGAATCACGACCGGTCGATCCTGCCGTGATTCCTGCGTCGACGCGCCTGCTTCAGGAGCTGATGGAGCTCCTTGAGCAGCTTTCGGAACGACCGTGAGCGCCGGGTCATGCCGGGGGAAAAAGGCAGGATTGCCGTGAGCTGGGCCTGGTGTCGGGTCGGTCTGTATCCCGTGGCCTGCCGGGCGGCCGCATCGCCGACCGTGAAGTCGATCAATGTGTCGAGACGCCCCTTGCAGTCAGCGATGCCTTCGACATCCAGATCGCGAGGGAGCGCTCGTCGCCGTAGCCGAAACCCGCGTTGCTCAAGAGCCCGGCGGAATCGCGATGACGCGAAGGCGGCCAGGAACCACGCCTCGTACTCCCGATGCGCGACGACCACGCCGATGGGGAAGTCGTCGGCCACCATGTTCTGGGCGCGGGCGAGCAGCGCGGGCGAGAGGACCCTGGGGCAGTCGTCGTCGCCATCGAGGAGGATGAGGATGGCGTCGGGCTCTGGGTCGCGAAGCATCGCAACCCGGACAAAATGCTCGACGCCTCTCCCCGTGTCGGCGGCGTAGGGCGCCGCGAGGTTGCCCTTGCCGCCGGCATAGACTGGTCCGCCGGAATGGATCTCGACATTCCGGTATTTCCGGAACCGTAGCCAGGCCCGCAGCAGGATCGGCACGGAGTCCACCTCGCCGCGCCCTTCCACAATCGGGACGATGACGTACCTGGACATTTTGATCTCAGGACAGCTTGAAGAAGTCGGCCTCGGCGCCCATCGTCGAGGGTTCTTCCTCGGTCCACAGCGCGTTGGCGCGGAGCAACTGGCCGACCGTCAAGGGAGGCTCGAGATTCGCCCGGACTCTTGCCCCCAGGTTGTAGATGCGGCTCGTGCCTTCATTCCACTGGACGACCCGTATCCGATCGGGCCGGGCGGTCGGATGACTCAGGATCTCGGGACTGTGGGTCGAAACCACGACCGGGAACTCTTCGCTGGCCACATCGATGGCGTCGAGCAGGACGCCGTGCGCCAGCGGGTGGAGCGAGTCCTCGATCTCGTCGAGCAGGACGATCGACGGTCGCGGAGACTGCCGAAGCGCCAGCAGGACGGCCAGGCTACGCAACGTCCCATCCGACATCGACGATGCCTCGAACCTGGTGACCTGCTCGCCGTCCATCTGCTGTTCGAAGACGATGATCCGTCGCCCGACGCGCGAGGTCGCCCGCGCCCCTCGCAGGCCGGAAATCGCCGCCGACAGATGCTCATCGATCCACCGACGATCGGCCGAGCTGATCTGCTTCAGGACATCGCCCGCGTTACTGCCATCGCGAGCGAGCCGGGTCTCGCCGCTGATCTGGGGCTCGCCACGTATTGCGTGGGGAGAGAACTGGTGGATCGAGACATGCTTCAGAGCCTCGGCGATCTGCTTCCACGGTTCGCAGGCGCCCGCGATCAGCGGGAAGACGAGCGTCTCGGCGTCGAGCACCGGGTGCAGATCGCGGCGTGCACATCGGAATTCGTCCCGAGTCCGATCGAAGCAGGTGATGATCCCATCCCCGGCCGCTTCGTCCGGACAGCGGAGAACCTCCCTCTTGACGATGGAGCCGGCGGAAGCACGCTCCTTACCTAGCGTGAACCCGTAGAGCACCGGCGCGCCGCGTCCCTGGCTCTGGAGTTCGAAGGCGACGGCCACGGAAATGTCGGACATCGTCGGCGCGTCGGGATGGCGGCGACGAATGCCCTCGGCTTCGCCCCGACGCTCGAGCGCCGTGCCCAGGGATTCGGTCACGGCTTCGCCGATGAAGCTGAAGGCGTCCATCAATGTCGACTTCCCGGCACCGTTTCGGCCAACGAGGAAGGTGACATCATCAAGTCGTAGACGAGCATCGGCGAACGCCCGGAAGTTGCGGAGCCGGAGTTCCTTGATTCTCACGCGACTCATCGGATCCTCGAAGGCCGGGGCTGGCGAGGTGCGATCGGACGGGTCTGATTGTAAGCGATCGCGGGCCGGAACGCGCTACTCGGAGATTCCAGTGAGCCCGCTTGATTCTCCGCCCCCTTGGCCGCGGTTTTGCGCCGCGGTATGATCCGCCGTTATGGAACCAACCTCGTACGACCTGATCGTGATCGGCTCGGGCCCGGCGGGCGAGAGCGCGGCGGCTGCGGCGTCGCAGTTCGGCAAGCGGGCGGCGATCATCGAGCGCAGCCCGATGGTCGGCGGCGCCAGCGCCAACACCGGCACCCTGCCGAGCAAGACCCTGCGCGAGACGGCGCTGGCCATCTCGGGGCTCAAGGCGCGGGATCTCTACGGCGTGGACCTGTCGCTCCGCCGCGAGGCCACGGTGGCCGAGTTCATGTTCCACGAGCGCCGGGTCACCGCCAACGAGCGCAAGCGGGTCGAGCGCAGCCTGTCGCGGCACGGCGTGGTCGTCTACCACGGGACCGCCTCATTCCTGGATCCCCACACCGTGCGCGTCGTCAGCGAGGCCCCGGTGCACGAGGGCGGACACGGGCACGGCGGGATCCACTACCACGACCATCACCACCCGGTCCGCACCCACGAGGTCCAACTGAAGGGCGAAATGATCCTGATCGCCACCGGATCCTCGCCCGTGCACCCGCCGCAGTTCCCGTTCGACCACGGGCGCGTCCATGACTCCGACACCATCCTTCAGCTCGAGCGATTACCGCGGTCGCTCGCCGTGATTGGCGCGGGGGTCATCGGCGCCGAATACGCCTGCACGTTCGCCGCGCTCGGCACCGAGGTCTGGGTCGTCGACGGCCGCGACGAGCTCCTGCCGTTCCTCGACAACGAGGTCTCCCGCGTGCTCGAGGACTCGATGCACTCGCACCTCGGCATCGAGTTCCTGTGGAAGAACCGGGTGACCCGCTGCGAGGCGCCCGAGTACGGCGACATCACGCTGGAGTTCGACACCGGGGGCCGGCTTTGCGTGGACGCGGTGCTCGTCGCCGCCGGCCGGGCGAGCAACACCGCCGCGCTCAACCTCGCCGCCGCCGGGATCGAGCCGGGCCCCCGCGGGCTGCTCACCGTCGACGCCCACTACCGGACGTCGGTCCCGCACGTCTACGCCGCCGGCGACGTCATCGGCTTCCCGGCGCTGGCCTCCACCAGCATGGAGCAGGCCCGCGTCGCCATGTGCCACGCCTTCGGCAAGGGGTACAACACCAACCTGGCGCCGCTCTTGCCCACGGGGATCTACACCATCCCCGAGACCAGCATGGTCGGCGCCACCGAGGAGGACCTCAAGGCCCAGGGCGTTCCCTACATCGTCGGCCGCGCGAGTTATGCCCACTGCGCCCGCGGCGAGATCATCGGCGACCAGGTCGGGTTCCTCAAGCTGTTGTATCGCCTGGACGACATGAAGCTGATGGGCGTCCACGTCATCGGCGAGCAGGCCTCCGAGGTCGTCCACGTCGGCGTGATCGCCATGCTCGCGGATGCGACCGGCGACCTGTTCAACCGCTCGTGCTTCAACTTCCCCACCCTGGGCGACCTGTACAAGATCGCGACGTACAACGCCTATCAGAAGCGCGAGCAGACCGCCGCGGCGCCCGTCCCTCCGCCCGCGGCGGCGGCACCGCCGTCGTGAGGTGAACCGGGCGGCACTGCGCCCCGCGCCCGCTGACGACGTGAAACCGTTGCGGATCCCGGCGGATCGGTTTAGGCTGAAAGGTCACGCCACACCCACCAACCGCGAGAACCCGGACGGATACCAACCGCCATGACGCACAATATCCTCCACGCCACCCGCCCGATGACCCGTGCGGCCCTCGCCCTTTTCACCGCCCTCGGGCTGATCCTGTCCGCCGCGCCCGGCCTCGCCGTCGCCCAGCAAAAGGACGACAAGAAGGCGGATGCGAAGAAGGACGACAAGAAGCCGGCCGCCAAGAAGGACGAGCCCAAGAAGCCCGAGGCCAAGAAGCCCGAGGCCAAGAAGGACGAGAAGAAGCCCGTCGCGAAGAAGGATGAGCCCAAGAAGCCCGAGCCCAGGAAGCCCGAGACCAAGGCGGCCGCCGCTCCGATGCCGGCCAAGCCGGCGGCTCCGGCTCCGGCTCCGGCCGCGGCCGACGATCCGGCGAAGCTCAAGGCCCGGATCGCCGAGCTGGAGAAGGAGAACGCCGGGCTGAAGCTCAAGCTGGTGACACTCGAGCTGGAGAAGCAGGGCGCGCTGGTCTCGGTCGACAAGACCAAGGACGGCAAGGAAGCGGCGACCGTCAACATCCTCAAGAAGTGGGCGGGCGACAAGGACTCGCTCCAGATCCTCAAGAGCGTGCCCAACCTCCAGGTCGTCTATATTGACAACGGCCAGGTCAGCGACCCGATCACCGCCCCGCTCAAGGACCTCAGCGGGCTCAGCTCGCTGACGATCATGAGCCCGCAGATCACGGATGCGGCGCTCGAGAACATCAAGGGGCTGAACAACCTCACCATGCTGTTCCTCACCGGCTCGAAGGTCGGCGACAAGGGGCTGCCGAGCCTCAAGGGGCTCAAGAACCTCCAGGTCCTGGCACTCAGCCGCACCCAGGTCACCGACGCCGGGCTCGATTCGCTCAAGGACCTCAAGGGGCTCAAGTCCGTGTACCTGATCGGCACCAAGGTCTCGCCGCAGGCCGTCGAGAAGTTCAAGGCGGCCGTGCCGGGGGTGGCGGTGTATCGGTGAGAGTGGCCAGTGGTCAGTGGTCAGTGGTCAGTGGTCAGTTCGGTCTTCGATCTTTGGCCTTTGATCTCTGACTTTCGATCTTTGATCTCCGGCCTTCGATCGCCCGCCCTACCGGATCGTTTCGGCCTCCGATCCGGCACCGGGCGGAATCGGTTCCAGGGGAGCCAGGCCGGCGCGCGAGCGGGCGGCCTGGCACTGGTCCCCTCCGGCCGCGAAGGCGCGGCAGACGTCCGGGCGCGTGGCGTAGATCGCGCACCGCGCCGACTCGTCGAGGAAGCAGCAAGACGAGTGGAACGGCAGCGGGTGGATCTGATACGTCCACTCGGGCGTGGCGAGGTGCTCGGCCAGCCGGCGGCCCTCGTCGGCGATCCGCGGCTCGCGCGCCGCGTCGGACTCCGACGCGAAGATCAGGTACGCGCCGCAGCAGGCGCCGCAGCCGTCGCATTCATATTCCTGGCTCGCCAAGCGATTTCCTCCTGCTTCCTTCGTCCCGGTTCGCGGCCGCCTCGCCGCTATTGTACCGAGGCGCGCCCGGCGAGAGGCCGGCCGGACTCCCGTGGGTCGCGATTCTCGCCGCCGATCAAGATGGCCGGCCGGCCGGCGGGGCGGAGGTTTGCGGTAGTCCTTCCAGCGCGTTACCTTGGAGCCGCGTCGGGCGAGAAGTCTGACCCGAAGGCGAACGGAACTGGGATGGCGAGCCCCCCGGCGAGCCGGGTATTCGGAACCGGGAGGGCGAGCCGCGTATTCCGGCTCGGCAGGAGCCTCGCCCTCCCGATTCTGGTGCAGACCCTCAGACCACCGACTCAACCTGACCTGACCCGCCCCGAAGCCACCGAGCGAGCGAGCCTGCCTCATGTCGACCTCTCCACCGACACCCGGCGCGCTGGACCGCGCGCGATACAAGGCGTACGTCCGGCTGATCCCGCTGTTGTTCCTGAGCTACGCCATCGCGTATGTGGACCGGATCAACGTGTCGCTGGCGGCGCTGCGGATGGGCGAGGATCTCGAGGGGTTCAACAAGGACGTGATCGGCACCGGCGCCGGGATCTTCTTCCTTGGCTACTTCCTGCTGGAGATCCCCGGCACGCTGCTGGTCGAGCGGTGGAGCGCCCGCAAGTGGTTCTGCCGGATCATGGTGACGTGGGGGTTCGTGGCGGGGCTGACGGCGTTCGTGAAGACGCCCTGGCAGTTCTACGGCGTACGGTTCCTGCTCGGGCTGGCCGAGGCCGGGTTCTTCCCGGGGGTGATCGTATATCTGACGCACTGGTTCCCGGCGCGCGACCGGGCCCGGGCGCTGTCGTGGTTCTTCATCGCCACGCCCGTGGCGCAGGCCCTCAGCCCGAAGCTGTCGTATTTCCTGCTGCGGATCGGGACGAGCGAGACATCGGGCGGCATCACGACGACGTATCCGACCTTGCTGGGAATGCACGGCTGGCAGTGGATGTACATCGGCTGGGGCATCCCGGCGGTGCTCCTGGGCGTGCTCGTGCTGTTTCTCTTGCCCGACTGGCCCCGAGAGGCGCGCTGGCTCGAGCCGGATGAGCGCGAGGCGCTGGAAAAGGAGCTGGAGCGCGAGAAGCTGCTGCACAAGCAGGGCCACGCGCACATGACGGTCCTTCAGGCCCTGCGGCATCGCAAGGTGCTATTGCTGGCCGCGGCGTATTTCTTCGTGGTGTCGACCAGCTACGGCGTCGAGTTCTTCCTGCCGAGCATCCTGGAGAAGTGGTACGACCTGAACCTCAACGCGGTGACCTGGGCCGTGGTCATCCCGCCGCTCGGGGGGCTGGCCGGACAGCTCCTGGTCGGCTGGAGCTCGGACCGCACCGGCGAGCGCCGGCTGCACGCCTCGGTGCCGATCTACGTGGGCGCCGCCGCGCTGACCGGCGCGCTCCTGATACCGGCCTCGCTGACGTTCGGCGCGCGGCTCGCGATGGCGGTCGCGCTCTTTACCGTGGCGCTGGCGGGGCTCAAGGCGTACATGCCGGCGTTCTGGGCGCTGCCCAGCCTGATCCTGACCGAGGCCGCCGCGGCCGGGAGCGTCGGCCTGATCAACTCGGTCGGCAATCTCGGCGGGTTCGTCGGCCCGAAGGTCCTGGGATGGGTCGAGACCCGTTGGGATTCCTACGTGCCCGGGCTGATGTACCTGTGCGTGTCGATGGCCATCTCGGCCACGATCATCCTGGTGCTGGGGCTGGGACACCGCCAGGCCCACAAGCCCGTCGAGGCCGCGCACCCCCTCTTCGACGAGGAGGCCGACTCGATGGTCGAGCCGGTCTGACCGCCGCCGGCCGCCGCACGTCCGGGCATTCGACGCATCCATGGACGCCGGAAGCCCCTTGTCCGCCCCGGACGGTGGGCGATAACCTGCAATCAGGGTGCATGGCGTGGCGCCGCGTGGCGTGGCGCCGCGCCCGGACGTCGGCGAACGGAGGTCGGCGCCGCCGTCCTGTCCTCGCGCCCGACGCCGCCGCCGACGCCGCCGCCGCTGTTCGCACAATTTCGGCCCGGATCCTGCGAATACCGTAAGTCGGTCGGAGCCGACAGGCTGCCGCCATCGGGCCCGCGCGAACGGAACAGATCGCATGACCAGACTGCGGGGATGGAATCGATCGGCCGGGGAACCGGACCTGGCCACCCTGGCACGGCGGGGCGAGATGCTCTCGCTGGCGATGCTGGTCTGCGCGGCGATCGTGGCATCCAAGGTGGTGCTCGGCCGGCAGCTCGTCGGCTCGCCCGATGCGCAGGAGCCGGCAATCTACGACCCCAATCCGCTGGTCTTCGCGCTGCGCGTGCTGTGGAGCTGCGCCGAGGACGTGGCGGTCGGGCTGATCTGCGTGCTGGCCGGCTTCGGTCTGCTGGGCCTGGCGTCGTCGGGCCGGTCGCGGCGGCTCGTGCAACTGGCGGCTTATGGCTCGGCGGCCGTCGCGATCATCTACCAGGTCGCGACGATGAAGCTGTTCTACGAGCGGCACGAGTTCCTGCGCATGGACCTGTTCTGGCTGGGCGGCGGGTTCACCCCGTATCCCGGCGTGGTCGAGTCGGTCGGCGGCCCGGTCTGGTGCGCCGTGATCTTCGGGCCGCTGGGCGCCCTGGGGTTGCACCGGCTGGGGCAGCGGGCGTATCCGACGTTCTGGTCCGACGCGGCGAGGCTCCTCCGGCCGGGCCGGGTGCTCGCCGCCGCGGCGGCCTTCGCGCTGGCCGGCTCGGCCTGGCGGGCGTATGCCGACATCGAGTTCGACGACTTCGCCCGCAACGCCCATCTGGTCCTCGTCCGATCGGTGATCGAGCCCGCGCCGCGGCTGGACGTCCCGATCGAGACCGAGGCCGCGGGCTCGGCCGGCGACCGCCGTACGCACGACCCCGACCCCCGCCTCGCCCGGCCGCCCAGGAACCTCATCCTGATCGTCGTCGAGTCGGTCGGCACCCGCTACTTCGAGCCCTACGGCTGCCCGCTGCCGACCACGCCCAACCTCCGCCGCCTGGCCTCCCGCAGCCTGACATTCGACAACTATTACGCCTCGGCCAACTTCTCGTTCGGCTCGGCAATGGCGCTGTTCGCCGGCACGTACGGCAACCCCCTGGCGCAGCTCGTCTACGACAAGGATGCGGCGCTCGATCTCCCCTCGGCCGCCGGCCACCTGCGGCGGCTGGGCTACCGCACCTATTTCTTCGGCGCCGGCGGCAAGGCGGTCTGGGACCACCTGCACACCGCCGAATTGTTCTGCATCCCGGGGTTCGACGTCTCCCGCGATCCGAATGTCCCCTTCTGGCAACGGAGCCCTCGGCCGCTCGCGATCGAGGATCCCGGATACGACGACCGCGCGATGTTCGCCGACGTCCGCCGCGCCGTGGACGAGCCGCACGACAGACCGTTCGCGATCGTGATGTGGGCCTACGACACCCACGAGGAATACCGCGACGGCGAGGGGCCCGCGACCTGGCCCTCGCAGTACGACCCGCCCGGCGTCCGCGGCGGCCGGGTCGAACGCGCCGAGTTCGATCGGTATCTCAGGGCCATCTGGCGGGTCGACCGGTTCGTCGGCCGTCTTTCCGACGACCTCGAGGCGAAGGGCCTGGCCGACGACACCCTGATCGTCGTGACCGGCGACCACGGCGAGTCGTTCGGCGACCACGGTCTACTCTCCCACTCGACCGGGTTGTACGAGGACCAGGTGCACGTCCCGCTGATCCTGATCAGTCCCCGCCTCTCGGCGCTGGGCTCGCGCAGCCGGGCCGTCGGCGGGCACGTCGACCTCTGGCCCACGATCGCCGACATCTGCGCGCTGCCCCCGCACCCGCGCTGGCAGGGGCGCAGCCTGATCGGCGCGGGCATCGACGATGGCAGCAGCGATCGCGGCACCAGCGGCGACGATCGCCGCGCGTTCTTCTACGGGGGCCGGCCGGGACATTGTGGCGTGCGCGACGGCCGCTGGAAGTATTTCTGGGACATGCGCAAGGACAAACACTACCTGTTCGACCTGAGCGCCGACCCCGGCGAGCTCCAGAACCTCGCCGACGCCAGGCCCGAGCTGCGCGACCACCTGAACCGCCGGGTCAAGGCGTGGATCGCCGTGCAGGAACGGCTCACCCGGAAGGATTGACCGCCGCGCGATGGTGCAAATCGTCGAGCGAGCGATCGGCATCGCCCGGCGACGATTTCGATGTCGCCGGAATTCGCGCGCGATGCACGGCGATCCCCAGGCCGATCGAGTTGTTCACGACGAGGATGCCGTTGAGCACCAGGTACACGAGGTTGCCCACCATCCAGCTATAGACGAACTGGCCGAGCGTGCCGATCACGGCCAGGACGAAGAACCACAGCGAGGTCGGGCCGACGTGCTGGTGCCGGTCGTGCCACTGCCGGTAGGTCTGCACGCCGAAGGTCGGCAACAGGACCAGCGCGCTGCCCCACCCGATCAATTCCTGAAGCCACGTTGGAGTCGCCATTCGCTTCGCTCCCGATCGAGACGGCGATGTTCGCACTGCACCGCACCGCACCGCATCGCACTGCACTGTACCGCACCCCAACGAACTCCCATGCACATCCCGGGCCCACCGGTGGCATGGGCGTTGCACTCTTGCTCATGGTCGGATTTTCAGCAGGTCGGGCAGTCTTGCTCGACGCTCAAACTCCGTGGGACTGGCCGCGCTCGGAGCGTCCCGAGGCCGACCTGTCGGCAGGGCATCGCCCATCCGACGTCACCCGATCGTGCCGGCGGGACAGGCTTTCGCTCACCCTTCCCCCTCCGGCGGCAGCATCGCTCGGACCGATTCCAGCGTGTCTGCCTCCGCGGCCGGCTTGTCGGTGCGCCAGCGGAGAATCCGCGGGAAACGCACCGCGATGCCGGATTTGTGCCGGGTCGAGCGATTCATCCCCTCGAACGCCAGCTCGAAGACCAGCTCGGGCTTGACCGTCCGCACGGGGCCGAATTTCTCCAGCATGTTGCGCCGGATGAAGGCATCGACCTGGCGGATCTCGGCATCCGTGAGGCCCGAGTATGCCTTGGCAATCGAGACCAGGACACCTTTTTCGGTGTCCCAGACGCCGAAGGTGTAATCGGTGTAGAGGCTCGCGCGCTTGCCGTTGCCGCGCTGGGCGGCGATGAGCACGGCGTCGATCGTGTGCGGCTCGACCTTCCACTTCCACCAGTCGCCCCGCCTGCGGCCGACGCCGTAGGCCGAATCGCGGCGCTTGAGCATCAGGCCCTCGGACTGTTTTTCGCGGCTGGTCGACCAGGCGCGTGCCAGCTCGTCCCAGGTCGGGGCCTCGACGATCGGCGAGAGCTGGAGTCGGTGGGCCATCGTGGGATGCCCGGCCTGGAACGCGGCGACCCGTTCGGCCAGCGCGGCGCGGCGGGCGTCGAGCGGCAGCGTCCGCACGTCGGCGCCGGCGTGCTCGAGCAGGTCATAGGCGACGATGACCACGGGGACCTGGGCGAGGATCGCCTTCGTCACCGCTTTTCGCCCGATCCGGCGCTGGAGCTGCGCGAACGGCAAAACGCGGCCCTCGTTCCACGGGAGGATCTCGCCGTCGATCGCGGTGCCGTCGGGCAAGCCGTCGCCGACGGCGGCGAGCTCGGGATAGCGCTCGGTGACGAGCTCCTCGCCGCGGGACCAGAGGAACGTCTGGCCGCCGCGGCGGATGAGCTGCGAGCGGATGCCGTCCCACTTCCATTCGGCCTGCCACTCGTCGCGGGCGCCAAGATCCTCGAGCGACCCGTCGAGGGCATACGCGAGGAAGAATGGGTAGGGGCGGCTGATGTCGGCGTCGGTGGAATCGGCGGCCATCAGCCGGTTGAAGAACTCGGCCGACGGCTGCCAGTCGCCCATCAGCCGGTGCGCGACGACCGCCGGGTCGATCCCGCCGGCCTCGCCGAGGGCTCGCGTGACCAGTTGCTGCGAGACCCCCACGCGGAACCCGCCGCTGATCAGTTTGTTCCAGACGAACCGCTGGCGGTCGTCGAGCTCGCCCCAGGCCGCGAGCATCGCCGCGCGCTGGTCTTCCTCGGGCCGGTTGCGCAGGGGCAGCAGGCGGGACTCGATCCATTCCGACAGCGGCCGGTCGCTCGAATTCTCCGGCGGCGGGAGAAGGAGCGCGATCGTTTCGGCGATGTCGCCGACGGCGTCATACGACTCCTGGAACAGCCAGTCGGCGATGCCCGCCTCCTCGGCCGCCCAGGCGCGCATCCGATTGGTCGCCACCACCTGGCGGGGCTTGCGGCCGATCAGGAAATACACGGCCCACGCGGCGTCCTCCGGCGGTGCCTCGGTGAAGTACCGGCGCAGGGCCTCGACCTTGACGCTGGTCTTCGTCGTCTCGTCGAGCACGGCGTAAAGGTCGGAGAATCTCTTCATGATACCAGTATAGGCGGGCGGGCAGAGGGGCGTCGAGCGTGCGACCCCTCGGGCTTCCTCGTAGGTCGGGCATTCCTGCCCGACTCCGTGCGGAGCGGAGCGGCCGGAGTCGGACCCGCGTCGGGCAGGACTGCCCGACCGGCTTCCCGGTGGACGACCTTGACCCTCCCCCACCCGCCGGTTATTCTCGGCCTTGACATTTGTCATGGATATGGGCGGACCGAATCGAGGAAGGTGGACGGACGCCATGATAGCCGCGACGATCCTGCTGGCGGGTCTGGTGCAGGCTCAGGCCCAGGCACCGGCTTCGGCGGACCCGAAGCCGATCCCGGTGGCCGGGGTGGTGGTCGATGCGTCGGACCGGCCGGTCGCGGGGGCCGAGGTGTGGCTGGCCGCGGCGGAGTCGCTCGACGAGGGCCGGCGGGCCGGGATGGAGCTCTGGTATCGGTATTCCACCACGCTCGATGAGGGCGCATCGGCGCTCCTGGTCCACGGGCGGAGCGGCCAGGACGGGCGGTTCACGCTCGAGGTGCCGGCCCAGGTTGTTGCGATGCGGTCGCCGCCGCCGCTGGCGGTCTGGGCCATCGCCGGCGAGGGAACCTCGCGGCGCCTGGGATTCCGGCGGATCGCTCGCGTCGTGCTGGCGGATGACCCGCCGGCGCGGATCGGCCTGGGCGCGCCGGCGAGTGCCCGGTTTGTCGTGCGCACGCCCGAGGGCCAGCCCGTGGGCGGGGCGCGCGTCATGCCCGGTCGCGCCGGCGATGTCGTGGTCCCCGAGCCGGTGGCGAAGGCGCTGGCCGCGACCTCGGATGCGAGCGGACAGGTCGCGATCGCGGGTTGGAAGCCGGACACGCCGGGCGAGATGCGCGTCGAGGCGCCCGGACTGGGCGTGCAGATCGTGCGGGTGCCGGGCCGTGAGGCTCAGGCAAAGGACGAGGTCGCCAGCTTGACCCTCGCCCCGGTCGGGCGCGTCGAGGGGCGGCTGATGGCGCCCGACAATCGCCCGATCCCGAAGGTGACGGTCCGCGCCGCGTCGCTGGCCGGCGGCTCGGTGGGATATGGCGTGCGCGGGTCGGCGTCGACGACCTGCGACGAGCAGGGGCGGTTCGCGATCACCAGCATCGCGGCGGGCACGGTCGATCTCGCGCTGGATTTCGCCACGGCGGGGGATTTTCCGCTCCGCGGCGAGGCGCCGCGCGGCCTGGTCGTGAAGGCCGGCGAGACCGCCCGCGTCGAGGTTCCGCTGCGCCCGACGATCCTGGTGCGCGGCGTCATTCGCGAGAAGGGAACGAAGCGGCCGATCGCGGGCGTGAAGGTCGCGATCAACGGCCAGGGGGGCGCCGACGACTACGCCGTGACCGACGCGCAGGGCAAGTACGCCGGCCGGGTCCTGCGCGACCGGACCCAGCCCTTCGGCTGGGCGCTGCGGTTCCCCTCGCCGTTTTATGAGCCGTCGGACATGGCGTATCCCTCGCAGCGCATGCCGCGCCTGGGCGTCGATGTGCTCGATCAGACGCCGCAGGAGCTGCGGCGCGGCGTCGATGTGAAGGGCACCGTCAAGGGCGAGGACGGCCGGCCCGTCGCCGGGGCCGAGGTCGAGGCGATCTGGGGCGGCTCGCAGGGGCAGGTCCAGTTGACGCTGACCCGCACCGATCGCTCGGGCGGGTTCGTCCTTCACGGCATCGACCCGATCGCCGAGCTGCACCTCACCGCCTGGGATGGACGCAATGCCTCGGGCGAGGTGGCGGCCCGGGTTGACGCGGCGGCGAAGGAGCCGATCGCGCTGACGGTCGGCGAGGGCAAGACGGTGCCGCTCGGCGGGCGGGTGGTGGACCCCGCCGGCCGGCCGATGGCGGGAGCCTCGGCGACCCTGCGGCGGCAGGTCCGGGCGAAGAATGGGCGGATCGTCGTCGACGAGCCGGTGCTCGCCGGGGATGGGCCCGTGGTGCTGCACACCGACCCCGAGGGCCGCTTCCGCGCCCGCGGGCGTTATCCGTCGGGCTGCGAATACCACGCCGAGGCGCAGGCCCCGGGCCGGCTGGCGGCGCGGTCGACCAGTATCGCCGTCGGCCGCGGACAGGATCGGCCGATCACGCTGGTGGTCCGCGCGATTCGAGCCGTCGAGGGGCGCGTCGTGGACCGCCAGGGCCAGGCGATCGCCCGCGCGATCGTCCACCAGGCCGGCGACGGGCCGATGCCGACCTCGACGGCCACCGACGGCGACGGACGGTTCCGCCTGGAAGGCGTCATCGAGGGCACGGCCGCGATCGTCGCCGAGAAGGCCGGCTATCGGGTCGGATTCCAGTCCACCGATGACATCGCCCGGCCGGTCGACATCGTGCTGGCCCGGACGGATGAGCCGCTGGCCGTCGCATATCACTCGATCGCATCGGTCCTGCCCGTCGATGAGGAGAAGGCCCTCGCCCGCCGACTGATCGAGCCGCTCGCCGCGCGGGTGCTGGCGAAGGGCGACGACGCGGCGAAGTACCGTTTCCTGGCCGACGCCGCCGAGATCGACCCGCACGCGACGCTCGAGTGGCTCGAGGAGGTGAAGTTCGGCGACCCCGAATACCTGATCTACCTCCGCCAGACGCTGGCGGCGGCGATGGCCCGCGAGAGCGTCGACGACGCGGCCGCCGTGCTGGAGGCGAGCTCAAGCGGGACGGCGAAATTCAGCGGGTATGTCTCGCTGGCGGAGACCCCGAATCTTCCCGCCGCGCGGCAGCGGGCGTTCCTCGACCAGGCGCTTTTGCACACAAAGGAAGCCAGCCCGCTGATCTTCCGCGTCATGGGCCTGGGTAAGATCGCCGAGCGACTGGTCGCCCTGGGCGACGTGGAACGTGCCCGGGCCTTGCTCCGCGACGCGAGGGCGATCTGCGAGGCCGAGGGGAAGGGTCCCACCGGCAAGGGGCTGCGGCGGCAGCTCAGCATCCCGCTCGCGCGGGTCGACTTGCCGGGCGCGGTGCAAATGCTCGAGGAGCTGGAGCAAGAGGCGCGGAAGACCGACGCGGGCGATCGGATCTGGGTCTACGGCCGGCATTATCTCGAGATCGCGCAGCGGGCCGCCGATCGGTCGCCGGCCGAGGCCGAACGGATCGTCGAGCGGGCGGATATCTTGCCGATCCTCGACTCGTTCGTCGTGCGAGTGTGTTACCGGATGGCCGCCGCGGACGTCGCCCGCGCCCGGCGGATCGCGCTGGGGCGGTTCTCGGTCGACTCGGCGAACCTGGGCCCATATGCGCTGGGCCTGATGGCGCGGGCCGTCGCCCCGAACGACAGCGCCGGGGCGAACCGGCTGCTCGACGAGGCGTTCGATCGGTTGAGCAGCCAGGCCGCATCAGCGACCGATCGACGCGAGACGGCCGACACGATCGCCGCGGCGCTCCTGCCGGTGGTCGAGCGGGTCGCGCCCGAGCGCCTGGGCGAGTTTCTCGCCCGCACGGTGCTGCTCCGCTCGCCCCGCGGCGATCAGTCCGGCTCCGAGACGGCCCAGCCCGGACTCGAGATCTGCCGGGTGGCGCTCCTGCTCGCCCGGTACGACCGCGACCTCGCGGCGCGGATCCTCCGGCCCGAGCTCGACCGGATCGGTGCCGGCCACGAAGCGTTCGGGCAGGATTATGTGACGACCGAGATCCTCACGGCCCTGGCGCTCGTCGACCCGCGCCGGGCGGTCAGCCTGGTCGAGGCCCTGCCCGACGACCCCGAGCCGGGGACCGAGCCCTACGCCCTCAAGAGCCGCACGCGGCGGTCGGTCGCCAAGGCCCTGGCTCTGCACGGCGACGACCGATGGCGGGACCTCTTCCTGAACCAGATCGGGCTCTGGACGCCGGAGCAGCGGGACTGGTGACGGTTTTCACGTAGGTCGGGCATTCTTGCCCGACCGGGCCCGGCGTCGGGCAAGAATGCCCGACCTACTTCGGCAGGAGATCGCGCGATGACCTCGATACCCTCGATCGGCCTGATGCTGGCCCTGGCCCTGGCCGGCCCGCCGGGCGATGGCAACGACGGAGGCAAGACCCCGGCGCCGACGGACTGGCGGTTCGTGCTCCCCGGGGCGGGCGACCCGTTCGACCACGCGCCGATCCGCGCCCTGGCACTCCGGCGAGAGAAGCCCGAGGACCTGCTCGAGAAGGTGACTTATCGGGGCGAGCCGGCGCGTCGGCGGTATGCGCAGATCCGCTTCGGCAGCGCGGCGTCGATCCGCGTGACGGTCGTGCTCGACGAGACAGCATCCGGCGAGGCCGACCTGTATGTCGACGCCGATCGCAACCGTCGGATCGACGACCGCGACCGCGTCGATGCCACGCTGGGGATGTCGGGCGAACGAGTCTGGCGGCGGCCGCTGGATGTGGCGATCGTCGACCGGGACGTCACCTCGCGCGTGCCCCGCGCGGTGGTGCTCCGCCGGGGCGCGGGCGGGCGAACCCTCGGCTTCGCGTCGGCGGGCTTCCTCGAAGGGACGGTCACGCTGGCCGGGCCGATCGGCGCGCCTCGCCGCGTTGCATCCCGCCGGGTGGACGGCGACGGCAACGGCCTGGTCGCCGACTCGCAGGACCGGCTCTGGCTGGATCTGAACGGCGACGGCCGATTTGATCCAGCCGCCGAGCAGTTCCTGTTCGCCAACGTGCTCGAGCTGGGCGAAACCCGGTACGCGGTGCGCTCGGACGAGCTGGGCCGACGGCTGGGGCTCGAGGCGATCACCGGCACCGGCTCGCTGCGGCTGGCGTGGAAGCCGGCCGACGACGGCAAGGGCGGCCGAGCCGGGCCCTCGGCTCCTCGCGAGCTGCGAGCCACCGCACTGGGACGCGATGGCTCGGTGTACAGTCTCAGCAGCGCCGAGCCGACGATCGTGCCCACGGGCGAGTACCGGCTGGGTACGGTGATGGTCTCGCTCGATGATCCCTCCGGCGGCAAGCCGTGGTCGTTCGTCTTCTCGGACTACGGGTCCAAAGGCGGCCCGCGGTGGTACCGGGTCGGCAAGGACGCGAGCCTCACGATCGACCCGGTCGGCCGGCTGGCCTTCGAGGTGGATCCGGGGAACATCGCCGCCAATCCGCCGAAGGCGGGCCAGGAATTGATCCTCCAGCCGTTGATCTACACGGGCGACGGCCTGCTGATTGTCGTCGCCTACCGGGGCTCGCCGGCCTCGCCGGCCGCGCAGGACAACCTGGCGGCGAGCCTGGCCGTGCACGGGGGCGTCAGTGTCAGCGTCGGCGAGCACCTGCTGGCGACGGCGCGCTCGGGGTTCGCCTGAGGGACGTTTTGCCAGGCCTCGGTCCGAGTGCCCCAGTCGCAGCCGCCCGGAAGTTTGACGATCACCGCCGAGTTCGACTCCGGCCCGCTGGCCGGGCTCGTCCGCACGTCGCGGAGGGTCGAGCTGAAGCCCTGAAAGTGGCCCTCGGCCGGGCCGACTCTTCACCACGAATGGCACGAAGGACACGAATGAGGATAAGGCCCGGCCTTCTTCCCATCCGTGCCCTTCGTGTCATCCGTGGTTCCCATTCCGATCCCGATCGGACCGCCGATGATCGGCGAATCTTGACCACGAATGGCACGAAGGACACGAATAAAGAGACGGCCCGGCCTTCCCCCGAATCGTGACCTTCGTGTCATTCGTGGTTCTTTGCCCACCCTGCGGGGCTGGTCGGAGCCGTCCGGGGCAGGCCCGGAAGCCCCGGCGCGGGGCTCGGTTTGTCCGTTGCGCCAGCGTGACCTACGGTTGATTGTGCGGCGCGTGTGTTCCGGCCGCGACGATCGGACCGATTCCCTGCGCGCCGGCCGAGGGCCACCGATACCGATGTCCATGTCGACCGCCGTCTCCTCCACGAACCTGCTGCGGATCGCCTGCATCGCCGCGATCGTGCTGTTCCCGCTGCGGGCACTGACCTGCTGGGTGGGCGACGGGATGTTCTACAGCCTGGGCGTCGATTACGCGCTCTACGGCGCCTCGGCCGAGGTCGCCGCGCGATCGGGCTGGCCGTCGATCTACAACCCCGACGCGATCACCCGGTCGTTCGCCGAGTGGCTCTCGGGCGGGCTCGATCGCAGCGATCCGGCGACGCTCGCCGCTCACGTCTATCACGCGCCGTTTTTGTTCCCGTTCTTCGCCACGAACCTCCTCGGCCATCTCGGCGGGTTCGCGGCCTGGACGATCCTGAATCTGTTGCTGTACGCCGCGATCGTGCGCGAGGCGGGCTCGGGTGAGGGCGAGACAGACACCGACCGCCGCGATCCGATCGTCTGGCTGGCGCCATTCGCCTTCCTGCCCTTCCTGTTCGGCCTGTATCTCGGGCAGGTGGTCATCGTGATGGCGTTCGGCCTGCATCGGGCGCTTCGCGCCTTCACGGAAGGTCGCGACTGGGCCGCGGGGTGCTGGCTGGGCGTGTTGCTGGCCAAGCCGCAGCTCGGCCTGATCTTCGTCCCGGTGCTGCTGGCCCGCCGTCGATGGCGGGCGCTGGGCGGCCTGATGTTCGTGGGCGCGGCGCTGGCGGTGGCGACGTTGATTCTCGTCGGCCTCGACGGCATTCGCGGCTACCTGGCGACGGCCCGCGCGTTCTCGGGATTCCGCCAGGTGCCGCGCCTGGTCTACCCGTGGGACATGATCAGCATCCGCGGGATCCTGGTCCAGCTCCTGCCGGCGAGCGCGAGTGAGGCCCAGGGCCTGCGTGCCGTGCACGTCCTCTCGGCGGCGATGCTGCTCGTGCTGGTGCCGATCTGGCGAGGGTCGTGGAACCCCCGCGAGCCCAGGTTCGCCCGGCAGATGCTCGCCACGATGATCGTCGCGCTGCTGGCCGGGTTCCACACGCATGTCCACGCCGCCGTGCTGCTCGTGCCGCCGCTCTTGATCGCGTTGCGAGGGGGACAGGGCTCCGACCCGCTTCGAACACTCGCCGCGCTCCTGTTCCTGGTGCCGACCTTCTCGGTGGCGCTGAACAGCAACCTCGTGCAGGGCGCCTGGCTGATCATCATCCTGATGGCCGGGATGCTCGGGTCGATCCTCGCCGAGCTGGCTCGCGGCGGGAGGCCGGTCGCGATCATCGCGTGCGTCGAGCCCTCGGCCGCGGCGATTTCGACGGGAGGGCTCGCGCGATGAACGGCAACGGGCTGGCGGCTCGACCGGCGTCGGGCACCCTGGAAACGTCCGCCGCGCGGACCTCGCGCCTGATGGTCGCGGTCTGCCTGATCGCCGGGGCCGCCGCGTGGGCGCGGCTGGGCGGCGAATATGCCGAGCGGATGCGGCCGAAGCCCGACGCCAGCCCCGACTTCTACCAGGACTGGGCCTCGGCGCGCAATTATTTGAACGGGCTTCCGGTCTACTCGTCCCACGAAATGACGATGCCGCTGTACCTCGGCCGGCCGCAGGCGGACTGGGAGCGCGACATCGCTTTTAACGCGCACCCGCCCACCTCCGTTCTGCTGGCTCTCCCCTTCACCCGGTTCGGCCTGCCCGATGCGGTGCTCGCCTGGAACCTTGCGATGCTGGCGGCGATCGTGGGCGCCCTGGCCGTGGCGGCGCGTCAGCTCCCCGAGCTACGCGCCTTGTTCCTGCCAGTGGCCGTGCTGCTGCCTTTTTGCCTGCCGATCTACGGGAACTTCCAGCAGGGTCAGCTCACCTTTTTACTGGTGCTGTTGATCACGTCGGCGTGGGCGCTCGACCGCTCGGGCCGATCGGGGCTCGCGGGAGCCCTCGTCGGCGCCGCGGCAGCGGTAAAGCTGTTCCCGGCGTACCTGGTCGTGGCGTTCGCGACGCGGGGCCGGTGGCGCGGCGTGCTGGCCGCGGCGGCGATCTTTGGCGCGCTAACACTCATTACGGCGGCCGTGCTGGGAACGGGAGCGTATCTCGACTACTGGCGGATCGTCCTGCCCAGCATGGAGAAGTTCCGCAGCTTCGCGTTCAACCTGTCGTTCTTCGGCTTCTGGCACAAGCTGTTCGACCCGGCGAGCGAGCGCGGCTGGGTCCGGCCGCTCTGGTTCAGCCCGGGCGTGGCGCGGTATGGGACCATCCTCTCGGACCTGGCGATCACGGCGGTCGTCGCGTTGGCCGTCCGGCGGGCGCGAACGCGCGAGGATCGCGACGCGGCGTTCGCGATGGCGATCACCGCGATGCTGCTGGTCTCGCCCGTCACCTGGGACTATTCGCTGCCGCTGCTCCTGGTGCCTCTGGCGATCGCGGCGCGGTCGGCGATGGCGTCGAAATGGCTGCCGGCCCTGTTGATCCCGGTGATGATCACGTTCGGCCTGCCGCAGATGAAGGTCATGGAGATGGTCCTCGCCGGCCGGCCGCCGACGGTCGCCTCGCCCGCATTCATGCTGGGCGTGCCGTCGCTGAATTTCTACGCGATTCTCGTTTTGTTCGCGATCCTGGCGGCTTGCCGGTCGCGCCCCTCCGGCGTTTCAAGTAGGTCGGGCATTCTTGCCCGACGAGGCTTGAGAGTCGGGCAAGAATGCCCGACCTACTTGAATGCCCCCGATCCCCGGCGGTAGCGGGATCCTTCGCCCTCCCCTACAATGGAACCGACCGTTCCGCTGGAGGAGGGGAGGCGTGTGATCGACCGGCTTTCGATTCTGTGCTTCGCGGGGACCTACGCCCTGGCGCTCGCGGCCGAGCTCGCCCGGCTGGTCGTGCGCGCACCGATCCGATGGTATGTCGCCACGGGGCTGACGGCCCTGGCGTGGCTGGTGCAAACCGCGTATCTGGCGAACCTGGCGCTCAAGGAACCGATGGCGCCGGTGTCCAGCGCGTTCGGCTCCTTGATGCTGCTCTCGTGGATCGTGGCCCTGATCGGGCTGTACCTGATCGTCCGCTCGCCGCGGCAGATGGCGGTGGGGGTGTTCGTGCTGCCGCTGGTGCTCGGCCTGGTGGTCGGCGCCGGGCTCTTCGCCCCCCGGCAGGCCGGCTGGCTCGACCGCGACCGCACGATCCGGCTCTGGGGCGCCGTGCACGGGGTTTTCCTCACCGGCGGGGCCGTGTTTACCTGCGTGGCGTTCTTCGCCGGGCTGATGTACCTGGCGCAGATGCGGCGGCTCAAGGCCAAGCGGCCGCCCCGCACCGGGCTGGCCCTGCCGAGCCTCGAGCAGTCCGAGCGGATCAACCGCGGCGCGATCGCGGTGGCGTTCCCACTCCTGACCTTCGGCCTTTTGATCGGCGTGATCCTGAGCCTCGCCACACGAAATGGGGCGTCGCTCGACCCGGGCGCCTCGGCCCACGTCATCCGCTGGACGGACCCGAAGGTTCTGAGCGCCCTGGGCATGTGGCTGGTCTTCGCGGTGCTGTTGCACGCGCGGTTCCGGCCGGCGATGCGCGGGCGGAGCATGATGATGCTGACGATCGTCGCCTTCGGCTTCCTGGTGTTTACCTGGGTGGGCGTCGAGGCGCTGCGGCTCGGCACGGCGCACGGCGCCGTGGCCGCGCGCGAGCACGACTCCGCGAGCGGGGGGGCAAGGACGCCGTGAGACTCCTGGCGATGGGCGTCGATCACCGATCCGCGCCGGCCTCGGTCCGCGAGGCCCTGGCGTTCGACGGGCCGCGCTGCGCCGCCGGCCTCCAGGCGCTCGCCGCGGACTTCCCCGGCAACGAGCTGGTGATCCTGTCGACCTGTAACCGCGTCGAGCTGTACCTCGCCGGCGCGACGGAATGCGTCCCGGACGCCGACGCCCTGGCCGACGCCCTGGTCCGCTTCCACAACGTCGCCGCCGAGGCCGTCTCCGGACACCTGGTCAGCTACCACGACGAGGGGGCCGTCGGACATTTATTCCGCGTCGCCGCCAGCCTCGAGAGCCTGGTGCTGGGCGAGGGGCAGATCCTCGGCCAGGTCCGCGACGCCTATCAGGCCGCGTGCGAGTGCAAGACCGTCGGCCCGATCTTTCATCATGTGTTTCAATCGGCGCTCCGCGTGGGCAAGACGGTGCGCACCCAGACCGGCATGGACCAGGGGAAGCTGTCGGTGGCCAGCGTCGCGGTGGACGTCGCCCGCGAGGTGTTCGACTCGTTCGCCGACAAGACGGTGCTGGTGATCGGCGCCGGCAAGATGGGCGAGACGACGTTGCAGCACGTCAAGGCGCTCAACCCCGGCGCGATCGTCGTCACCAACCGCAGCCCCGAGCGTGCCGAGGCCGCCGCCGCGCGCTGGGGCGGCCGCACCGTGCCGTTCGACCGCCTGGGCCAGGCGCTGGTCGACGCCGACCTCGTGATCAGCACAACGGCCGCCAGCGAGCCGGTGGTCACGCTCGACCAGTACCGGCGGGTCCAGCGCGCCCGTCGCAACCGGCTGGCGCTGATCCTGGATATCGCCATCCCGCGCGACTTCGACCCGAGGATCGGCGACCTGGACCAGGTGATGCTCTATCACGTCGACGACCTGCGAGCCCAGGCCGAGCAGAACCTCAAGCGCCGGCAGAAGGGGATCGACCCCGCGCTGGCGATCATCGAGCGCGAGACAACCGCGTGCTACGCGTTGCTCCGCCACCAGCACGAGGCGGGGCACCTTCTTCGCGCCCTGGGCGACTCGTACGACGAGCTGCGCCAGCGCGAGCTGGCCAAACTCTTCACCGCCCTGCCGAGCCTGAGCGAGTCCGACCGCGACGCGATCGCGCACATGGCGATGCGGCTCCAGAACCAGTTCTTGCACCACCCGAGGGCTGCCGTGCGCTCGGCCGCCGCCGAGCCCCACCACGGCCACCCGCACCCCATCCTCGACGCCGTCCGCCACCTCTTCGGCCTGGGCGACCGGCCGGCGAATTCGCTGAAGAAGATCTGACGGGGCCGGGCGGCGGGCGGTACAATCGCATTCGGGGGTTGATTGCCGGCAGAAAGCCTCTTCGTCCGGAGTCGAATCGCCATGACTACCGTCACCCTTGACGACGCCAGGGCTCACCTGGATACGCTCATCGCCGGCCTCCAGCCCGGCGAGGAACTCACGATCACCGACCACGGCGAGCCGCTGGCCCGGATCACGAAGGTCGAGCGCACCTCGTGGCCGTGCAAGGCGGGGAGCGCCGCCGGGAAGATCCACATGGCACCCGATTTCGACGCGCCCCTCGAGGACTTCCGGGAGTACATGGAGTGAATCTCCTGCTCGACTCGCATGCCTTTCTCTGGTTCCTTGACAACGCACCCCAGCTCAGCACCACAGCCAGGAAGCTCATGGAAGACCCGGCCAACCGGAAGTTCGTCAGCGTCGCCACATGTTGGGAGATCTCCATCAAGGTTGGGCTGAAGAAGCTCGACCTCGGCGAGCCAGCGACCACGTTCCTCCCGCGAGAGCTGGCGTCCAATCGTTTCGACTTGCTCGCGATCGGCCTCATCCATGCGACCTGGGTTGAGACCCTTCCCCACTACCACCGGGACCCCTTCGACCGCCTCCTGATCGCCCAGGCGATCATCGAGGGGATGCCGATCGTCGGTGTGGATGCCCAGTTCGACGCCTACGGCGTCACGCGCCTCTGGTGATCCGGCGAGGCCCCGTCGCCTCCACCCCCCAAAACCAATTGCCAGCCCCCCCGGCGCTCGGCTATCCTGAGTGGATGGCCGGGCCGGACCTTGACGGGGGCAACGGTTGTGCACTCCAGAAACAGGTCGGGCCGGCCGCCCACCCCGCGGAGGGGCGCCCTCAACACCCTCCGCACTCATCCTCATCGGCATCGGCATTGGCGGGACGGCCCGTCGCACCGGCGTCCTCGGCCCCGAGGCAAGACGAGGCGAGGCACGGCGAGGCGCGGGCGGATCGGTCGGCCGGTCAGGCAGCTTGCTTGCAGTTTCCGAGGAGTTGCGGTGATGCGACGACAACAGATACGGCGGCGCGGGTGGATTATCGGCCTTCTCGGTCTCGCGGCGATCGCGGGTCTGTCCCTTGCCTACGCATCCGAGCCGGACTCGCCCGCCGATCGCGAAGGTCCCACCCCCAATCAGAAGCTCGAATATAACCGCGACATCCGCCCGATCCTCGCCGAGAACTGCTTCGCCTGCCACGGGCCCGATAGCGCCGCCCGCAAGGCCGACCTGCGGATCGACCGCCGCGACGCCGCCGTCGAGGCCGGCGCCATCGTCCCCAAGGACCCGGACTCCAGCGAGCTGGTCGACCGGATCAACTCCACCGATCCCAAGGAGCTGATGCCGCCCCCGGCCACCACCAAGAAGCTCACCCCGCGCGAGAAGGAAACACTGAGGCGCTGGATCGCCCAGGGCGCCGAGTACCAGCCGCACTGGTCCTTGATACCGCCGAAGAAGCCCGCGCTGCCCGCGGTCCGCGACACGGCGTGGGTCCGCAACCCGATCGACCGATTCGTCCTGGCGAAGCTCGAGGCGAATGGCCTGAAACCTGCTCCCGAGGCCGACCGCCGCACCCTCGCCCGCAGGCTCAGCCTGGATCTCACCGGGCTGCCGCCGAGCGTCGAGATGGTGGAATCCTTCGTCAACGACAAATCACCCCGCGCCTACGAGGACCTCGTCACCCGGCTGCTCGACTCCCCCCGATGGGGCGAGCATCGCGCCCGCTACTGGCTCGACGCCGCCCGCTACGCCGATACCAACGGCTACCACTTCGACAACTACCGCGAGGCGTGGGCCTATCGCGACTGGGTCATCGGCGCATTTAACCGCAACCTGCCTTTTGATCGGTTCACCATCGAGCAACTGGCCGGCGACCTCTTGCCCGGCCACACGCTCGACCAGGAGATCGCCTCGGGCTTCAACCGCTGCAACGCCACGACCAACGAGGGCGGCGTGATCCCCGAGGAATACACCGTCCTCTACGCCCGCGACCGCACGGAAACCACCTCGCAGGTCTGGATGGGTCTCACCGCCGGGTGCGCCGTCTGCCACGACCACAAGTTCGACCCGATCTCCCAGCGCGAGTTCTACGAGCTGTCGGCGTTCTTCAACAACACGACCCAGCCCACGATGGACGGCAACGTCAAAGACACGCCGCCGACCGTGTTCGTCCCATCCCCGACTGACCGCAAGCGGTGGGAGACCCTGGACCCCGAGACGGCCGACGCCCGCAGGCGCCTGGCCGACCGCGAGCGCACCGCCCGGCCCGAATTCGACCGCTGGCTGGCCTCCGCGAATCCCGACGAACTGGCCGCCCGCGCCCCGGGCGCCGGCCTTCAGCTCGCCACGACGGCGCCGACCCCGGGCGCCTCGCCGATCACCAAACTGGAATCGCCCGGTGCCGGCGACTTCGAGAAGGACCATGCGTTCTCCTACGGCGCCTGGATCAAGCTGCCGAAGCGCGGGCTCACCGGCTCGGTGATCGCGCGGATGAAGAACGTGGACGGCTATCGCGGCTGGGACATCTGGCTCGAGGGGAACCGCGTCGCCAGCCACCTCGTGAACAGTTGGCCCGACGATGCGCTCAAGGTCATCACCCGCGCCGAGGTCCCGCTCAACACCTGGACCCACGTCCTGGCGACCTATGACGGGTCGGGCAAGGCCGCGGGGTTGAAGATCTACATCAACGGCCAAGTTCAGGCGACGCAGGCCGCCAACGACGCGCTGCGGAACACGATCCGCACGACGGCCCCGTTCACCGTCGGCCAGCGTCAGACCGGCGAGGGCGCGCCGGGCGTCTCGGTGCTGGGCGTCCGGGTGTACGACCGGGCGCTCTCGCCCGACGAGGTCGACCGCGTCGCCTGGGCCGAACGGATCGCGGCGCTGGTCCGCACCGCGGCCGCGAGTCGAGCGAGGACCGAGCTCGACGCGGCCTACGGCTGGTGGGTGCGCTCGGTCGACCCGGGCGGCAAGGAGCTGCGGACAAAACTCGCCGCGCTCGAGGCCGAGGAATCGGCCATCCGCTCGCGCGGGACGTATGCCCACGTGATGCACGAACGGCCCCAGCCGCCGATGGCATACCTGCTCTACCGCGGCGAGTACGACAAGCGCCGCGACCCGGTGAAGGCAACCACGCCCGCCGCGCTGCCGCCGCTGCCCTCCGACCTGCCGCGCAACCGCCTCGGCCTGGCGACGTGGCTCGTCCGGCCCGAGCATCCGCTCACCGCCCGCGTGACCGTGAACCGCTTCTGGCAGGAGGTCTTCGGCACCGGGCTGGTGCGCACCACCGGCGACTTCGGCGTGACCGGCGAGCTGCCGTCGGACCCCGAATTGCTCGACTGGCTGGCGGTGTCGTTCCGCGAATCCGGCTGGGACGTCAAGCGGTTCTTCCGGCTGATGGTCGAGTCCTCCGCGTACCGCCAGTCGGCCGTCGCGACGCCCGAGAAGCTCGAGAAGGACCCGTTCAACCGGCTGTTGTCGCGCGGCCCGCGCTTCCGCCTGGACGCCGAGGTCCTCCGCGACGAGGCGCTCGCCGTCGGCGGCTTGCTCTCGGCCCGGATCGGCGGGCCGAGCGTCCGGCCCTATCAGCCCGAGGGCGTGTGGGAGGCCGTCGCCATGCCCGAGAGCAACACGCACTTTTATCATCCCGACCACGGCGAGGCCCTCTATCGCCGGAGCCTCTACACGTTCTGGAAGCGCAGCGCGCCGCCCGCGTCGATGGAGATCCTCAACGCCCCGAGTCGCGAGACCTGCACGGTCCGCCGCGAGCGAACCGATACCCCGCTCCAGGCGCTCGTCACCCTGAATGACCCCCAGTTCGTCGAGGCCGCCCGCGCGCTGGCGCAGTCGACCCTCAAGCTCGGCGGCGGCTGCGACTGCTGCCAGGACTGCGCCGACAACGCCGAAGCCGACGGGCGCCTCGACGCCCTGGCGCGCCGCGTCCTTGCCCGGCCATTCCGGGCCGAGGAGCGCCCGATCGTCAAGACCTCGCTGGCGAAGCTCGAGGCGTTCTACCGCGCCCACCCCGATGACGCCGCGAAGCTGGTCGCCGTCGGCGAGTCGAAGCCCGATGCGTCATTGAACCCGACAACCCTGGCCGCGTGGACCATGCTGGCCAATGAGCTGATGAATCTGGATGAATTCTTGAACAAGTAGGGTGGGTCAAACCCACCGATGCAGCGACTCGGGAACCGGCGGATTTCACCCACCGACGCAGAGCCCTGGGGAACGGTGGGTTTCACCCACCCTACAGGACGCGACGACCATGGACCCGATCAACGACTACGTCCGCTACGAGACCCGCCGGCAGTTCCTGAGCCGGGGTTCGAACGCCGTGAGCTGGGCGGCGCTCGCGTCGCTCCTGGGCCGCGAGGGGCTGATGCCCGCGCTGGCCGAGGCGGGTGAGGGCGAGGGCAAGGACAAGGATAGTCCGGGCGTCGACCGCGTGCCGGCCGGCGCCAAGGGCCACTCGCCGCTGCTCCATTTCGCCCCGAAGGCCAAGCAGGTGATCTACCTGCACATGGTCGGCGGCCCGCCGCAGATGGACATGTACGACTACAAGCCCAAAATGGGCGAGTTCTACGACAAGGACCTGCCCGACTCGATCCGGATGGGCCAGAGGCTCACCACGATGACCTCGGGGCAGAAGCGGTTCCCGATCGCCCCGTCGAAATACAAGTTCGCCCGCCACGGCAAGAGCGGCATGTGGGTCTGTGAGCTCCTGCCGCACACGGCGCGGATGGTCGACGACATGTGCTTCATTCGCTCGATGCACACCGAGGCCATCAATCACGAGCCGGCGATCACTTATATGCAAACGGGCAACCAGGTCACGGGCCGGCCGTGCCTGGGCTCGTGGGTCTCTTATGGCCTGGGCTCGCTGAACGACAACCTGCCGACGTTCGTCGTCCTCGTGGCGAAGCCGACGAACACCGAGCAGCTCCAGGCGATCTCGGCGCGATTGTGGTCTTCCGGCTATCTCTCGGGCGAGCACGCCGGGGTGTCGTTCCGCTCGGGCGGCGACCCGATCCTTTATATCAACAACCCACCCGGCGTGCCGGGCTCGGTGCGGCGGGACACGCTGGATGGCCTGCGGGCGCTCAACGAGATGAACTACAAGCTCGTCGGCGACCCCGAGACCCACACGCGGATCGAGCAATACGAGCTGGCGTTCCGCATGCAGGCCAGCGTCCCCGAGCTGACGAACACCGGCGCCGAGCCCGAGTCGACCTATCGCCTGTACGGCGAGGCCGCGCGCAAGCCCGGCACGTTCGCCCACTCGGCGCTCCTGGCCCGCCGGCTGGTCGAGCGGGGCGTCCGGTTCGTGCAGATCTATCACAACAACTGGGACACGCATTTCAACGTCGCCGGCCGCCTGCCCGACCAGTGCCGCGACGTGGATCAGCCCTGCTGGGGGCTGATCCAGGACCTCAAGGCCCGCGGGCTGCTCGACTCGACCCTGGTCATCTGGGGCGGCGAGTTCGGTCGGACGATCTACTCGCAGGGGGGCCTGAGCCACCAGAACTACGGCCGCGACCATCACCCGCGGTGCTTCACCATGTGGATGGCCGGCGGCGGCTCTCGCCCGGGTGCAATCCACGGCGAGACTGATGACTTCTCGTACAACATCGTGAAGGACCCGGTGCACATCCACGACTTCCACGCGACGGTGCTCCAGCTCCTGGGCTTCGACCACCGCCGGTTCACCTACCGCTACCAGGGGCTGGACCAGCGCCTCACGGGCGTCGAGCCGGCCCGGGTCGTCCAGGAACTGCTGGCGTGATCGGGTCGAGCCGCCCCTGTTCGGCGCGGGTCTCCGAACCCGCCGGGTAGCCTGACCGGGTCTTCCCTGGGCGCGGGTCTCCGAGGGCTCAAGGACCCGCGCGCGACGGACTCGCGCGGGACGGACCGGGAAGTCCGACCGCCTCCTTCCTCGCCGGAGGACATGATGGCTCGCCCGCGCCGGACGGCTCGCGCGGGTTGCCCGCCGGGTCGGACGGCTTCCATAATGGAAGGCGAGTGGCGTCGCGGAGAGACCGGCGCCGTGTTGCCGGGCCGGGGAGCGAGGACACCGTGATTCGATTGACGCGGGACCGCGGACGACGGACGAGGGATCCTCGCGATGCGGCCAGGATCGTCATGTTGCTGACCATGGCGTCGGGCCTGTTCGTGGCGATGGCTCGCGGTGCCGACGACCGCGATCCGCCCACCCTCGAGCGCGACGTCGCGCCGATCCTCAGGGCGCACTGCCTCAGGTGCCACGGGCCGAATCGGCCGAAGGGGAAGCTCAACCTCGCCGGGCCCCGGTCGCTCGCCCGCGGCGGTGAGAGCGGGCCGGCCATCGTGCCGGGCCGACCGGACGAGAGCGAGCTCTGGGACCAGGTCGCCGGCGGAGAGATGCCGCCGAAGACCGAGGAACCGCTCTCGGAGGATCAGAAGCAGACCCTCCGCCGCTGGATCGAGCGTGGCGCCCCCGGCCTGCCCGATCCCGCCGCGGTCGCCCGGACGCCGCGCTCGTGGGATCACTGGGCGTTCGCGCCGCCCTCGCATCCGACACCGCCGTCGGTGCGCGACGATCGCCGCGTCCGCGGGCCGATCGATCGCTTCATCCAGCGGGCGCTCGAGGAAAGGGGCCTCACCCTCGGCCTCGACGCCGATCGCGCCACCCTGATGCGCCGGGTCTCGTTCGACCTGACCGGGCTGCCCCCCTCGCCCGCGGAACTCGTGGCCTTCATGGCCGACCCGGCTCCCGACGCCTACGAGCGGCTGGTCGACCGCCTGCTGGCCAGCCCGCATCACGGCGAGCGCTGGGGGAAGCACTGGCTCGATGCCTCGGGATATGCCGACTCCAACGGATATTTCAACGCCGATACCGACCGGCCGCTCGCGCATCGCTATCGCGATTACGTCATCCGGTCGATGAACGCCGACCGGCCGCTCGACCAGTTCGTGCGCGAGCAACTGGCCGGCGATGAGCTGGCACACGGCCAGCGCGGGCCGGGCTGTTCGCCCGAGGTTGTCGACCAGTTGATCGCGACTCACTATCTGCGCAACAGCCAGGACGGCACCGGCGAGAGTGATGGCAATCCGGACGAGGTCCGTGTGGATAAGTACGCCGTGCTCGAGGGGACCGCGCAGGTGATCGCCTCGTCGCTGCTGGGCCTGACGATCCAGTGCGCCCGGTGCCACGACCACAAGTTCGAGCCGATCACCCAGGAAGACTACTACCGGCTCCAGGCGATTTTGTATCCGGCGTTCAACGTCGAGCACTGGGTCAAGCCGAACGCGCGAATCGTCGTCGCCGGCCCGCGCGACGAGCTGCTGCGCTGGGAGGCGAATGAGAAGGCGATCGACGCCGAGCTCGCGGCGCTGCGAGCGAAGGTGAAGGGCTCGAAGGAGGAGCAGAAGAAGCAGGAAGACGCGCTGCGGCCGATGATCCAGGCGATCGAGGCGCGGCGGCGGCCGAACCCCGGGCGGATCGCCTGGGTGTCGGACGTCTCGGCCACCCCGGCGGAGATCCCGATCCTGGTCCGCGGGGGTTACACCACGCCGGGCCGCAAGGTCGGGCCGGGCGTGCCGGGCTTCCTGTCGGACGAGGATAATCCCTATCGGCCCGATCCGAAGTCGGCCGGCTCGGGCTCGACCGGCCGCCGGCTGGCGCTGGCGCGCTGGCTGACGAAACCGGGCTCGCGGCCGTCGGCCCTGCTGGCCCGCGTGCTGGCCAACCGGATCTGGCAGGACCATTTCGGCACCGGGCTGGTCGCGACGTCCGAGAACCTGGGATTCACCGGCGCCCCGCCGAGCCATCCCGAGCTGCTTGAGTATCTCGCGGCCGAGCTGGCGCGCTCGGGCTGGAGCGCCCGCGCGCTGCACCGGATGATCGTCACGTCGACCGCCTATCGCCAGGCAAGCTCGGTGCGCCCTGAAGCATTGCGGCTCGATCCCGACAACCGCCTGCTCTCGCGCTATCCGATGCGCCGGCTCGACGCCGAATCGATCCGCGACGCGATGCTCGCTGTCTCGGGCGAGCTGGACGAGCGGCCGGGCGGGCCGTATATCCCGACGCACCGGACCGGCTCGGGCGAGGTGGTTGTCGATCCGTCGGACCCGGGAGCGACCCGGCGCTCGGTGTATCTCCAGCAGCGCCGGACGCAGGTCGCCAGCCTGCTCGAGGTGTTCGACTCGCCGTCGATCGTCACGGCGTGTACTCGCCGCCAGCCGTCGACCGTGCCGCTCCAGTCGCTCAGCCTGCTGAACTCCGACTTCATCCGGGCGCGGGCAAAAGCGCTCGACGCCCGCCTGGGCCGCGAGTGCGACCATTGCAGCCAGGACGACGACCGGATCGACCGGGCCTTCCTGCTGGTCGCCGGCCGGTTCCCGACGCCCGCCGACCGCAATGCCGCCGGCCGGTTCCTCCGCGAGCAGCCGGGCCGCTATCCCGACCTCGACGCCGCCGCATCGGGCCGCCGCGCCTGGGTCGACTTCTGCCAGATGCTCCTCGCCAGCGACGCATTCCTCTATGTCGAGTGATCCTCCATGAACACCCCCTTCGCGACGAACCGCCGCGCCTTCCTCGGCCAGTACGCCGGCTCGATCGGCGGCCTGGCGCTCGCCCACCTGCTCGGGCAGGAGCGGGGGCGAGCCAGGGCCGGTGAGATCGCTGGACCGCGTCCGCGCCCGAGGGCCAAATCGGTGATCTGCCTGTTCCAGCACGGCGGGCCGAGCCAGATGGACCTGTTCGACCCCAAGCCGATACTGTCGCGGTATCACGGCAAGCCGTACCCCGGCAAGCTGGAGATCCACTTCGACAAGGCGGCGGGCAACCTGCTCGAGTCACCCTTCCGGTTCCGGCCGCACGGCCAGTCGGGGACGGTCCTCAGCGAGCTGTTGCCGCACACCGCGGGCATCGTGGACGAGCTGACGCTGGTGCGCTCGATGACGACGGACTCGGTCGACCACGAATCAGCGCTGCGGCTGATCCACACCGGCAAGGTCCTGGCGGGCCGGCCGACGTGGGGCTCGTGGGTCGTGTATGCCCTGGGCGCCGAGAACCGCAATCTTCCGGCGTATGTGGTACTGGGCGACCCCGGCGGCCTGCCGGTCGACGGCGTCCGCAACTGGTCGAGCGGCTGGCTGCCGGCCACCTGCCAGGGCACGCCCTTTCGCTCCGGGGATGCGCCCGTGCTGCACCTGAAGCCTCCGGCGGACGTCACGCCGTCGGCTCGCGCGGGACAGCTCGGGTTCCTCGACGAATTGAACCGCATCCATCTCGATCGGCATCCCGGCCAGCGCGAGCTGGAGGCGCGGATCGCCAATTTCGAGGTGGCCGCGGCGATGCAGACGGCGGTCCCCGAGGCGCTCGACCTGTCGAGCGAGTCGCCCGCGACGCGGCAAATGTACGGCCTGGACGACCCGGCGACGCATGAGTATGCGACGCGGTGTTTGCTCGCCCGCCGGCTGGTCGAGCGGGGCGTCCGGTTCGTGCAGATCTTTTTGAGCGGCCAGCCGTGGGACACGCACGACAAGAACGCGCAGACGCTCCGTTCGCTCTGCGCCCGCACCGACCGCCCGAGCGCCGCGCTCGTAATGGATCTCCGCCAGCGGGGATTGCTCGATGAGACGATCGTGCTCTGGACGGGCGAGTTCGGCCGGTTGCCGGTCTCGCAGGGCAAGGACGGCCGCGACCACAACCGCCACGGGTTCTCACTCTGGCTGGCCGGCGGCAGATTCCGGGCCGGATACACCCACGGCGCGACCGACGAGTTCGGCTACAAATCGATCGACAAGGTCGTGAGCGTTTATGACCTCCAGGCAACGCTGCTGCACGCGCTGGGCCTCGACCACCGCAAGCTGTCCTATCCGCACGAGGGCCGCCTCGACACCCTCACCGACGCGGCAGTCAGCGGCGCGAAGGTCGTGCCCGAGCTGCTGGCGCATTACGCCGGCAGGTAAGATCCTCAAGTAGGTCGGGCATTCTTGCCCGACGCTCAGGCCCCGTCGGGCAAGACTGCCCCGACCGCCGCGGACGACCGAGCCGTCCTCAATCGGGAGACTCGACCACGAATGACACGAAGGGCACGAATGAGAAGAGATCCTCAAGTAGGTCGGGCATTCTTGCCCGACGCTCAGGCCCCGTCGGGCATTCTTGCCCGACGCTCAGGCCCCGTCGGGCAA
>DAIDHB010000191.1 GCA_027452145.1 Planctomycetales bacterium
CGGCGGCGGGCGGCGAACCGCCCGGGCGGAAGCCGGCCCAGGCCCAGCCGCTGGAGCGCGCCAGCCGGACGATCGCGCAGGACCAGGGGGCCTGGGTGATCGATTATCGGTTGCGGAACACCGGAACGACCGGCGTGATCATCGCGCCCGAGGAGATCGCGGCGCGGGTCGAGGGGTGGGTGTCGAACTCGCGGGTGCCCAGCCATGCGATTCCCCGGCGGTCCACGCTGGCGGTCGAGCACGGGCCGGACTTCACGGCGGCCTGCGACGTGATCAAGTCGGACGACGACGCGCGCCGGTGCCGCGAGCGGCTGGTCGTCTCGGCGTGGGCCGAGGACCTCTGCCCGTGCCGGTCGCGGGCCGCGTGCGGCGAGAAGGCGAGGCAGGCCGTCGCGGGCAAGGGGCCGGCCGGGGCCGTCGGCGCGGCCTGCGATCGGGACCCCGCGAATGGTCGCGGCCGCGAGCCCGGGCCCAATGCCAATGCCAATGCCAATTCCAATTCCAATTCCAATCCCGAGCCGATGCCCGGCCCGGCGGGCCCGACGGCCGGGCTGCCGATGTCGATCGCGCCGGGGGGCCTGGTGCACGTCCGGCTGCGGCTCGAGCATCAGCACGTGCTGTACGGCGAATATGACCCGTTGCTGGCGATGCGGCGGGTCGAGCTGCGCCTGGGGGCCTCGACGGTGCGGGACCTCGTGCCGCTCGATCGCGAGCAGTACCTGGCGCAGCCGCGGTATACCTGGCCCGAGCCGCCGGTCGAGCGGCGCGACACCCATCATGCGCTCTCGGGCCCGGACAGCCTGCACCTGGAGGCGCACGTGCCGGGGCACCACTATTACCGCTATCCCGACCGCCCGGTGCGCTACGGCACGCCGATGCGGCTGCGGTTCTCGTACCTGGTCGCCGCCGGGACCGAGGGCGAATGCCGCGTCCGGGTGGCGCAGTACAAGGACACGCCGACCTCGTGGCGGATGCTCAACCACGCCGGGTTCGAGAAGTGCCTGAACGTCGTCGGCCGCTGGAAGCGGGTCGAGCGGGTGTTCACCACGGATGCCGAGGCCACCACGCTGGCGCTGGACTTCAGCATCGCCGGCGACAGCGACGTCGGCGAGATGTGGATCGACGACGTCAGCCTCGAGCCGGTCGGCGGCGCGGGGCAGGGGGGGCCGTGAGTCAGCGTCGGGGCCCAGGCGAACCGGCGACGTGAGTCGCCGGGTCATGCGTGAGTAAAGCACCCGGCGACTCACGTCGCCGGTTCGCCGGTGAGCAGTGCCGTCAATCCGTCAGCAGCTTCCGAATCACATCCATCAGCACGCCCTCGACCTCGGGGGCGACGAGCGAGGCCCTCGGGCCGGTCTCATAGCCGCCCTGGGGGTACGCGATCGCGGTGCCGATGTAGCCGGGGGCATAATCGCCATAGGCGGCCATGGCGACGAAAAGGTCCGGGCGCATCTTCTGAGCGGCGAGCTGGTATTCGACGAACAGCTCGCCGGGCAGGTGGAGCACCCGGGCCCTGTCCTTGCCCAGGCGCAGGCAGGTCACGTCGATCGTGTCGCCGGCGCGGCAGCGGAGCAGCCAGGCCAGCTCGCGAGCGGCGTCGCCCCGCGCGCGGGGAGGCTTCGACGGGTCGTCGAGGATCTTGCGGAGCGAGGTTTCGTCCAGGTGCGGGGAGACCGGCAGCTTCACGGGGATGGACGCCCAGCCGAGGTCGGCGGCGGCGATCGGCGTCCTGGTGGTCGATTCCCACGCGCGGGCCATGCCGTCGGCGACGCGGTCGGCGAGGACCTGGCGATTCGACGGCGAGCCGTCGTTCCACTTGCCCGCACCGATGTTGCCGCCGGCGCCGTCGAAGTGGATGTGCGGCACGCCGGTGGCCTTTTCGCGGGCGTCGCGGGCCATGCCGGGGAAATCCGGGTTGGCCAGCCCGGTGCGGTAGTAGCTCTGCGGGTGCGTGGCATAGTACGTCAACACCGCGACGGGTTTGTCGCCATCCCAGAAGCTGACCATCGCGAGCATCGGGTCGATCGTGCCGGCCGGCGCATCGCGGACCTTCGGGTCCGTGCAGGACGTGTACCGGACGTATTTCACCTTGCCGTCGGGCCCGAGGATGCGGCGGTTCGAGGCGACCTTTTCAATCTCGGCGCGGCCGAGGCCCAGGTGCGTGACCGGCCGGGCATTGGCGGTGGCGGCGCGTACGGCCTCGGCGGCGCGGGCGATGACGGCGCGGTCGAATTCGGCGTCGAAGACCTCGCGCGGGATTCCGCGCTCGGCGAGCATCCGCTCGGCCGAGAAATCGCAGGCGGGGGCGTCGTGCTGGTGCAGGGTGTGCACGGCGACGCGGCCCGGCTCGGTGCCGGCGGCCTTCGCCAGCGCCCGGCGGAACTCGACCTGGCCGTCGTTGCCGATGCCGATCCAGTCGATGGCGCACAGGACGATCGGCTTCCCCTCGCCGATGAAGACGACGCCCTTGCACGACAGCGGCCCGGCGACGCCCTTCGTCGGGTCATAGGCCAGCGGGCTACCGACCGGCGGCGAGGCATCGACGGCGAACACGCCGATTTTCAGCGGGGCCTCGGCGCGGGCCGGCGCGACGAACGCCGCGGCCGCGGCAACCAGTGAGAGCAGGCTCAGGATGGCAGGGCGGAGCATGGGGTGGGCCTCCCGGGGGGTTTGAGATTGGCCCTGATTCTAAATGGATTCTCGCAAGGGGGAAAGGAGGGAGGGCATTGCCCACCGGTCGAGGCCATCGCCGGTGGGCAATGCCCTCCCTACGCCATCCCGCTGCCTTGCCCTCCGTATTGCGTGGACCCATTTCGCCTCAATGCCGGATCGTGATCCGGTACGACAGCCACGGGGGCGGCAGCGCGGCGCGGGGGCCGTGGAGCAATCCGGCATCGTCGGCGGCGCGGTAGATGAAGGGCTCGCCGGTCGCCGGGTCGTCGGGGACGGGCACCTCGGCGATCTGGCCGAGCGACTCGGGGAGCCGGCCGCCGTGGGCGGCGGCGTGCAGGCGGATGGCCTCGATCACGCGGAGCGCCGCAATCCGCCGCTCGACCTTCATGTGGTTGCGGAACAGCGCGCCGAGCGCCGGATGGAGCGCGGTGAAGGGGAGCAACGAGCCCGACCGGGCGGCCTGCATCCGCTGCTCGGCGGCGTCGAGCTGCGGCAGCGCCTGGCGGAGCGGGAGATAGCTCGCCTTGAACAGGTCGTCCCAGAGCTCGCGATGCCGGCCGGCCACGAACATCGCGACGGCCTGGTCGTCGCCGATCGCGGAGCGCCGGGCGTCGTTCAGGTCGGGGAGCGACTTCAGGTACGCGCGCGCCGGGGCGAGCGATTCGGCCTTGAAACGGGCCAGGTCCCAGCCGGCGAACGCCTTCAGCTCGGGCTCTCTGTAGTCGCGACTGATCTGCACCAATCGCTCGTGGATCCGGGCGAGGATCGACGACCACTGGGCGGCCGTCCGGGGCTGGTCCGACTCCACCTGCTCGAGCTCGGGGATCAGGTTCTCGAACAGCCGGCGCTCGATCTCGATCTCGCGGCGGAAGTCGACCACGGGGCTGGGCAGCGTCGCGAGCGCCCAGTAAAGGTTCGGCGCGCCGGGCCGCGCGATCAGCTCCTCACAGCGGTCGAGCATCACATGAATGCCGGCCAGGCCCACCAGGCCGTTGATGAAGAATGGCCCGTCGGTGATGTGGCGCGAGAGCGCCATGCCGGTCTGGATCGTGCGAACAGCATCGTCATATTTCCCCTCGGCGATCTCGAGCCGGGCCTTCAGCGACAGCAGGCGGATCCACTGACGCATCCCCTGGCAGTCGGGCAGCGCGACGTCGATGATATTGTGCCGCTGCTCGGGAATCGTGTAATCCCAGTCGCAATGGCTGCGGCGGGCGCCGAAGGCGATCTGTTCGAGCTGGCGGTTCCACCCGTCGAGGAACTTGCGGGCCTCGGCGGTCGGGAAACGGTCGACGGGGATGTTCAGCCACTTGTCGGAATTCTGGGTGATCTGGTCCCACAGGGCGTCGGTCGTCTGATAGCGGATCCGCAGGTAGATCGGCGCGGCGTTGCCGGGGGTAAGCTTGGCCGAGCTGGGGAAGAGCCGGTACTTCATCGCCGCGGCCGGCGTGGCGGCCGGCGTGATCTCGATCGTGCGGGGTTCGATCGGCGGTGGGGCCTTGTCGGCCTGGGCTCGCGCGGGGCCGGGCATCGCCGCGGCGATGGCGATCGCGAGGAGCATGAGCGGGCGAGCGAGTCGTATCGATCGGGTCAGGGGCATTGTGGGGTCTCCGGGAGCCATGGGGGTTTTGTCGGGAGAAGAGGAACCACGAAAAGCACGAAATCAGACGAAAAGGAGAAGCTCTGTTCGGCGCGGTCTCCGACCCCGCCGGGGAGCCTGACCGGAGGTCTCCCGCGCGACGGGAGGCCGAAGGAAGCGCGGGACACCTTCGGTCGGGCTTATGGGCGGGGTCATGAGACCCGCGCCCAACGACGCGCGCTCCGCGTTGAATTCCGGGACGATAGCTCCGAACCACTAAAGCTCGAGGACGCGACGGACATCGTCCGGCCCGAGCGGGACGGGTCGGGGCGACGGTTCGGCCGGGCGGGCCGGCGGTTGCTCGGGTGCCGGCCGTCGTACATCGTCGGGCCAGGAGACAGCGACGCCGTCCCGCGCGAGGCGGGACGAGAGCGCCAGGTAGCTGTCGGGCGCCGGCGGTTCGGCCGGCGGGATCGGTGCAAGGGGAGCAGGGGTCATCGGAACAGGTTGCGTCGTTCCCAACTGGGCGGCCAGGGCGGTCTCGACCTCGTTGAGGCGAGCGCGCTCCTGGGCGAGCAGGGCGCGCTCGCGGACGAGCTGCATCCGCTCGACGGCCAGCAGGCCGCCGAGGCTGGCGAGGGCAAAGAGCATCGCGGCGGTGCCGATTTGCCAGGGGCGGACGCGCGAGCCGGCGGCGGCGCGGCCGGCCTCGTAGAGCATCCGGTCGCGGTCGAGGGCGCCCTCGGCGGGTTGCCAGGCGGCCAGGCGTTGTTCCAGGGCGCTCAGGTCGGGTCCGGCGAGGTCCTTGGCCTGGTCGTCGTGTTGGTCGGGCATGGCGGTTCGAGCCTCTCGTGCAGCCGGGCGAGCCCGGATTGATAACGTCGATACGCGGTCGCGAGCGAACAGCCCTGGAGCCTGGCGGTCTCGTCGAAGGTCAGCCCGCCCCAGAGCCGCGCGACGATGATCTCGCGGGTCTCGGCGTCGAGCTGGTCGAGCAGCCGCGCGGCGTGCGCGGCGTCGATCCGGTCGTCCGCGGCGTCGAAGCCCGGGTCGCGCGGCACGGATTCGCGATCGGCGGCGCGGCCCTCGCGCTGCTTTCTGCGGCGAGACCGTCGCGCGGCCGCGATCGCGCCGTTGCGCACCGCGCGGTACAGCCAGGCGAGGGGCCGCTCGGGCAGCGAGCGCTGGCGGGCCAGCGCGACGAACGCGTCCTGCACGACGTCCTCGGGCGCGTCGCACCAGGTGCGGGCGTAGAGCGCCAGCGCCCGGGCGTGCTCGTCGAACAGGCGTCCGAGGATGTTCGGTCCGATTCGGCCCATGCGGCTTCCATCGTCTCGTATCTCGAGTAGGTCGGGCATTCCTGCCCGACGCGGGTCCGATCCGGCCGGGACGGAGTCGGGCACGACTGCCCGACCTACTTCCGATCCGCCCGAGTCGGTCGGTCAAGCCGTCCCGACCGCCGCCGGTGCGAATCCGAAATCCGCCCGACCGACTTCCCGGCCCGGTCCTCGCCCTGCATAGATCATGACGCCACGGCCGTCGGTTTTTTTCACGAATCCGCCGGCGAGTTGCCGGGCGGATGTCTTGCGAGCGTCCCGGTCACTCGGTTATGACGGCTCGGACGCCGCTCTCGCCCCGGGCGGGTCGGATCGCGAGGCGATGGGGCGGCCACCCTGGGCCCTGGGATTCACGCCCGTGCTGCGGAAGTTCGTCAACCCCTGGATGCTCGCGGCGGCCGGTGTCGTGGCGGCCGTGATGGCGCCGGTGCTTTTTGGTTTTGCGCCGCTCTCGGGCGACCCCGAGCAGATGTACCAGCCGTTCAAGGCCGAGCTGGCCCGCGCGCTGGAAAACGGCCGGCTGCCTTTCTGGAGCGACCGGTTCGGCCTGGGCGTACCGCTGGTCGCCGAGAGCCACGTCGCGGCATTCTATCCGCTGAACCCGGTGCTTTACCGGCTCCTGGAGGTCGGCACGGCGTATCGGCTGTCGCTCTGGCTGCACTCGGTGGCGATCGCGGTGGCGACGTTTGCGTACGCGCGCACGCTCGGGATCGCGTCGGCGGGCGCGGCGCTGGCCGCGCTGGCCTTTGCTCTGTGCGGGTTCCAGGCGATCCATGTCGTGCACGAGCCGTTCTATCACGCCGTGCCGTTCTTGCTGCTCTGCCTGATCCTCGCCGATCGGTACGCGGCGACCGGCCGAATCGGCTGGCTGGCCGGGCTGGCGCTGGCGTGGGGGTGCCAGGTGTCGCTCGGGCATTTCCAGATCCCGATGTGGACGGCCGGATTGGTACTTCTGGCCGGCGGCTGGCGGGTGCTGGGAATGGGCGACGGGCACCGCCGGCGGTTGCTCGGGCTGGCCGTGGGGCTGATCTGGGGCGCGGCGATCGCCTGGGTGCAGTTGCGGTTGACCTGGGAGCTGGTTGGGGTCGCGGGCTTCGTCCGGCCGGCGGCGTTCCTGTCGAATTACACGCTGCCGCCGCGGCAACTGGCCCAGTTCGCCCTGCCGGAAGTCTACCTGGGGCGTCCCGAGGCGCCGGAGGAATTCTGGCGGCATCGGGCGACGACACCGGGCGAGGCGTGTGTTTATATCGGGATCATCCCGCTGATCCTGGCGGTCGTGGGGCTGGTGGCGGCGCCGAGGGATCGGGCGCTGCGGCCGTGGCTGGTGGTCGCGCCGCTTGCGCTGGCGCTGGCGACGATGCCGGGCTGGTGGCCCGAGGCGTTTTTCTACGTCCTGAAGATCCCGGGCCTGGGGTGGTTCCGCGCGCCGGCGCGGTACACGATGCTCGCCAGCCTGGGTCTGATCCTGATGGCCGCGCGGGGGCTCGACGTGGGCCGGGCGACGGGGTCGCGGCGGTTCTGGACGGCGATGGCGCTGGCGATGGCGGTGGGGGGCGTGGCGACGATCGCGTCGGTCGGCCTGATCGGGGACGCCGAGTACCGCGCGGCGTTCGGGCGGGGCACGATCGTCGCGAGGTTCGCGCTGGCGGGGCTGACGTGGCTCCTCGGCCTGGCGGTGATCGCGGCCTGGCGGCTGGGCCGGCTGGGCGCGTGGGCGCCGGTGGCCCTGGCGACGGCCGAGCTGGTGGGGCTGTTCTTCGTCGGGCCGACCCGGTGGTATCGCGAGGCGACCCTGCCCGATTCGAGCCCCGCGCTGGTCCGGCTGATCCGGGAGCCGGGCGTGGGGCTGGTCGGCGGCCGGCTGTTGAATATTCCGGCGCGCGTCGGGCTGACGGCGGCGTTCCCCGCGACGGGGATCACGCCGCCGCCGCCCAATTACCTGCTTGAGGCGGCGATGCGGCCGCGCGGCCGGAACACCGCGATCGAGGGCCACTGGCTGAGGCGGTTCGGCGTGACGCACGGCGTCTGGGGGCGGGGCGAGGACACACGCGGGACGAGGCTCCTGGCCGTGGTCGAGGACCCGGTCCTCGACCGGTTGACGGCGTCGATGGCGAAGCCGGAGGTCCGAGGCCCGTGGAAGGTCGTGTACGACCCTCGCGCATTCCCCCCGGCGTGGGTGGCTCGCCGGGTGCACGAGGCGAAGTCCTGGGGCCAGCTCTACGCCGAGCTGTCGATCGCCGACGCGCCCGACGACGCGTGGTTCGTGGCCGAGGACGGCGTCCCGAAGCTGGCGGATCCCGTCGCGAACGCCGCGGCCGTCAAGAGCTGGGACGGGCGCACGGCCGTGGTCGACCACGACGGGTCGTGCGTGTTGATCCTCCGGCGGGCGACTTACCCCGGCTGGACCTACCGGGTCGACGGCGGCCCGTGGCAGCCGGTGTGGAAGGTCGACGGCGGCCTCCAGGGGATTCCGCTATCCGGCTCGGGCCCGAGCCGCGTCGAGACGGCCTATCACCCGACCGGGCTGCGCGCCGCGGCAGTCGTGTCGATCGTCGCGACGCTGGGGGCGGTGGTGGTGCTGGGTATGGCCTGGGTCCGATGGGTGCTGGACGGACGGAGAGCCGGATTGGGAGAGTCTCCGCGGGACGCCGCCACGAATCGCCCCGAAGGGGCCGAAACATACCAGCCCAGGGCAACGCCCTGGGGGTGCCTGCGTCATGGGATCGAGTTCGATGAGCGGTTTCTCTGGGAGTGAAGGAGTCTGTTTCGCCCTTTCAGGGCTCGAATACAAAACTCTATTGTTGTCGATGGTTCCAACCCCAGGGCGTTGCCCTGGGCTGATCTGACCCCGGCAGGAAAGGTTCTCAAGTAGGTCGGGCATTCTTCGCCGATTTCCACGGCCGGGAAAATAATCAACTTTTTTCGGCCTCCTCATCCCTGATTTCTCGAGGATTCGCCGCTACGAACCGTCCAGCGGTTGATTATTTCCTCGGCCCGAACCGGCCAGGCGGGCATCGTATCTACA
>DAIDHB010000192.1 GCA_027452145.1 Planctomycetales bacterium
CCTTGGCAAAACGTCCGAAAACGCTTGTCGTAGAAGGCTTTCCTCGTTTACACCAGCCCCCAGCGAAAAGCCGAGTCATTGCACTGACTTGACTCGCCGCGTCGCGGCCCCGCCCCGCTCAGCGATCAGGGGTAGCTCCAGTCGATATGCGGCTTGACCACCTGCCGGGTCGGCGGTAAACAATGCCGCAAACTTTGCAGGAGGGTCCAACGTGAAGAAGATCGGTCTCGTGCTGGTGATGGGCGCTGCGCTCGTGGGTTGCTCGGGCGGTGGCGGCGGCGGCAGCGACGGAGGGAACGGCGGCGGCTCGGGCAGCACCAGCTCGGGCGGTGGGAGCGACGGCGGCGGCAGCGGCGGGAGCACCGCGACCATCACGATCAAGGGCATGACCTTCGCGCCCACGAACCTCACGGTCGCATCCCCCTCGACGATCACGGTGGTGAACGAGGATTCGTTCCCGCACACGGCGACGAGCGAGGCGGCCGCGAAGGACTACACCAAGGGCCAGGCCACGGGCGGCTTCACCTTCGACACCGGCGACATCGCCGCGGGCGCGTCGGCGACGATCACGGTCCCGGCGGGCCTCGCGAGCGGGACGGTGCAGCCCTACTTCTGCGCGGTTCACAAGAGCGGCATGAGCGACCCCGACCCGACGATCACGATCCAGTGATCTGGTAGAACCGGGGGATGAACCCCTCGATCCCGGGCTGGACGCTCCTCGCGCTGGCGGCAGCGCTGGCGGCGGTCTTCGTCTACGACCGCTTCGTCTCGACCGACAACATCCTCCGCAACTTCCCGGTCGTTGGCCACCTGCGCTACTTCCTGATCGCCATCGGCCCCGAGCTGCGGCAGTACATCGTCGCCGGCAACCGCGAGGAGCTGCCGTTCAACCGGGAGGAGCGGGAGTGGATCTACCGGTCGGCGCGCGGCGAGAACAACTACTTCGGCTTCGGCACCGACGACCAGATCTACGGAATCGGCTACCCGATCATCAAGCACGCGGTCTTTCCGCACGGCGAGGTGAGCTTCGCGGGGTCGATCCACGACACGATCCACGGGGTCCCCTGCGCGAAGGTCCTCGGCGAGGTCCACGGGCGCCGCAAGGCCTGGCGCCCGCCCTCGATCGTCAACGTGTCCGCGATGAGCTTCGGCTCGCTCGGCGCGAACGCCGTCATGGCCCTCAACAAGGGCGCGGCGATGGCTTCGTGCTGGCAGAACACCGGCGAGGGCGGGTTGTCGCCGTACCACAAGCAGGGCGCCGACGTGATTTACCAGGTCGGCACGGGGATGTTCGGCTGCCGCGACCTCCAGGGCAACTTCTCGATGGAGAAGCTGCTCCAAACCGTCCACGGCTACGACCGGGTCCGCGGCATCGAGCTCAAGCTCTCGCAGGGGGCGAAGCCGGGGAAGGGCGGCGTCCTGCCCGGCCGCAAGGTGACGGCCGAGATCGCGGCCATCCGCGGCGTCGAGCCGGGGAAGGACTGCATCAGCCCCAACGGCCACCGGGCCTTCGGGGACGTCCGCTCGCTCGTCCGGTTCGTCGAGGAGGTGAGCGCGGCGACGGGGGGATTGCCGGTCGGCATCAAGAGCGCGGTCGGACAGACGGGCTTCTTCCGCGAGTTGGCGGAGGAGATGCGCTCCTCCGGCAAGGGGCCGGACTGGATCGTGATCGACGGCGGGGAGGGCGGCACCGGGGCGGCGCCGCTGACGTTCGTCGACCACGTCTCGCTGCCGTTCAAGACCGGGATCTCGCGCGTCTACAAGATCTTCCTCGACGCGGGCATGGCGGACCGGGTGGTCTGGATCGGCAGCGGTCGGCTTGGCTTCCCGGACCGCGCCATCGTCGCCTTCGCGCTCGGCTGCGACGCGATCAACGTGGCGCGCGAGGCGATGCTGTCGATCGGCTGCATCCAGGCGCAGCGCTGCCACACCGACCGCTGCCCGGCCGGCGTGGCGACGCAGGACCGCGCGCTCCAGAAGGGGCTCCTGCCCGAGGTGCAGTCCTTGCGGCTCGCCCGCTACGTCCAGAGCTTCCGCAACGAGATCCTCGCGGTGACCCACGCCTGCGGCTACGAGCACCCCTCCCAGTTCACCGCCGACGACATCGAGCTGTCGAGCGGGCCGACGAAGTTCTCGACGCTGCGCGAGATCCACGGCTACACCCCGTCGCGGGTGTGGAGCGGCATCCCGGGTTGGGGCGTCACCCCGCCCGAGTCGCGCGGCCAAGTGGCCTGAATCGGCGCCAAACCGGTCGGTCTGGGCTCCAGACCAGCCGGGATGGCCGCACCACCCGCCGGTGGGTGCTTCATACCGAGGCGTAGGACCGACAGAACGGGCGGTATGCGCTCCATACCGGCCGGTATGGCCGATAGACCGAGCGGTCTGGGCGGCCGACCCTGTGAGTTGGGCGCGGTACCGGTCGGCATAGGCTCCGCGCCTTCCGGTTTGGGCGCTACCGTGGGCGAGATGGTTTCCTGACCGGGCGGTGGCGGCCCTGCACCGGCCGGCGAAGGGGATTGACAGAAATGTCAGAACTTTCCCCGGCGCCAACAGGCTCTTACGACCGGCCGTCCGGCCCTCGAGCGCACCTCTTGCGTTTTGAGGAAGCGCTTGCTAGAACCGCCGCCCGTTTCACGGACCGCAGTCGGAACACCCCGCACCGGAGGCCGAGCGCTTGCGATCGACGATCGTTTCCGTGGCTGCGCTCCTGATCTCCGCGACGGCCTTCGCCGACCTCGGCAAGGAATCCTCGCTCCCCAAGGAGCGGCAGGGGTCCACCTCCGAGGCGACGTCGTCCTCCTCCGGCAACAGCCTCGACCTGTCGGACCAGTCGATCGACCGGACGGTCGGGTCGGAGCTCATCGGGACCAAGAACCGGAGCTGGCGCTTCGACGTGGGCTGGGAATCGCACGCGATGCTGGTCAGCAACAACCTCCTCGGCAACGGCGCCGACACCTTCTTCCAGTACTTCTACGCGGACGGCCGCTACAACCTGACGAAGAACAACGACCAGCTCCGGCTGACCGTCGGCCTCTACCACTTCGCGCTGACGGACCCGAACGAGGACGCGGGCTTCCGGTCCGACGACATCTACTTCTCGTACGACCACCACTTCGACCTGCCCTACGCGTTCGGGCTCGACGCGCGCATCGTCACGAACGCGCCAACCTCTTTCGCGAGCTACAAGATGGGCCTCGTCACCGCGCCCGAGGGGGTGCTCGAGATCACCCGCTCGGTCGCGAAGTACCTCACCTTCGACCTGCGCGGACTCGGCGAGTGGTTCTGGGAGACCTACACCTCGATCCAGGGCGGCTCGACCCCGAACCCGATCGGCCGCGTCGGCGCGGGCCTGAACGTCGAGGGGGCGCTGCCCTGGCACCCGGACCTCGCGCTCGGCGTGGACTTCTACACCGAGTACTTCTGGTTCTACGCCCCGAACGGCCAGCCCGGCGCCCTCGGGCCGAGCAGCTACTACGGCGTCGAGAACTACCCGACCTTCCCGGTGCAGCCGGTGCAGCAGAACTACGGCGGCGACATCTACGTCCGCTACAGCCTGAACCACGTCTTAGAGAAGACCGGCATCGACGGCTTTCGGGGCAACGTCTCGCTCGCCTACGCGAACGGCGACCCGACGATGGGCTACACCTCCGAGCTCGTCGACGGCGTGACGAGCCTCTTCCTCTTCTATCCCGAGACCTCGCAGGTCTACTTCTCGCTGAACCTCTACTACTAGGCCAGTACCCATGAGACGACAAGGAGCGAACATGCGCCGGATCACCCTCGTGCTGGGCAGCCTCGCCGGAGCCGCGCTCGTCGCGTGCCAGGACGGCCCGACCCAGACCTACCAGCCGCCGCCGCCCGCGGCGGGCTGGAACGACGGCCGGCCGGCTCCCGCCGACGGCGGCGCTGCGCAGGTGCCCTCCGGCACCGCGACCAACGCCGGGGCGCCCTTCGCCCTTCCCGACGGTGGCGCGATCGGCTCGGGCGGCAACAACGCGAACGAGATCTGCACCCCGGCGCAGCAGTACACGATGACGGGGAAGATCGCCTCGGCGCCCATCCTCCTGCCGAACGGCGCCGCGACCCTCAACCTGGCTGGCCTCGATTCCAGCGGCAACGTCACCTGGAAGGGGCTCACCATCGAGGAGGCGGAGCAGCAGATCTGCCAGGGCACCACCATCTCGGACATCTTCGGCAGCAGCGGTGACCTCTCGGTCTACTGGGACAACCAGTCGATCATCGCCGAGTACTCGCTGACCACCCACAAGGTCGACTACATCGGCCTCTTCGCCCCGTCCTACACGGGGACGATGACCATCACGAGCCTCGACGGGAACACGACCTGGACGATCGCCGTCGACGGCCAGACCCCGATCGCGGTCTCCACCAAGGACGCGCAGGGCAACGTCAGCAAGACGAACATGACGTCGCTCGACTGGCTGGGCGCGAGCAACGGCGTGCCGGCCTCGGTCAAGCCGTTCGACGACATGTACCGCGCCGCGATGGCGACATTCATGCCGGGCTACCCGGTGGAGCCCCAGGGCTTCACCTGCAACCAGACCGGCGCCTGCATCATCGGGACGTTCCCGGCCGGAGCGTACGCCTACTTCTTCATCCCCGCCCTCGGTTGGGCGATGTGGACGAACCCCTACTACAACGCGGCGGCGTCGGTGGCCCCGAACCGGATGGACATCAACTTCGCCCAGATCATGAACTTCTCGCCCGCGAACCCGGTCCTCAAGATGGACGCGCAGGGGCCGACCACGGTCCCGCTGCAGATCGCCCAGGCGGGATCGCCGGCCTGCCAGATCACGCTCGGGCAGACCTACCAGGACTTCCTCAACAACTGCGTCCTGACCGCGCCCGGCGGGCCGAGCGCCGCCGCGAACCAGTCGGAGCTGCGCGAGCTCTACAGCGACTTCTCCCACGGTGAGCAGGTCTTCCGGATGAACATCGCGGGCATCGACGTCAACGTCGCGGACACGCGGCTCGGGTTGACCCAGACCATCGTCGACCCACCCGTCTCCGGCGGTTGCCCGGGCAATCCGACCGACCCGGCCTGCCCGCAGGGCGCGGACTACCTCTACGAGTTGAACGTCGACCAGTCGACCCTGGGCAACCTCGCGAACGACTGGACATACGACCAGAACGGGAACCCACTCCGCCACGACCTCCACGGCTGGGGCGCGCTCATCGACGCCTACCGCAGCATCGCCATCCAGCACATCGAAGCCGAGGTCTGTGCGCCGACGGCGCCGCAGACCGCGATCTCGACGGCCGACTGCGCGGCATGGGCGGGGGCCGACGGCGGCATGGCCCCGCTCGACCAGCAGATCCAGAGCTGCATCGCGCCGCGTGATCCCGACACCGGGCTCGTCAGCCCCGACTGGCTCGCCGGCTTCGCGGGCGCGCCGGGCTCTCCGGCGGGGCCGAACTGCACCGGCATGGAGGACCTGATCTCGGCCGACATCACCACGCCGGACGACCCGGTGAACATCGGGCCCATCGCGACCCAGATCGCGCCGACGTACAGCCTCGGCCTGAAGATGGGCCACGAGCAGGGCGTCTGGTGCACCGACGCCATGTCGCGCAACCAGATCGCGGCGCAGAGCTACACGTTGGTCTGCCCGAGCCAGGCCGCCTCGTGCCCGCTGCCGGCTCAGACGGACTTCACCTGTCCCCCGGGAAGCTGCGACCCGACCGCCGACGGCGGGACGTGCGCGGCCGGCACGCCGACCTGCACCACGCAGGCGGGCACGGTCGGGACGCTCAGCGTCGCCCAGATCGACTACATCGGCGAGGTCGGCATCGGCGGCTTCCTCAAGAACACGAACCCCGATCCCGCCGGGGCGGCCTCGCCCGCGCCCGCGGGGATGCAGGTCGTCCTGGCGCTGCCGCAGCTCTGCACGGCGGATAACTTCCTCCCGTTGTCCCAGGTCCAGGTCGACAGCGCGATCGGCGGCGGCAACGACCAGATCCTGCCGCTCGACATGCAGGGCGGCCTGCCGATCCCGGGCTCGCCCCGCTTCTTCTTTAAGCAGTACGGCTACGCGCTGATCCAGACTCTCGAGGCGACCGACGTCAACGGCAAGATCGCCACGGCGGTGTCGAGCTGGGGGCCGCCGGTCCTCGGTTCCGCGATGCCGGTCAATCCCGCCGACCTCTACTTCGACAGCCTCGGCGACGGCCAGTTCGAGACGATGGAGTACGTCGACCGCCGCTTCGTCTGCCCGGACGGGGCAGACGACTGCCCGCGGACGGACGACCCGGCCTTCTCGTGTCCGTCGACGGACTGCGACCTGAGCGTCGCGAGCAACAACGGCTGCGTTGGGAGCACCGAGCCGACCTGCAACCCGCACGAGAACTGGCAGGCGCCGCTCGATCTGACCGTGACCGTCGACGTGAAGGACGGGATCATGGACGCCTACGACATCAAGCGGTTGTCGCGGCGCGGCGAGTCGGCGATGTACGAGATGATCCAGCCGGCGGGTTTCGCGGCCCAGAAGGCGAGCAACTTCCTCATCTCCAACGTCTCCGGCAGCCCGGTGCTGACCAACAACGCGGCCAGCCTCGGCGTGGACCCGAACGGCCAGCTCATGCCGGTCTTCCCGGACGGATCGCAGGCCGGACCGCCGATCGTCGACCTGACGGGCAATCCCATCATGGCGGCGGATTATGCGAACGCCCTCGGCATCCAGCCCGCGTCGCCGATCGCGCTCTCGTTCTCGCAGACGCCCGACACGAACCTGACGATCGCGCAGACGTTCCAGGGCTCGCAGCAGGCGCTCGTCAGCTTCCCGTACCCGAACGCCCCTCCGGGCGTCAAAGGCACCGACCAGCGCCTCATCCCCTGGGTCCCGAGCCAGCCGGGCGCGGGCTTCAACATGGCCCAGCCGAACAACAGCGAGCTCGACTACTTCGAACAGGCCCAGTCGATCGATTTCACCGGGACCACCACGACCTACCTGCTGTTCTACAACCTCGTCCCCACGAACGGTCCGGGCTCGGCGCTCGGGATGGAGCGGCTTGCCTCCAAGAGCACCGACTACCTCGGCGATGTCTTCATGTGCTACGAGCCGGCGGCGAACCCGCCGCTGCTCGCGGTCCGGATGTACACCCCGACGCTGTCGGTGCTGGACTGGCTCAACCGGAACCCGCAATCCTACGTCGACTGCGGCATGGTCGTCCGCTGGAGCCCCTACGACAACTACGTCAACCTGATCGAGTCGACCACCAACGGCGTGCGGCTCTACGTCACGCAGGGCGGCGGGCTCGGCCGGGTGGTCGGCGCGGATCTCTACGTCCCCGGCCTGCCGTTCGAGGAGTGAGCGATGGCACGGACCGACACGAACATGACCCCCGCACTTTCTCCCGAGGATCGCCCCATGTCGAACCGCTTCTCGCGACTGCTGCTCGTCGCCGCCGGCCTGTTCCAGGCCGTCGCCTGCGTCCAGACCCGGCCCGCCCGCAACGGGGTCCCCAACGAGCACCAGTACCTCCGCAAGGACTTCCTGGTCGGCGCGCCCAACGCGACGACGCCCGACCCGGGCTGGTGGCTGAAGGGGACGATCGTCTCGATCTCGACGCCGAACCCGCTCGGGAGCGCGTCGTGGGGCATCTCGCCCGGCATCGATTCGGGCGCGATCCCGGTCCGCTTCACCATCACCGAGGACAAGCTCCAGATGGTGTCGACGCGCGAAATGGCCGCGACCGACCCGCAGTCGCCGGAGAACAACCCGACGGTCGTCAATGCCTGGCCGATCACCAACGTCGACCTGCTGTACTACCCGAACCTCGACGGCGAGCTGACCAACCAGTACGTGACCAACACCGAAGCCGACTGGCAGCAGCGCGAGTGGGTCCAGGTCGACTTCGACAAGAACGACATGAGCGATCTCGCCCCGCTCGGCGAAGCCTACTGGAACATGCTCGGCCACTGCGTCGACTCGGCGGACGTCTCGACGACCCTCGTGCCGGGATCGTTCCTCGTGGACGAGGCGAACAACTACATGCAGTGGACCGTCAGCGTGACCCTGCCGCTCGTCTGGGACGACCCGACCTGCGTCTTCTCGTACGGGACGCTGGGCCAGCAGGCGGCGGCCCTCGGCAAGCAGAGCGTGACGATCAACATGATGTACTCGATGATGCGGCAGAAGCCGCTCTCGGCCGTGACCTACCAGCCGATGGTCCTCGACGAGAAGGACGGGATGCACCACAAGTACGGCTTCTTCCCGAACATCACCGAGAACCTCGATCCGGTCAGCGGCATGGTCGCCTCGGTCGAGCAGGTGACGCGCTTCGATCCGCAGAAGCCGATCGTCTGGTACTTCGCCCGCGGCTTCGACCCCGCCTACAAGCACTTCTTCACGGATGCGAACGTCGGTGTCGTCGATCGCACGAACGCGGTCCTCGCGGCTGCTGGCATGCCCGCCCGCGTCTCGGTGAAGGAGTACGACGACCCGGCGGGTCTCGCGCCCGGCCAGGGGCCGCGCGAGTACGGTGACATCCGCTACAACTTCCTCGTCTGGATGGCCGACCAGTTCTCGCAGGAGACGTTCGCCGGCGTGACCGAGTTCGACGTCGACTACCGGACCGGCGAGATGCTGTCGGCGAACATCGCGTACAACATGTTCTCGTTCCAGGACTACTACACGCAGCGCGTCAACGCGTTCCTGCAAGGCGTCGGCGCCCAGGACTCGGTCAACGACCCGAACGAGTGGCCGGCGACGCCGACGATCACCGATCCGACGCTCGCGACCAACTGCGCGGCGACCCAGAGTGCCGGCTCGTGCCCGGTGACCGTCCAGAAGCAGGACGGGACGACGGCGACGCTCTACTGCGAGTCGGGCTCGACCCTGCCGATCCAGTCGGTCGTCGAGGCGGCGGTTCACAACGGGACCTCGACGGTCTTCGGCAAGATGCAGCAGTACCTGGGGCTGCCGCAGGGCCAGTACGGCAACCTGGGCCCGCGCAACTTCATCGCCTGGCCGAGCCAGACGAACGACGCGGACTTCTTCCACGCGTTCTACGCGCTCCTGCCGTACGAGGTCTACGCGGATCCGGCCCAGAACCCGTACGTCATCCCCGAAGGGGGAAACGGCCTCTACGGCCCGCCGAGCAGCGCCTGGCAGGACCTCCAGAACGAGTACGCCTTCCAGCAGGCGGCGGCGAACCTGAACGCCGGGAGCGGCACCGGCTGGCCGTACATGGGCGCGAGCGGGCTGCCGAGCCTCGCCGAGATGGCCTCCGGCGCGGACAACTTCCGCAAGCTCTGGCAGGCGCACAAGGACTACCTCTACAACCGGACCTGGCAGCACGGGCAGCTCGGCATGCGGCTCGACGGCCTGGATTCGCTCGCCTTCGAGAACGTCGCGGACCAGGCGTCGCGCGTCTGCGGTGCGCACAGCTCCGGCGCGTGGCAGACCAAGGAAGAGTGGCAGAACGACATCAGCCAGGCGTACTGGGGCCAGGTCGAGTTCCACGAGTTCGGCCACTCCCTCGGCCTGACGCACAACTTCATGGCGTCGATCGACGCGCCGCACTACCCGGCCTACGCGATCGGCGGGACGCCCGCCGCCACCTGCGACGGAACCCAGGGCGGGAATCCGCTCGCGGCCGGCTGCGTGCCGACGATCCACGCCTCGTCGATCATGGAGTACAACGCCTCGATCGACCGGCTGAGCTTCGCGAACCCCGACTGGGGTCCGTACGACAAGGGCGCGATCGCCTGGATCTACGCCAACACGACGCCGAACGGCCCGGCCTGCTCGGGCCAGGGCTGCAACGTCAGCGGCGAGGTCGATTCGAACCACCCCTGGAAGGATCCGCTGGGCTTCGACAAGAGCGGGAACGAGATGACGTTCCTCTTCTGCAACGAGGCCCACATGAAGTACACGCCCTTCTGCCGCCAGGGCGATCTCGGCCGCACGCCGAGCGAGATCGTGGCGAACTCCCTCGACGGCTACGAGTGGGAGTACCAGTGGCGCAACAGCCGCAGCTACCACAAGTTCTGGGACGACTCGACGTACGCCGACGCGCCGGCGGCGCTCTTCGGCGACCTGAACCGGTTCCTCTCGGTCTGGGCGTACGACTGGAGCAGCGCCGAGATTACGACGACGCTGCGCCGGATCGGCCTCACGAACCCGTGCGGCGGCGCGAGCCCGTCGGCGGATCTCTGTCCGAACGGAGGACAGAGCGACGTCGACTACTTCAACCAGCTCACCGACAAGTTCAACGCCGAGATCTCGGCCGCGAACCAGATGGCGGCGGCGTACCACCTCGCGATGATCGAGCAGTCCGAGAGTGATCGGCCGGCGGCGACGAGCTACGATCCGTACTACGGCGACGTCGCACAGCAGGGCATCATCCTCGACAAGGACTTCGCCATGTTCGCCTTCAACGGTATGTACCAGGCGATCACCAACTTCGATCCAACCCAGACGGCGGGACAGTACATTGCCTGGTACGAGGGATTGGGCGACAGCTCGTTCAACGACCTGACGCAGTGGGGCGTCACGACTATGCTGGGCGGCGTGCCGAACGTCTTCCCGTACTACCAGCCGCTCTCGGTCGCGATCTTCGCCCAGGACACCCACGACCCGGCCTTCCCCAACCAGGCGATCCGCAACTGGATCGGCGGCTGGGGCTTCAAGCGCGAACAGGACTTCCTGAGCTTCTTCCAGAACATCGCGGTGGAGCACCAGTACACCGGGGCCGGTTGCCTGGACGGGAGCGGCAACGCCATCGCCTGCAACTGCACGACGACCGCGAACTGCACGTATGACCCGCGCAACATCCCCGATCCGCAGCAGCTCAACCAGGTCGTCGGGCCCGACGGCAAGCGCTACATCTGGGCCTACATCCAGGACCGGAACGCCTGGGTGGTCGCAGAGCAGGACACGCACATCGTGACCAACCAGATCATGCTCAATTACAACTCGGACGTGGTCGCCGGGCAGGACGACGGCAACTTCCCGGGCGGTGCCTTCGGTGCCCAGCTCCCGATCAAGTACACGCTCGATTCCTTCACCCAGTTCAACTAGCCGACCGGAGCCAAGCCAAATGACCGCCAGGATTGCTTCGGTCGTCGCCGCGCTCGCGCTGTTCGCAGCGTGCGGCGGTTCGACCTGCCCGAACGCCACGACCTGCGTCGCGACCGCCGCGTGCACGACCAACTACACCGCGACGTGCGGCGTTGGGATGGTCTGCTGCCCGCCCGTTCCCGACGCCGGCAGCGGCGGCTGATCCCTCAGGGGACGCGGCGCAGCGCGAGCGGATAGCCGGGGCAGCCGCTGCAGCTCCGGACGCCCACCGCGAACACGTCGCCCAGGTCGTCGCCCGCGATCGCGTCGATTCGGAGCGCGTCCGCGGGAAGGGTCTCGCTGGACCAGACGCCGCCGTCGAAGCGCAGGAGCGCGGCGGCGCCGTTCAAAGGGGCGGCGGCGACGAAGAGCTCACCGGACCCCGGTTCGCTGACGGCCGTGAGCGGCGCGATCTGGGGCAGGCCCGGGAGCGGGGCGAAGCCCCCGTCGCCGAGCGCGAAAGCCAGCCCGTTGCCGTTGCCGTCGTCGCCGACGACGACGACATCGCCGGTCGGCCCCACCGTCAGGTCCGACAGGTTCTGCGCCCCGAAGACCTCCGGCAGCGTGGCCCAGATGCCGTTTCGCCGGACGAGCACCCATGGCGGTAGCGTCGGATCGGTCGAGAGCGCCAGCGCGTAGACCAGGCCGCCGTCGGCGCCGCCGGCGAGCCGGTACGCGCGCGTCAATTCGGGCGGGAGCGGCTCGGACGCGAGTCCGCCGTCTGGTGCGAGGTGCAGCGCGGCGAGCGGGGCTCCTGCCAGTGGTTGTCCGATGGCGAGCGCGTCGGCCGGGCCCAGGCCGACGACCGAGTCGAGCGAAACGAAGGGCAGCCCGCCGTCCAGCGTCGGCGTCGTCACGCCGCCGTCGAGGGTGCCCGCGAACAGCAGGCCGGCTCCGCCGTCGGTGCGGCCTACCGCGAAGAGATCGCCAGCGGGATCGGCCCACACATCGGACAGCGCCCCGGAGGGTGGGAATCCCGGGAGGAGGATCCAGCCGGCGTCGGCGGAGCGGGAGAGCAGAGCCCCGACGCCCGGGCCGGTGCCGGTCGCGAGTTGCAACGCGGGCGAAGGCGCGGAGACGGAGCCGAGCGCGACGATGCCCGAGGCGACCGCTTCCTCGCGCCAGCTCGCGCCGTCGGACGGAGGCAGGACCGTCCCGCCGTCGGTGCCGCCCGAGGTGCCGCTGGACGCTCCATCCGTCACCGAGGCGGGCAGGCAGAGGCCCGTGGGATCGCAGTAATCGCCCGTGTCGCAACAGGGCGCGGTGCCGTCGCAGGCGTGCAGGTGAGCGAAGCAGACGCCGGCGTCGCCCCCGCCGCCCGTCAGGCCCGCGTCTGCGCCCGCATCGGCGGAGGACGGCGTGCCCGGGCAGCCGAGGAGCAGGATCGCGGTCGCGGCCACCGATGCGAAGGGCTTGATGGACATCGCGGCCATCATACCCAGATTCCCTCCCCAACTCGCGGGCAGGGCTAGACCCGGCCGCGCCGCCGAGTCGCGAGGAAGTACTTCTCGAAGGCGAGCTTCGCCCAGTGCGCCTCGGGGCCGGGGATGAGCCACTCGCGCTTGCGGGGGCCGAGGAAGTGATCGCCGAGCATGACGATCCCGCCGTTGCCCGCGTCGAGGACGCACTTCGCGTCGATGCTCGCCGGGGGGAGGGCGACGAGCGGCTCTCCGCGGATCGTGGCGACGATGTTGTGGACGACGACCTTCGCCATCTCCTCCGAGAGGTAACCGGTCTTGGGGACGCCGCAGGGGACCGGGGTCTTGCCCGGCGGGTCCATCGCGACCGCCACGCCGGCGGCGTAGACCTCGGGGTAAGCCTCGGTGCGATAGTGGGCGTCGACCTTCACGAAGCCGGCCGGCGTCGTGATGTCCTTGCAGGAGCGGACCGCGTCGACGCCGAGGAAGGACGGGACGAGCATGGCGTACGCGAAGGGCAGCTTTCGGCCGTCCTCGAGGAGCACCTCGCCCGGCCGGACCTCGCGGACGGTCGCGTTCGTGATCGCCTCGATGCCGTTCCTGCCGAAGAACGTCTCGGTCATCTTGGTCCCGGCGCCGAACCCGCCGATGCCGAAGTGGGCGAGGAACGGCTCCGCGGTCAGCCAGGTCAGTGGCGCCTTCTTCGTGAGCCCGTGCTTGTCGAGCTGGTAGGCCATGTTGAAGAGGAACTCGTACCCCGCGCCGAAGCAGGCCGCCCCCTGGACCGCCCCGACGATCACCGGCCCGGGCGCCTCGAGGAACTTCTCGAACGCGGTGCGGGCGAGGGCCGCCCCCTCCCAGTTCATGATCGACTGGGTATACCCCTCGTGCGGGCCGAGGCCAGGGATTGCAGTGAAATTGAGCTTGGGCCCGGTTGCAATGACGAGGAAGTCGTAAGCCGTCGTGCCGTTCGCGGTCACGACCTGCCGGCCGGCGAGGTCGATCGCGGTGACCGCCGCGTGCTGGAATGGAATGCCGTACTTCTCGAAGATCGGCGCAAGAGGGAACGTCACGTCCTTCTTTTCGCGCAGGCCGAACGGGACCCAGATGAGCGAGGGATTGAAGAGGAACTCGTCCGTGCGCGACAGGACGACGACCTCGTGCTCCTTCCCGAGACGCTTCTTCAGCTCGACCGCGGCGGTGAGCCCCGCGAAGTTCGATCCGACGATGGCGATACGCTTGCCCATACGGTCTCCCGGTTGGCGGCGGCGAATCAGCAGTTGAGGATATTTGCAAACTGCAATGGGCGGGCCATGCGGGCCTTTCCCGTCCAGGCGGGGACTTGGCCGATGGGCGCGCGCAAGGGCTGCGGCGGAGCGAGGCGGGCTGCGCGGACGGGCTGCAAGCGGTGCGTCAGGGCGCAGCCTTGGCGAGCGCGCGCTGGAGGGCCGCGCGAACGTCCGGATCGATCTCGGCGTCGAGCTGCTTCTGGAGGGCGTCGCGGGCATCGGGGCCGCCGATCTGCCCGAGTGCCTCCGCGGCGGCGATCCGGATCGTCGTGTCCGGGCTGTCGAGGCGCGCCGCGACGTCGGGCACGGCGGCCGCCCCCTGCGCGCGCGCCAGACCGAAGAGCGCGGTCCGGACGAAGAGCGGCGAGCTGTCCGGCGCGTTCAGCACGTCGTGCAGCTCGGCGATCCCGCGGGCATCGTCCAACTCGGCCATGGCGCCGAGGGCGCGGGCCCGGGTGCCGGGCGCGACCCGCGGGTCGTGGACGATGTCGTGGAGCGCCTCGTAGCCTCCGGACTGCCGCAGCTCGGCGGCGGGGGGCGGCGGCTCCCCTTGGGCCAGCAGGGCTTCGACGTGGGCGCGCCGGAGCTGCGCGGCGCTCAGCGGCGCGGGCGC
>DAIDHB010000193.1 GCA_027452145.1 Planctomycetales bacterium
CAGGCATCCGCGGTTCTGGATCGCGAAACCCAGGTCGCCCGGGACGTGCTGCGACCCGAACCCGTGGAAGTTGCTCTGGATCAGGCTGACGCAGTTGAAGTCGCGATCCACGACCGTCATGTAGATCGTGTCGGCCTGCGCGGGCTCGCCGGACGTCGGGTGCGCCGCGGCGTGCTTCGGATCGATCGACGACCGCCTGCGATCGGCATAGGTCCTGGAGATCAGCTCGGCGACTGGAACCCGGGCAAAGGCGGGATCGGCGTAGTACCTGGCGCGGTCCTCGTAGGCCAGCTTCTTGGCCTCGATCATCAGGTGCAGCGCGTCGGCCGACTGCGGCCCCATCGCCTTCAGGTCGAACGGCTCGAGCAGGTTGAGCATCTGGAGCGCGGCGATTCCCTGGGTATTCGGCGGCAGCTCCCATACGTCGTATCCGCGATAATTCGTGGACACCGGGTCAACGAACGTGCTGGTGTGCTCGGCGAAATCCTGGTGCGTGAACAGCCCTCCGGCGGATTGCGAGTACCGGACCATCGCGTCGGCCAGCGGCCCGGTGTAGAACGCATCCCGCCCGTCGCGCGCGATCGCCCGCAACGAGCGTGCCAGGGCCGGGTTGCGGAAGATCGACCCGGCCGCCGGCGCGTGGCCGCCGGGCAGGTAGCAAGCGGCCGAGGTGGGGATCTTGCCCAGGCTCGGCTCAGCCAGGTGCCAGTCCGCCGCGATGACCTCGCTGACGGGGAAGCCCAGCTCGGCACATTCGATCGCCGGGGCGAGCAGCTCGGGCCACGACCGGGTGCCGAAGCGTCGGCGAAGCTGGTCCCAGCCGTCGACGCACCCCGGCACCGACCAGCTCAGCGAGCCATGCTCGGGGATATGCTCAAGCCCTCTCGCCCGGAACAGCTCGATCGTCGCGGCCCCCGGGGCTCGTCCGCTGGCGTTCAGGCCCACCAGCTTCTTCGACTTCGCGTCCCAGACGATCGCGAACAGGTCGCCGCCGATCCCGCACGACATCGGCTCGACCACGCCCAGCACGGCATTCGCCGCGATCGCCGCATCGACCGCGTTACCCCCCTGCTGGAGCACGCGGATCGCGGCCGCCGTAGCCAGGGGCTGGCTGGTCGCCGCCATGCCGTTGCGGGCCATCACGGCCGATCGCGTCTTGTGCAGCGGGCCCGACGGCCGGTCGTGGCCCTGGGCTCTCGCCGCGTCGGGGAGGGCCAGTTGCAGCCACCCCACGGCGGCCGCGGCGATCAGCATCCACCACCCCAGATCCGGCCGAATCGGCATCACCCGCCCCCCTGCTCGATGGTTTCCTCGGTCCGCTCGCGACCGCTTATCTGGCCGCCGGAACCCGCGCCGCCAGTTCGTCGATCTCGCGACGATGAGGCAACGACGGCTGGGCGCCGGCTCGCGTGACGGCGAGTGCCGCGGCGGCGCACGCCCAATCGACCGCCTCACCAAACGGTCGTCCCTCAGCCAGCGAGACCGCCAGCGCCCCGGTGAAGGCGTCGCCGGCGCCGACGGTATCCACCGCCTCGACGGACACCGCGGGTATCACCTGGAAACCCCGCTCGGCGAACGCCGCCAGGCATCCCCCCGACCCGAGCGTGACCACCACCTCCTGCGCCCCGGCTGAGAGCAATCGGCGGGCGGCGGCCGCCGCCTCGCCATACCGACCCGTCGCCTCCGGAGTGCCGGACACTCCATCATGACCCACCGGAACGGCCGCCGCCACGGCCAGCGCCTCCGCCTCGGCCTGGTTCGGCGTGACCACTCGCGCCGCCGCGACCAGCGCGCGGGCGTCGGATGTCGACAGCTCCGGCACCGGTGCCGGATTGAGGATCGTCAGCATCCCGGCCGCCTCGCCGCGTTCCAGGGCGCGGAGCGCCGTCGGCACCGAGATCTCCAGCCCCGCCAGCAGCACGTCCCCCGCCCGGAATAGCTCGTCCGGCAGGCGGTCGACATCCTCGGGCGCCAGCGCCAGGTTGGCACCCGAGGCCACGCCGATCATGTTCTCGCCGCGGTCGTCGACGAAGATCAGCGCCACGCCGGAGGCCATCCCCGGCACGACTCGCGCAAAGCGGACGTCGATCCCCTCCCGGCGGTATCCCTCGAGCGCCGAACGTCCGAGGTCGTCGTCGCCGACGGCCGTCACGAAGACCACCTCGGCCCCCGCGCGTCTGGCCGCCACGGCCTGGTTGGCCCCCTTTCCGCCGGGTGCGGTCAGGAAGGACCGGCCGAGCATTGTCTGCCCTGGCGCCGGCAACGCCGGCAGCCGCACCGTCATATCCGTGTTGCTCGATCCGAAGACAACGACCCGGGGCATGGAACGATCACCTCGGTGCTGAGAATCGTCGCGGTTCGGCGCGACGGCGAGGGAGAAATACAATCGGCCCGAGCCTTCGCCGCGGCTACTTCCCGGCGTGCCCCAGCATCGAGGCCGGTCGCGACGGCGACGGCGGCGCGGCCTGGTCGGGCTCGCGGTCGAAGGGGTTCAGCACCGGATTCACGAAGCTGAAGTCGTGGACCAGCAGCCGGCCCTGGCCGACGAAGAAGTCGCGGTCCTCGTCGACGTCGAGGTTGTAGACCTCTTGCCTCGGCCCTGGCCCGACCGCGCGGACCACGACGGTCCCGCCGACGGCCCGCAGTCGGTCGCCCGCCTTCAGGTCGCGGGCCATCGCCCACCCCTTGCCGGGCTTCCAGAAGCGGTGGATTCCGGTCGCGACGATCGTCTCGTCCCCGGCGGCGATTCGCAACGTGTCCGTCGGCCGGTTGCGATGCACCGCCAGCACCGGCCGGAAGCGGAGCTGACCATCCACGGGATCCTGCGCAAGCACCTGATCGCCCGCCTGGATCGACTCGATCGTCCGGGGACCCGACAGGGTGACCACCGGCGTCCCGGCCGCGAAGCAGGCCGTGTGCGACGTGCCGACCGTGAACGGCGCGTCGACCGCGTCGGTGAACGTCGGCTTGGTCTCGGGCATGTTCGACTCGTACACATAGCCGAGCTGGTCGGTCCACCAGGCCTTCCACTTTTCGGGCTCGGCGCCGAGATCCTGGCCGGTGATCATGCCCAGCACCGGCAGGACGCGGCGGTTGAGCTCGTTGATCGTGCCGTTGGTCGCCTCGACGGCCTGGACGTCCCGCGCAAGGCGCTGCTGCTGGATCGCGGTGTTCTGCGCGGCCTCCCGGTAGACCTCGCCGATCTCCATGTCGCGGTACGCCGCCTCGGCCAGGAGCTGATAGGCCAGGTTGCTCCCTGCCGTGGGGGCCGACGGGGACGCCCCCTGCGCGTTCTTGACGATGGCCGCGGCATTGTGCGGGTTGGCGGCCAGTGCCCGGGCCGTCTGCTGGACCGACGCGGCCGACGGGCCCGGCGAGATCGACATCCCGTTCATCACCGACGAGACCAATATCATGTTCTGGACGCTGAACGGGTCGAACGGGACCGATGGCGCGAACAACCGCGGCGGCAGGAAGGCCGGATTGACCGCCGGGTCGTCGTAGAACCGCTGGATGTTGTACCGCTCCCCTTCGACGAACAGCCGTCCGACCGATCCGGGCCCGTCGACCCGACGCACCTCGTACCTGAACGGCTTGCGGATCATGCCGATCAGCCGGCCGATCACGTCGCGCGGGTCGCGCCGAGAGAGGAGCTCAAGCGAGCGGGCGCGGACCTCCGGCGACGGGTTGAAGATCGCCAGCGCGGCCAGCGCGTTCGAGGCCGCCGGGCCGTCGATCTGGCCCAGCATCCGCACCGCCGCCAGCCGCGCGCGCTCATTGCCGCGAATCAGGACGGCCCAGATCATCGGCACGGCCCGGGGGTCGGTGATCTCGGCGATCGCCTCCTCGGTCCGGGCCCGCCGCGCGGGATCGCGGCTATCCAGCCCGTCGCGGATCCGCTCCAGCTTCGGCTTCCACAGCCGATCGGCGTGCTTCTGCCGCTCGGCCTCCTGGCGCTCGGCGATCAGGTCATCGGGCTTGACCCAGCGTTTGCCGACCTTCTTGAATCCCAGGTGCCGCCACGCCGCCTCGCGACGCGGGGCCAGACGCACCACCTCGGAATAATGCGCGATCGCCTGCTCCTTCAGCCCCTTGCCCTCGCACCAGGACGCCAGCTTCGCCTGCTCGTCGGCCTTCAGCGGCGTCCGCGCCCGGCGGGCGAGATACTCGTCCACCACGGCCCGACGCGCGGGATCCTCGTCGATCTTCTTGCCGATGTCCTCCGGCTGCCCCCAGGTTCCCTTGTAGTTGGCCATACCCAGGAGACCGCGCGCCAGCGTATTGGCTGGATCGTATGCCACCGCCAGGCCGAGGTGCCTGAGCCGCTCGGCGTTCATGCCGTGTGCCTCGCACCAGAGCGCCAGCCGGACGTGCGCCCGGGCGTCGTGCCCCGCCTTCTCGGCGGCGGCGCGGTAAGAGGCGACGTCCGTCGGTTGGCTCGGCGAGGTCTTCCCAGAATCGTCACCTGTCACGAGGCCGAGGCAGGCCAGGAGGATCGCGAGCATGAATCGGGACTCCCGGTGATTCGATGGATCGGACCCGAGGGTCACCGACCGAGCACGGAATGCCTGGGTCGGCCCGGGGCCGCGGGTTCGGCCGCCGGCTGCGCGACGGCGTCGAAGGGCTCGAGGATCGGGATGATCGAGCTGTTGTCGTGCGCCAGCACGCCCGCCTTCCCCACGAAGTAGCTCTCACCCTCCGCCACCTGGAGATTGTACACCGGCTGCTCGTTCTCCGCATCGACCGTCTCGACCCGCGACAGGCCACCCGATCCGCGGCGCCCCTGCCGCTCGTCCCGTCATTCGCGACCTGAACGGCGAGGAGAAGCAGGAACGTGATCATCACACCCTCGCTCCCGGATCTGGTCAGCCTCTCAATGCCTGGCGTTGGTCCGCATCCGCTGGGTGGCCGGAGACGGCCGCTCCACCGTGGGTGCTACCACGGCGTCGAATGGCTCGAGGACCGGCTTGATCATGCTGCTATCGTGCGCCAGCACGCCTGTCTTCCCCGCAAAATAGCTATCGCCCTCCGCTAGCAGAAGATTGTACACCGGCTGCCTGTTCTCGGCGTAAACGGACTCGACCCGCGCCAGGCCACCGGGCGTCCGCAGCGAGTCCCCCGGCTTGAGAGCACTGGCCATCGTCCACCCGTTGCCGGCTTTCCACAGCCGTTGGATGCCCGTGGCCATGATCCACTCGCCTCCCTTCAGAGCGATGTGGTACAGCGCGTCGGGCGGGTTGTGATGGACCTCGACGACCGGCTCAAATCTGAGCGCCCCCGTCTGTGTGTCCTGCGCGAGCACCGAATCGCCCGGGCGGATCGACTCGATCGGATGGAGGCCGTCCATCGTCCTCACCGGTGTCCCCGGGCCGAAGCACGCACGATTGTAGGCGATCCCGATCCCCTTCTGCTGCACGACGATCGGCGCAGCCTCAGGCCGGTAGGAGAGTGGCACCTCCTCGACGACGGTCTTCTCCCCGGCGGGCTCCGGCCGTTCGGCGAGGACAAATCCGAGCAGATCGGCCAGCCAGTCTGTCCATGCGTTTCGGTCATCTCCCTTGTCGACGCCGATCGCCTCGGAGAGGAGCTCGCGCACCAGTCGGTTCGTCCGGAGCACCGACGTGTTGTGCGACTCAAGCGCCTTGACGTCCGCTTCGAGTTGGTTCTCCGCGGCCTCGGCCGACCTCCGGGCTTGCAGTTGCATCTGGCCGATAGGGATCTGGACCGTCTCGGTCTGGACGAGATTGAAGCCATTTGGGCCGATGCCCGTGTAATTCGCCATGAAATTGAACTCGTTCATCTGCATCTGGTACGACGACGCGGCATTGCCGGCGATCGTCCGGCCGAGCTGCTGACTCTGGGCCCCGGGCAGTCCGGCCCGATTCAGGATGCCGGCGACCTGCGCGCCACTCGGCGGCGGTGTGACGCCCATGAACGCCATCGCCCCCTGCGGAGAGAGGGGGGACTGGAGCGGATTCTGGTAGTATCCGACCATCCGATCGACCACTGGCAGGCCCGTCGCCGGGTCGACCGCGACCCGGTCATTCGGCCCCAGCGCGATCTTGGGTTCCGCGAGCGGGGTATAGACCCGCTTGCGATTCGTCGAGCCGTCCTTGATCGTCAGCTCGCCCGCTTTCCCCGGCCCCGCGACCTTCTTGACCTGGTACTTGATCGGGTCCTGGATCATGCCCACCAGCAGCGGTGCGAAATCCCGCGGCTCGCGCGTATGCAGGATCTTTATGGCCTCGCCCCGCACGTCGGCCGCCCCGGTCGAGATGGCCAGGATCGCAAGCGCCTTCGACGACGCCGGCGCATCGATCTGGCCGAGCACACGTACGGCCGTCCTCTGTCCCTCGGTCCCGCTGTTGGCGAACACCGCCCAGACCATCGGGACCGCCCGGGGCTCCGTCACGCCGGCCAGCCCGGCCTCGGCGGTCGCCTGCCGCCCCTTGACCCCGCTGGCCAGGCCCGCCCGCCAGTGCTCCAGTTGCGGCCTCCAGCGCCGGTTCGCCCGGGTCTGCGCCTCGGCCTCGCGCCGCGCCGCCGCCTGCCACTCGGGCTTGACCCAGCGATTGCCCACCTTCTTGAATCCCAGATGCCGCCAGGCCGCCTCCCGCCGCGGGTCCAGGCGGATCACGGCGTGGAAATGGGCGATCGCCTGCGCCTTGAGCCCCTGCTGGTCGCACCAGAGCGCTAGCCTCCACTGGTCTTCGACCTTGTCGGGGGCCTGGGCACGGCGACGGACGTATTCATCCAGAAGCGCCCGCTGCTTCGGGCCGCCCCCGGCCTCGCGGGCAACGTCCTCCGGCCGTTCCCACTTCCCCCGGTAGGCGACCAGGCCCAGCAATCCCCGCGCCTTCGCGTCGGACGGGTCCCGCGACACCGCCGCCACCAGGTGCTTCATCCGCTCGGCCGTCAGCCCGCGCGCCTCGCACCACAATGCCAATTGCACCTGCGATCTGGCATCCGGCCCGGCCTTCGCCACAGCCGACTCGTAGGCCGCTCGGTCATCATCCGATTGACTCGTCACGATTGCCAGGCTTAACACCAATGAGCACAGCATCATCCGAGTCCTCCGAGCGTCGCCGGCCAGGATTCGCCACCGCCATCAAGCTTGCAAACCCTTGTGTCCCTGAGTGGATGTCCCTATAGGCCCCAGGCGTATTCCCGGGGCGAAAACACACGCCAAATCCAGGGCGGACGCGCCGGCACCGTTGAAACCGGGGCCGGACCGGGGATAATCGTCGCTACGGATGATGTCCGGCAGTGGATGTGTTCGAGTCGACGGATTCCACCAGCGAGGGAGTTTCACCGATGACGAGAATGCGCAAGCGCGCGGCGGCCGTGGCGGCGGCGGTGTCGCTGATCGGCCTGGGGGCCGCGATGGCGGCCGCGTCCGAGCCGACGGCGAGCCTCAAGTCCGGCAAGCCCGACATCAAGTCGGCCGGCCCGTTGACCTTCGGGCCCGACGGCATCCTGTTCGTCGGCGACACCAGGGGGGCCGCTGTCTTCGCCATCGACACGGGCGACCGTGCGGCCGTCGCCACGAAGAAGCCGGTCCGGGTCAAGGACGTCGCCGGCAAGGTTGCGGGCATGCTGGGCACCGACGTTCGCAATGTCCAGATCAACGACCTGGCCGTGAATCCGGCCTCAGGGACGGTCTACCTGTCGGTCTCCCGCGGCCGAGGGCCGAACGCCCTGCCCGTGATCGTCCGGATCAATGCCGACGGCAAGCTCGACGAGCTGGGCCTCGACAACGTCCGGTTCGCCCGCGCCGAGGTCCCCAACGCCCCCGCGCCCGGGAATGCCGACGCCAGGGGCAACGCCACCCGCCGCGGTCCCGATCCTCGCAGCGAGTCGATCACCGACCTGGCCTATGTCGACGGCCGCCTGTTCCTCGCCGGGCTGTCGAACGAGGAGTTCTCGTCGCGGCTGATCGCCATCCCCTTCCCGTTCAGCCCCGAGGGGATCGACGGCGCCTCGATCGAGATCTACCACGGCGCGCACGGGCAGCTCGAGACCCGCTCGCCGATCCGGACCTTCGTCGCCTACCGGATCGACAATCAGCCCTATCTGCTCGCGGCCTACACCTGCACGCCGCTGGTGAAGGTGCCCGTCGCCGACCTCAAGGCCGGCGCCCACGTCATGGGCAAGACCATCGCCGAGCTGGGCAACCGCAACCGCCCGCTCGACATGATCGTCTACAGAAAGGACGGCAAGGACTTCATCCTGCTGGCGAACAACAGCCGGGGCGTCATGAAGATCCACGCCGATGGCGCCGGCTCGGCCGAGCCGATCACCCAGCACGTGGCGGGCGGCGGGACCAAGGGTGTGGCCTTCGACAAGATCGCCGAGCTCAAGGGCGTCGTCCAGCTCGACCAACTCGACGACCAGCATGCCGTGATCCTCACCAGCCAGGGCGACGCCACCGACCTCGACACGATCGAGCTGCCGTGATTCCGCTCCGTTCGCTACCCTCCTGGCTGGCCTGCGGGGCGATCCTGGCGACCGCCGGATGCGTCCCGCAGGCTCCCGCCCAGCCGGCGCTCGCACCCGGTCCGTGCACGTCCGGCCCGGCGTTTCGCGCGCCCGAACTCAGGTGGAAGACTTCCGACCACCCGCGCCAGAGCCTGGCCGAAGTCGTCCGCGTGAACCCCCGAACGCTCCAGGTCCTCCGCGATTCGACTCCGGCCCCCGATGTCTGGGCTCGGTTCCTGTCCGTCCGCGTTGTCCGACAGGACAATAATCCATCAAGGACCGAGCCTGTACCGCCGCTCCTGGGCACCTACCGGGTCGTCGGCGACGCGATCCGGTTCCAGCCGCGATTCCCGCTCGAGCCCGGCGTCCGCTACCGCGCCGAGTTTCACCCGGCGCGGCTGGCGGAAGCGACGCGATTGCTCGACAGGTCTGCGGCAGGCAGCCCGCCGAATCCCAGCTCGCCGCCCGGCGACCCTCAGACGGCCGACTTCTCGTTTGCCCAGCCGTCCGCCGGCCCGGCGACGACCGTGACGGCCGTATATCCCTCGCGGGTCGTGCTCCCCGAGAACCTGCTGCGGTTCTACATCCACTTCTCGGCCCCGATGAGCCGGGGCGAAGCCTATGGGCACATCCGCCTGCTCGACTCGGCCGGCAAGGCGGTCGATGCGCCGTTCCTCGAGCTCGACGAGGAACTGTGGTCGGGCGACGGCCGGCGGTTCACCCTGCTTTTCGACCCCGGCCGCATCAAGCGCGGACTCAAGCCGCGCGAGGAGGTCGGCCCGGTGCTCGAATCGGGCCGCTCGTACGAGCTGGTGATCGACCCTGGCTGGACCGACGCCACGGGCCGGCCGCTCGCATCCGGCTTCCGCAAGGCCTTCCGCGCGGGCCCTGCCGACGAAACCTCGCCCGACCCGAAGACCTGGACCGTCCGCCCGCCGGCCCCCGGCTCGCGCGACGCGCTCGAGGTCCGCCTCCCCGATCCGCTCGACCGCGCCCTGCTCGACCGCCTGATCGCCGTCCGAGACGGCTCCGACCGCCAGGTCGAGGGGACCGTCGCGGTGGGCGACGAGGAAACGGCCTGGCGGTTCACCCCATCCGCTCCCTGGAAACCCGGCAATTATCGCCTGCTGATCGGCACCGACCTCGAGGACCCCGCCGGCAATAGCGTGGCGCGTCCGTTCGAGGTCGATATCGTCCACCCGATCACCCGCCGCATCACCAGCGAGACCGTCGCCCTGCCCTTCCACATCGGACCGCCGTCGCGGTGATCCCGCAGCGAGGGGCTCACCGGTCGAGGAACGCCCGAAACCCGCGGAATGAGAGCAGCAACCGCCTGCAATCCATTCGTGGTATTCGTGCCATTCGTGGTCCAGTTCCTCGCCGCGCATCGCGGCCAGGATCGATCGACGCGCATACTTTTAACCACGAATTGCACGAAGTCCACGAATGAAAACCGGGATTCGACCTCTCCCATTCGTGGTATTCGTGCCATTCGTGGTTGAAATCCGGGCGCGACTTTATGGCTTTAACCTTGATGATTCGCCGTCTTCCGCTCGTCTGCGGATCTCCGCGCTGGCCCTGAGTTCAATCGACGGTCGCGCTCACTTCTTCGACCCGACCTGCTCGAGCACGAACACGCCCTTCTTGTTCGACGTGACAATGTCCAGCAGCCCGTCGCCGTTGAAATCCGCCACGACGAACTGGGTGCCGATGCCGCTGGCGTCGTCCACCTCGCGCGGGGTGAACGTCACCTTGCCGTCGCCGCCGCGGCGGGCCTGGAACCAGTAGAGCCGCGCCGGCTTGTCCGACCCCGGCTCGTTCTTCCCGTGCGACCAGAACCGCTTGCCCGTGATCAGGTCGAGCTGGCCGTCGCGGTCGATGTCGGCGGCGATCTGGGCGTGCGTCTCGGAGACAAGGTCGGGGAACAGGTCGTGCTGGGTGAACACCGGCGACCCGTCCTTGACCTCGCCCTGCTCGAACCACCAGATGCCGAACCGGTGCGCCGAGCTGGCGATCACGTCGGCCTTACCGTCGTGGTTGACGTCGTAGACGATCATGTCGGCGACGGCGTCGCCCAGCTTCGCCGGGTGGAACGTCCAGGCCGATGCGCTCTTCTTGCCGGTCTCGGGCTGCTCCCACCAGCCGCCGGTGCAGATGACGTCCTTGCGGCCGTCGCCGTTGATATCGCCGACGCCCAGCCCGTGCGAGAACCGGAACGTCCCCGGGATCACGTGTCCCGGCCGGCTGGGCTCGCTGATGGCGTGCATCTCCCACGGCTGATCCACGTCAGAGCCGGGGGAAAACCAGGCCATCTGCCCCTCGTTGTCCTTGCCCCTGGGCTGCCAGCCCATGACGAGCACCCGATGGCCGTCGCCGAACAGGTCTGTGAACAGCGGCGTCTCATTGCAGGCGCTGTGCCAGATCTCGTGCCGCGGCCAGTGGCCGGACTTGCCCTTCGGATTCTCGTACCAGGCCGCCGGCGCGCCGGGGAACCCGACGACGATCTGGTCCACCCACCCGTCGCCGTTGACGTCGTCCGTCCAGCAGCACATGCAGTCGCTGTAGCTGTGCAGCCCGTCGCCGTAGTTGCCCGGCTTGCGGATGTCGTGCTTCGTCCAGCTCGGCGCCTCGTACCACGAGTCGCCGATCAGCACGTCGGTCTTGCCGTCCCTGTTGACGTCGGCGATCGCCACGCCCTCTGAGCGGAACTTCCCCTCGACGGTCGTCTTCTTCCACGAGACGGCCGAATCGCCGTCCCCCGCCCTTGCCGGCGCGACGGCCACCAGGGCCGCCAGCAGTCCCACGGCCGAAAACATCCTCGTCCTCGCAATCATCATCGTCATAAATCATGCCTTCCTGTCTCAGGTCCGAATGAAAAACACCGCGATCCGCCTGGCCGGACCGGGTTACTTGCGTTCGACATCGACGTTGCTCACCGCGTTCCGAGCGTCTCTGTCACCGAAGAGGAAGCGCAGTCGTTGGAGCAGCCGCGCCCTGTCGGCCTCGGTCGGCACGCTGCCAGAGAGTTCAAGCTGACCCTGGGAGCCGCTCGAAATCTCGATGGCCTGGAACGCTGGCTCCGCGAGGACCGGCCGTACCTGCGCCGCTCGTTCTTCGCCAGCATGCCGGTAGACGTCCGTCGTGCCGAGTATGACGCCTGTCATGAATCCGGCCGCGCCACTCGCGGCAACGGCCGTGGCGACCAGGGCCGCGGCGATGAGCCACCAGGCCCATCTGGACCTCGGTCGCGGCGCTTCCGGCACCGGGTTCCCCCGCCCGCGGCTCGCGCGTGACGAGGCGAGAACAAACACCGAACCGACGACCACCCCGCAAACCGCCCCCTGCGTGCTTCCAAGTCCCAGCCCCACGTGTTCCGGCCGGAACGCGGGATCGAGGCCGTTCCGGAAGACAGCCCGGTAGTATCCGGGCGCCACGTTACCGAGCACCAGTCCGATCACCGCCCCCGCCGCTCCGAACACGAGGGCACACGTGGCCACGAAAGGGAGCCCCCGGCCGATCGACATCACTCGCCTCCACGGGACTGTTTCCTCCGATTCACCGATCGTCTTTCATTCTCGGCGGAACGGGCTCCCATGTCACGCGGCAATCCTCACGGCCTCGACGGTTTCGCGCCCGGGCCATCCCCGTCGGCCAACCGACGCACCACCGATGCAGCCCGCTCGAGCACGCCTCGTTCCTGCTCGTCGAGCTGATCGAGGAGCCGCCGGTCCCGCAGGTCGAACGAACGCCGGGGCTTCTCCTCGGCGACGCCGCGGGTCGAGCCGTTGTGCAGGCACCAGCCGGCCGCCCCGCCCGCGACGGCACCACTCAGGTCCTCCAGGAAGTCGTCGGCCGACGGCTCCCAGCCCACGTAACCCCGACGCAGCGGCTCCTGGTAATGCAACGGCGCCGACCGGCCAATCGCCTTCATCATCGCCAGGGACTCACGGGTCCTCGCCTCGGTCTGACCGGGCGATTTCGGATCCCTCGGCCGGTGCGGGGCGACCAGGTCGACACCCACGGTCATCAGGCTCTCGCGCAGATCCTTCTCGTCGAGATCGTGGCCGCCGAACGAGGCCGTCACCAGCCGATGGGGATCGAGCCGTCGGACGAAGTCCCGAAGCTTCCGCAGCTCGCCCGCGGAGACGAACCGCGCATCGCGGACGTCACGCTCGTTCGCCAGGTCGAGATACCAGTTGCGATGCTCCTTCAGCGCGCTGACCAGCGTCTCGACGGCGCGCCGGTGCGCCTCGAAGTTCGGCAGCGCTCCGCCTCCCGGCCGGTCGCCGCGCGACAGCGTCACGTCCACCACCAGCCCCCGGCGATCGCACTCGGCCACCAGCCATCGCAGCCGCCCCAGGTACGGCTCGCGAGCCCGACCTTCAACATCAACGGCCGAGATATCATGGTCGAAAGCCGACCACGTCGCCCAGACGCGCAGCCAGTTGAACCCGCGCCGCCCGAGATCGTCGAGGTCCTGACGGACGAACGCCTCCGGCGCCCCGAGGCCGCCGTAATAGCTGGCACCCAGCAGGAACGTCGGCCTGCCATTCAGCGTGAAGCGAGTCCCCTGCATGCCGAGAACCGTACCATCGCCACTGTTTGCGTCCCGGGGGCCTGCGGACTCCTGCTTCTTCGACTCCTGAGCGCCTCGGTCCGAGGACCGAGACGATCCCTGCGTTTTCTCCTCGCGGCCGGCGTCGATCACCGCCGCACACGCCCTGCGGAGATACTCCTCATACTGCCAGTCGCCGCTGCTGCCCGTCTGGCGGGTGATCACGAGGTCGAGGCTCGGCACAAATGCGATGAGCTGCCCGCCCGAGCCGGGCTTGGAGCGCGCGTCCGCCGGGATACCGCGGCCGCTCCGGCCATTCTCGCCCGTCAAACGGGCCGGCAGCTCCCAGCCGTGCGAGAAGCTCTGGGCGTTCAGCTTGAACCGCATCTCCGGCCCCTGGACGTCGTGCGTGGGAGCAGCGGTCTCCTCCACGAACCACCGCGGGATCACCTGCCGGCCCTCCCACCGGCCGCCGTGGGCCATGCAGTAGGCGATACGGGCCAGGTCGCGCGCCGGCATCCCGAGCCCGTGCGACGGATGCCGGCCATACTTCGGCCCCCCGTCGTAATACTGGAACCACCAGCGCTCGATCCCCAGCGGCCGGAACAGCGCCTCGATGGCGAACCGATCGTAGGGCTTGCCGGTGACGTTCTCGCAGACCAGCGCCGCGTGCGCCAGCGCATGCGTCGAGTAGCCGCAGGCCGTCCCGGGATCGAACGCCAGGCTCGCCGTCCGCCTGTCGCCCGTGTGGCCCAGGATGTATTCCCATTTGCCGTCATTTGAGGCTCCCAGCGCCTCGGGGCAGATGCCCGAGGTGTGGTTCAGCAACTGTTTCACAGTGATCTTCGCCTTGCGCGGGTCGCTCAGCGGCTGGGCCCACGGGATGAAGTCGAACGCCCGGTCGTCGAAGTTCATCCGCCGCGGGGTAAGTCCCTGCCGGCTCTGCTCTGACGCGATGGCCAGCACCGTCGCGCACACGGCCTTCGAGCACGAGGCAACCCGGCGGGAATCCCTCACCGCGCTGTTGCCCCGCTCCTCCTGGAGGACGATGTATCCCCTGCGGATCACGACGGCCGCGAAGCCCCGATCGTCCGATTTGCGCAGCCACTCCCGCAGTTCGTCGAGCTTCCGCGGATCCATCCCGGCAACGCGCCGGATCGATTCCGGATCGTCGAGCTTCCGCCAGCCGCCCCGCGATTCGGGGGGCGGAAAGTACTCCCCGGTGCCGAAGGCGATCCGCGAGGCGGGCGACGTCAGCTCCTTCAGCTTCGCATAGACGATCCGATCATCCGCCGGGCCCGCGAAGGTGAAGGGAAAATGCTGGTTGACCTTCTCGGCCATGAAACCCCACGAGGCGCCGGCCGCGACGCTCAGCTCCGCGGCCCGCGCGCCGGCCTCGCCCGTCTTCTCATCCTCGTTGCAGACGACGGGCTTCTTGAATCGCCGGAGCGCCGCGATCCGGCGCGGGATGTCGTCGAGCCTGGTGCCGTTGAAGTGGATCAACAGGAAGTCGGCGGCATCGGCGAGCTCGTCCGGATAGCGGCCGTGGCCCAGGCCGCTCGTCGAGACGAGCAGTCCGGGCGCCGTCTTCTTCGCCAGGCGGATGAGCTCGACCTCGCCCGCGACGCTACGAATCAGACGGTGGTCGAAGCCGCTGTGGTCGAACTCGTTGGCGATCTCGAGCACCACGTTGCGGAAGCCTCGCTCTTGGATCCATTGGGCGACGTTGACCACCCCCGCCTTCAATGCAGCCTCATCGGCGAGAGTCTGGTCCTGCCGCTGGTAGTAGCAGCCGAGGATGACCGCCAGCCCTGCCCGGTCGCACGCCTCGATCACGCGCCCCGCGCGGGCCAGGTACGACGGGCGTAGCGAGCCGTCGGGCGCGAACGCCGAGTTGAGCGCCCCCTCGTAGCCCGGCATCCCTCCCTGGAGACAGATCGTGAACGCGTTGACGCCGCTCGCGGCATAGTCGGGCAGGTGTGCGAGGAACCGGTCGGTGATCGCATCGGGCTTCCGATCCGGCCGGTTGCGGTCCTCGAACACCGCGTTGACCATCCGCACGTTCATCAGCAGGCCCTCGGCGCGCGTGCCGTGGTTGGTCAGCTCGCCGTTGATCCACCACTTCTCGCCGCGAATCGCGACGTGGGTGCGTGCCGCAAACGGGTCCTCGGCCGCGCGCGACGATTCCCCTGCTCCGAGAAGGACAAGGATTGCGATCAGGCCGATCGGAAGGATGAATCTCACCTCGCTGGCTCCTCATGGCATCGGGCTTGTGCTCGCGACCGGCGGCGACGGCCGTTCCACCTCGCCCGCCGTCACTGGCCCAGTATCGCCCGCCCGATCGGTCGTGAGGATAGGGCACCTCGACTTTCGCTCGCACCATCGCAGCCCGGAACCAGCGACTCAAACACCAGGGACGCCACCATCGCCATCCATCAAGCACCGGCCCCACTCGCCAGCCGCAACGACTCATCCAGCAGCCGGACGAGCTGCTCGCGGTGCGGCCGGAAATCCTCCAGTGTGTACCTGTCCAGCACGCCCAGGAACGCCTGCTGGGCGCGCACGAGCGCCCCCTTCAGCCCGCACGCCGGCGCGATCGGGCACGTGTTCGTCTCCAGGTCGAAGCATTCCACCAGGTTCATGTGCGGTTCGGTCTGGCGGATCAACCACCCCACGTTAATCTCCGACGGCCGCTTTGCCAGCCGCATCCCGCCACCACGCCCGCGCTGCGCCTCGACCACGCCGAGGTCCGTCAGCGTCTGCACCACTTTCACCAGGTGATGTCGCGAGACCCCATACGCCCGGCTCACCTCGTCGACCGAAACCACACGATCCGGATGACACGCCAGGTACAACGCCAGCCGAAGCCCATAATCCGAGAACTGAGTCAGATGCACCGCAGCCCCCCTGCTCCCCGCCGCGAGCAAAAAAAGTGTCGACCCGTTGACAGCCAGCCTCCGAACTATAATATGGATTCTAAATGCAACTTAAAAGGGCCGGCTCAACCGACATTGTACTGGCCTGATCTTCCCCCGACCCCGGTGCGAGGCCGAGCGATGGCACAGGCGCAGCGTGCGACGGAGCATGGCGACGAGATTCGGTGGACGGCGTGCGGACGGCGGTGGATGCTGCCGGCCCTGCTGGTGGCCCTGGCTGGCCTGCTGACGGCCCGGGCTGGGGCGCAGGACATCGACCGCGATCCGATCCGCTACAGCACGGCCACGCCGCGGAATGCGGTCACGACGCTCCAGGAGCGGCTGGCCGGCGGGAAGGCGAAGCTCGAATACGAGCCGGAGCACGGCTATTTGAAGTCGGTGCTCCGCTCGCTGGACATCCCCGAATCGTCGCAGATCCTGGTCTTTTCGAGGACGAGCCTCCAGCGCGATCGGATCTCGCCCCGGACGCCGCGGGCGATCTACTACAACGACGACGTGATGGTCGGATTCTGCAACCGCGGCCGGGTGATGGAGATCTCGGCGGCCGACGAGGCCATCGGCACGGCATTCTACACGATTGATCAGGAGCCCGGCGACCGGCCGGTCATCACGCGACAGACCGACTCCTGCCTGCTCTGCCACAGCTCATCGGCCAACCAGGGATTCCCCGGGCATCTGGTGCGCTCGGTCTACGTCGACCTCAAGGGCAACCCGCTCCTGGCAAGCGGCTCGTTCCGCACCGACCAGACCAGCCCAATCGCCCAGCGCTGGGGCGGATGGTACGTCACCGGCACCAGCGGCCGGCAGAAGCACATGGGCAACCAGATCTGCGCGAAGGGCCGGAAGCCCGAGGACCTCGACAACTCCCGGGGCGTCAACGTCGTCGACCTGAAGGATCGGTTCAGGACCTCGATGCACCTGACCCCGCACAGCGACATCGTGGCCTTGATGGTCTTCGAGCACCAGGCCGGCATGCTCAACCGCCTGGCCCGCGCCAATCTGGAGGCCCGTATGGCGCTCCATTACCAGCGCGAGCTGAACAAGGCCCTCGGCCAGCCGCTCGACGAACCGTCCGAGAGCGCCCAGTCGCGCATCCGCTCGGCGGGGGATGACGTCGTCTCCTACATGCTCTTCTCAGGCGAGACGCGGCTGACCGACCCGATCGTGGGCACCTCCAAATTCGCCGCCGAGTTCGCCGCCCGCGGCCCACGCGACTCGAAGGGGCGGTCGCTCCGCGACCTCGACCTCAAGAAGCGCCTGTTCCGCTACCCGTGCAGCTACCTGATCCATTCCCGCGCCTTCGATTCCCTGCCCGCCGAGATGAAAAGCTACATCTACGGGCGTCTCCGGCAGGTTCTCACCGGTCAGGCGGCGGGCAAGGACGACCCGCAGCTCGACCCGGCGGATCGCGCGGCGATCCTGGAGATCCTCCGCGAGACCAGGCGGGACCTGCCTGCCGACTGGCGCCTACCCTGACCCGCATCCGTCGATGACAGCCTGGCTAGACGGGAGAACAC
>DAIDHB010000194.1 GCA_027452145.1 Planctomycetales bacterium
CTCGAGCAGGCCGACGCCCTGGCCGTCGCCACCGAGTGGAACGAGTTCCGCAGCCCCGACTTCGAGATCATGCGCCGCCTGATGCGCCAGCCCGTCGTCTTCGACGGCCGGAATGTCTACGACCCCGCCCGCATGGCCGCGATGGGCTTCACCTACGACGGCATCGGCCGCGCCGCGGCATCGGCCGACGACGAGCCCGGCTCCTGACCGGCCGGGCCTCGGTCGAGCACCTGCGCGGCCAGCGGCACCAGCGCCCCGGCCGCCAGCAGGACCGGGACCATCAGGTACGCCGCCAGCCGGAGGTTCAGGCCGTTGAACAACCCGTCGACCATCATGAGCTGCACGACCAGCAGCGGCACCGCGCCCAGCGCCGAGGCCCCGCCCCGCCTCGACAGGAACGCCACCGCCAGCACGCCCGCGATGACCGCGACCGGCAGCGCGACGAACCCGGCGGCCACGTCCGCGAGCCGGATCCGCCGCCTCGCGACCCCCAGGCCGACCACGCCCACGTACGCCGCCGCCGCCCTCGCCGCCAGGCGCCCGGATCCTTCCGCGCTCATGCCGCGACCTCGTGGCCCACGGGGATTCCCGGTCGACGGACCTCCTCACGCGCCCGAGGTAAAGGGCGCTGCCGGCGCCTCGGCCGGCTCGATCCGCAGGATCTCGGCCAGCGGGAACGTCGCCAGCCGGTCGTGCGCCGACTCCGGATCGCGCGGCTGCGCCAGCGCGATCGAGACCGTGCTCCGGCCGATGATCGCCAGCTCGGGGTGCCGCACTTCCAGCGCGCGGCCGTCGGTCAGCACCACCCGGAACCGGCGAAACGGCTGCCGGCGCAGGTGATGGAGCAATTCCTCGGTTCTCATGGAGGTCGCCTCCCGGGCGTCGTTGTCCGGATCCATTCTATCATCCGCCTCGCCGATTCGTCAGCCCCCGCTCGCCACGATCCCCGCCGCCTATCCAGCAAATCCCGACCGAGTCAACCTCCCGCTCAGGTCAGCCCACAACTCGAACAGGCCGGCCTCCCCCTCGGCCCGGACGCGGCCTCCACCTCCATCACGCCATCCGCCCGACAACGCAACCGACCACGGACCGCCGGCCAGGCCAGCGTCCCCTCGCCATGCAAGCGCATTTTCATCCGATGTTTGTAGAAAATTCACGGGTTCGGGATCGAGATGAGATCTCCTCACGCAAAAATCCCATCCCATGAACCCGGCACTCCACCCGGCACACAAGGGACCACCGCGCGGATTTCGCGCCCGAGTCCAGCCCCATCGCGAGTTTTGGCATCCCAGTTGCACAAAGACTGTTACCACCTCAGAATCGACGCACCATACAAGCAAGTGATCCGATCAGGAGTCGGCTCTCGTTCCAACACGAAGCGGCCGCGATGGAGTGGCGTCCCGCTCTCAACACCAACCCGACGACAAGGGGAGGGGACCATGGGACCATTTTTCGCCGAGGCCGGCCCGGAAGACGGAATCCTGCTCTACCGGGACATCGACGGACCCATCGAAGTGTTCCAGGATGAGGATCGCTCGAAGCCGGTCGGCTCGGCGCGGTGCATCGGCTGGGATGCCGCGGGATCGGCCGTCTGGAAGATCGCGCTCGGCGGCGGCGAGCTCGACGAGCCGTGGATCGTCGTCGACCGCGAGTTCCTCGCCACCCGGCCCGACTGGCAGGACCTCTATCGCCGCGAACGTGCCCGCCCCGCCGGATCGGCGACGGCGTCGCACTGAGTGCGCGTGTGAGAGGCCCCCGAGGTGGGTCGAACGCCACTGTGCGGATGACGCGAGGGGCGTCGGCCGCCCGAGCAGCGTCGTCCTCATTTCGCTTGACGGACGCTTCTCACCCGGGGTCTGATTCACGAACCCGCTGATGCTTTCCGATCGGATCGGGAGGGCAAGGCTCCGGCCGAGCCTTCCCCCGCGGCTCGGCAGGAGCCTCGCCCTCCCAGGAACTCGACCGCATCAGCGGGTCTGTGCATGAGCGACGAGCGTCCGAATGACCGGGTCCACTGCCGGCCTGCGATCGGGCCGGCTCGCCGCTCACCCTCCCAGCGGACCGCCCGGCCCTTCAGCCGTGCATCGGCTCGGGGTCGAACGCGATCTTCCCCGCGCCGAAGTGCGCCACCTCGCCCCAGAAGACCATCTCCCCCACACCCCGCGTCGAGGGTTCCTGCCGATGAACGCAGTAAACCCCCGCACGCTGGCACCGCACGCACTCGAAGACCTCTTCGGCGGTCCGGAACTCTCCCGCCGCGACGTGACGACCGGCCCGCGTGATGTGATACATCGAAGTCAGGAATTCGCTCATCTCTTTGACTCCACGGTATCCATATTCGGGAGATTTAACGGTCTGCTAGAACTTGACTGTAACACAAAAAGCCACAGATGGCATCCGTCCACCCGGCCGTTTCGATGCCGCCTGGGTCCGAGGACAGGACGCGAACAGGGATGCGGCCGCTCCCGCATCCCCCGCGACGAGCGTTCGGCAAGGGCCCGCGGGCCGGTTATAATGCCCGGACGGAACAGACCGCGAATCCACCGAGGAACCTGGCGTTCATGGAGGTACGACGATCATGGGGACCCTCGGCTCGGGCGAGGTAACGGTGTTCTTCCTGGGCCTGGCGACGCTGCTGGGCCTCGCCCATCTCTTCGGCGAGGGCGCGCGGCGCCTCGGCCAGCCGGCGGTGATCGGCGAGATGGCCGCCGGCCTGCTGCTGGGCCCCACCGTGCTCGGCGCGGTCGCGCCGCGGTTCCAGTCCTGGCTGTTCCCATCGTCCGGTCCGGCGGCCGTCGCCCTCGACGGCGTCGTCGCGCTGGCCGTGGCCTTGCTCCTGCTGGTCGCCGGGCTGGAGGTCGACCTCTCGGCGCTGTGGCGCCAGGGCCGCGCCGGGCTCTCGATCGCGCTGGCGGGCGTCGCGGTGCCGCTGGGCGTCGGCGGCCTGCTCGCCTGGTCGATGCCCGGCTGGTGGGGCATCCCGCTCGAGGGCCGGCCCGCGCTATTCGCGGTGTTCTTCGGCACCGCGCTGGCCGTCAGCGCCCTGCCGGTGATCGCCAAGATCTTGCTCGACCTGGATGTCTTCCGCACCGACTTCGGCATGCTGGTCCTGGTCGCCGCCACGCTGAACAACCTGATCGCCTGGCTGGTCTTCTCGGTCGTCCTGGGCGGCCGCGCCGGCGACCAGCCGATCGGCTACACGATCGGCCTGACGATCGGCTTCGTGGCCGCCGTGCTGACCCTCGGCCGATGGGCGGCCGACCGGGCATTGCCCTGGGTCCAGGCGCACCTCGCCTGGCCCGGCGGCGTGCTGGGCTTCCTGCTCGTCATCGGGCTGATCGGCGCGGCGATCACCGAATCGATCGGGATTCACGCGATCTTCGGCGCCTTCCTCGCGGGCATCGCGCTGGGCGACTCGCCCCACCTGCGCGAGCACACCCGGCAGATCGTCCACCGGTTCGTCGAGGGCGTCCTCGCGCCGATCTTCGTCGCGGCGATCGGGCTGGAGGTGAGCTTCATCGACAAGTTCCATCCCTGGCTGGTGCTGCGGGTGCTCGCGGTCGGCATCGCCGTGAAGGTGATCGGCTGCGGCCTGGCCGCGCGCGCCGGCGGCCTCCGCGGCGCCGAGGCCTGGGCGGTCGGCTGGGCGATGAATGCCCGCGGCGAGCTGGGGATCGTCCTGGGCCTTCTGGCCTGGCAGGCCGGCGTGATCCGCGAGCGGCTGTTCGTCGCCCTCGTCGTGCTGGCGGTCGCCACCACGGCGATCGCCGGGCCGGTCCTCAAGGCGCTGCTCCGCCGCGGCCGGGCCTGGTCGCTCGCCTCCGCCCTGGACGAGCGCCTCTGCCTGGTCGACCTCGAGGCCGTCGGCGTCGACGACGCGATCCGCCAGCTCGCCGCCGTGGCGGCCGGGCGGGCGCTTTTGTCCCCCGACTGGGTGGCCGAGCAGGTCCTGCGCCGCGAGGCGATGATGAGCACCGCGGTCGGCCAGGGCGTGGCCGTGCCGCACGCCCGGCTGATCAACCTGAAGGAGCCCCTGGTCGTCGCCGGGCTATTCCGCACCGGACTCGATTTCGACGCCCCCGACGCCGACCCCGTCCGCCTGGTCTTCCTGCTCTTGACCCCGCAGGCCGACGCCACCGCCCAGCTTCAGATCCTGGGCTCGATCGCGCGCCTGGTCCGCGACCCGCACGTCCGCTCGGATGCCCTGGCCGCACGCTCGCCCACCGCGCTTCTGGCCGCCCTGCGCATCGGCGACGTCCTGCACCGCGCCAGGCCGGCCACGGTTTCATAAGAGTTTCGGAATTAACCGCGAAAAGCGCGAAAACGACATGGGCTGAGGATCGTCCCTTTTGTTCGGCGCGGGTCTCCGACCCCGCCGGAAAGCCCGACTGCAGGTCTCCCGCGCCAGCCGAACAAATTCCGAACAATCCGCTTCCCCCGCGGCACTACTCCCGGGAAACTTGAAGACCGGGAGACGACTCATGCGCCACGTCGACCAGCACCACCACGAACACCAGTCGCAACCCCCAGCAACGGGCCACCTCCGCCTGCTGTTCGAATCCGGCACCGCCGCCGGCGTCAGCGACCGGGAGCTGCTCGACCAGTTCGCCGCGCGCCGCGACGAGCTGGCGTTCACGGCCCTGGTCGACCGCCACGGGCCGATGGTCCAGCGCGTCTGCCACGCCGTGCTGCACGACCACCACGACGCGCAGGACGCCTTCCAGGCCACGTTCCTCGTCCTGGCCCGCTCGGCCGATTCGATCCGACGGCGCGACTCGCTGGCGAGCTGGCTGCACGGCGTCGCCCTGCGCGTCGCGCGCCGGGCCCGCTCCGACTCCTCGCGCCGACACCGGCACGAGCAGGCCAGCGCCGCCCTCCGCGAATCAACGGCCCCGGACGAGACCGCCCCGCGCGACCGCGACGACCTCGCGTCGCTGCTGCACGACGAGATCGCCCGGCTCCCCGAACGGTTCCGCGCGCCGCTGGTCCTCTGCCACCTCCAGGGCCGCACCTACGAGGAGGCCGCCCACCTGCTCGATTGCCCGGTCGGCACGATCAAGAGCCGGCTGTCGACCGCCCGCGAACGCCTGCGCCACCGCCTGAGCCGGCATTACCCAGCCGTCCTCACCGGGCCGGCCGCTCTCGCGCTCGACCCCGTCCGACCCCTGCCGGCCAGCCTCCTCCAGGCGGTTGTCCGTTCTGCCATCGATGCGAGTTCCGTCCCCGCCGCGATCGCGAGGCTGGCGCACGACGCCCTCGCGACGATGCTCCCGCACCGGATCGCCGGCCGCCTCGGCATCGCCGCTGCGCTCCTGATCGGCACCGCTGCCCTGGCCGCCGGCGCGATCGCCCTGGCGCCTGCAAAACCTCGGCCAGCCCTCGCCTCGCAACAGGCCGGCCCTCCCGTCAGACCATTCGCACGACCAATCGACGACGACCCGCTCCCCGCCGGCGCAAGCCTGCGGTTCGGCACCACGCGCTATCGCCACCCGTCTACGATCGAGTCGCTCGCGATCTCGCCCGACGGCAAGATCGCCGTCGCCGGCAGCGGCACCCGCGTGCATACCGCACTCCGCACGTATGACCTCGCCACCGGCCGCGCCCTGCTGGACCTCGACCGCACCGGCTCGGCCGAGGGCATCGCGGTCTCGCCCGACGGCAAGACCCTGGCGATTGCGATGAACTGGAGCCACTCGATCCAGCTCCGCGACCTGCACACCGGCGCCGAGACGGCCCAGATCCGGAGCCCCGAGGCCGACCCCGGCCTCGCCAGCAACCTGCTGATCTTCACCCCAGACGGGAACGGTCTGGTCACCAAATCGACCGATGGCAAGTCGCTCTTCCTGCTCGTCGCCGCCACCGGCAAGGTGCGTCACATCTTCTGGACCGGCGGCACCATCTTCGCCGCGGCGCTATCGCCGGACGGCAAGACCCTCGTCGCGGGCGGGTTCGACTACCAGAACGGCAAGGAATGGTTCCTCCAGCGCTGGGAGACCACCACCGGCCGCGAGCTCGCCCCATTGCCGATCCCGAAGGGCGGCATCCGCTCGATCGCCTGGTCGCCCGATGGCAAGCTCCTCGCGATCGGCGGCGAGAGCAGGAAGCCCGCCCCGATCGCGCTGCTCGACGCCGCCACCGGCAAGGTGCTCGTGACCATTCCGTTCCCCGGCTCGACGATCGTCCGCACCGTGGCCTTCTCGCCCGACAGCCGCACGCTCGCCGCTTCGGGCGGCTGGACGGGCAGTGTGTTTGATAGCACCACACGTTTATTCGACACGGCCACCGGCGCCGAGCGTCGCAAGCTCGACGGCCAGGCGATCGGCCTGCATTTCACCGACGACGGCGCCACGCTCGTCGGCGCCGTCGGCGGCACGATCCGCCGCTGGGACGTCGCCACCGGCCGGTCGCTCGTCCCTGAGGGCGGCGACAGCTCCGTCGACCAGGTCGCCGCGACGCCCGACGGCCGGCGGCTCGTCACCCGCGGCGGCGACGGCGACGCGCACATCTGGGACGCCCGCACCGGCGAGCACCTGCTCCGGCTGACCGTGAGCTATCAGCGCGGGCTGGCCCTCAGCCCCGACGGCCGCTTCCTCGCCTGGGCCGAGCGGGACGACTCGATCCAGTTCCGCGACCCGGACGACGCCCGGATCACCCACGAAGGCAGCCGGCTGCGGATGATCGACGTCGCCACAGGAAAGCCCGTCGGGCGGTTCGACGGCTTCGAGGGCGACGGCCACGACCTGGACTTCACCGACGGCGGCGAGGCGCTGATCTCGGTCGACCACTATCGCCGGGATGCAAATATCCGCATCTGGGACGTGGCGACGGGCCGCGTCACGCGGACGGTTGCGGCGGGTGGGCCCTACGCCGTCAGTCGCTCGCGCCTCGCGCCCGACGGCAAATCCCTGGCGGTTCTGTACGTCGAGCAGCCGGCGACCGGCCTGGCGGTCCGGCAGGTCGTGAAGCTCTGGGACATCCGCACCGGCCAGGAGATCGAGCGCGTGCGCCCCTGGTTCGACGACGACATCGTCGCCTACTCACCCGACCGAGAAACGGCCGCGGTGCTGGTCCCCAACGGCGGTCCGATCCAGCTCCACGACACGGCGACCTGGCAGGTCCTCGGCGAGCACCCTGCCCCAACCGACCGGCCGACCGCCCTGGCCCTCGGCCCCGACGGCCGGATCTACACCGGCTCGTCGGATGGCACCGTCCTGGCGTGGGAACCCCCGCCCCGGCCCGTGGCACCCGGCAAGTAACAGATTCGGTCCTCGGAAGGAGGACGGCGGGGGCGATTCGTGTTGGTGTCCAGCGAGTCCTGTCCTCAATCCTCCACGCCCTCGTCGTAAATCCGCGTGTAATCCGCGAACTCCGTCCCCGCCAGGTCGTCGGCGATGCACCGCCGCGCGACCTCGAAGTCGACGACGAAGCAGCAGACCTCCATCGTACCCGATCCGATGCTGCCGCCGTCACAGTGGCCCAGCCCCGTCCAGCCGAGGGTGTCGTTCAGACGCTCTTCGAGTGCGTGCCGCTTCTCCAGGTCGGCCCTGACGCCCATGCCGTCCACCTTGTATTCGACCAGCAGGATCGCGTGGTCCTCCGGCTCGATCGGCGCGAATCCCGCCTCCTCGACCGGCCGCAGCACGGCCTCGACAGCCTCCTCCTCACCGGCGTCCTCGTCGATCGGATGCTCCCTCGTCTCGCCGCGCTCGCCGACGACCCCAAGGTGCTCGCACAGCGTCCCACCGTCGCACCACGCCTCGTGATAATGCAGGACGCCGTCGATCCGCTTGTACAGCTTCCACACGAGCACGACCCTCCCTCGGACGATTCACTCGATCATCGCCGCCTCTTGCCTGCGGATCGAGCGCAACTGAAGCAGGTAATTGACGAACGACACCAGCGGGATCAGGATCGCCCCATACGCGAACATCCCCCACGTCAGGTTGAACCGATGCAGGCGCAAAAGCGCCCGGCGCGCGTCGTCGGGCGTCGCCCAGAAGCGGTACTCCGTCGTCGTCACGAACGCGAGGAATCCGTAGTAGGTGTGGAACACGACGGCGACCAGCCCGGGCGCCGGACCCGGATGGACCTTCAACCCCTCGAAGGCTCGCCGCTGCGACGACCTGGCCCGATCCCTCAGCCAGCGGTACCCCTTGAGCACGACCCAGCCAAGCGCCACGTAGAAAACGACCGAGGCCGCGATCATCGCGGGGACCACCCAACCGGGCTGCGCCGCCAGGATCATTCCGCCGCCCTCGCCTCGCGGAGCAACTCCTCGACGTGCCGCAATTCGCGCCCCGGCGGCGGCCCGCTCGGCGCGAACTTCGCGAAATACGCGAACCGCTCGCCCGACCGCACCACGATCCGGCCCTTCGACGCCAGCGGGAACACCACGACGGCCTCCTCAACGGCGATCTTCGCCGCGCCCGAGACGTCCATTTCACGCGCCGGGGCCGGAAAGCGGACCTTCACGTGACATTGGCCCAGCGCGTCCATCCAGTCCTTCTCAGTGGCCGGGGCCGAGTGCCGGCAGGTCTCCAGTAGATCCAGCACGGCCAGCCCCATCTTGTCGCGGGCCTTGCCGTCGAACGTCACCCGCGTGGCGATCACCCCGCTGACCTCGGGCGCGGCGGGTGGTGACGGCTGTGTCCCCAGAGTCGGGATCAGCACCAGCGCGAAGACCAGGTTCATGGCGAGTCCTCCATCGTGCGGCCGCCGGAAGCCGCCCCCGGCGAGACGCCCCACCGGGAGCCTCCTCGATCATACCACGGTGCCAGGCACTCAACGCCGCGCTTCGAACCCACGGAGCACTCTGGCTACGGCTCGACCCGCACGCACCGGCCGAAGATCGCCTCGGCCGAGATCCATCCGTTGATCCGACCGCGATTGTTGCCGATCTGAAATCGCCGCCCCTGGATCGCCTTGATGAGGTGGAGATACTCGCGACCGTTGACCTTGCAAAGGACGATATCCCCGACGCGCAGCACCGCCGGGTCGATCGGCTCGACCGTGCAGAGCTGCCCCGACTCGATCTTGCCGGCCATCGACTGCCCCCGCGGCCGGAACGCGACCACATCGCCGCCGCGCAGCCTCTCGATGTACGCCGACGCCCACCCCATGCCGGCCCCCAACCTGGCCCAGGCTTCAAACCTGGTCATCCCCTCGCCCGACTGTCCGGACGGCGGCCGCGACGGATCCCGAAGAACACCAGCCCGATCAGCCCACCGAAGCACGCCCCGAAGATCGCCGCGATTCCGACGTAGTCGTCGAAGCCAGGCCCGATCGCGGCACCGACGAGCGCGAAAAGCACGGCGAAGAGCGTCACCGGGCTCACCGAACCCGCCTCGACGCCGTACCCCAGCATGGCCCCCAGGATCGCCCCGGCCGACGCGCCGACGGCCATGTCGGTGCCGTGGCTGAAGGCGACGACGCCCATCAACGCGGATCCGACCGCGCCGCCCATGACGGCCGCAACCCTGCGGCTCCGCGGTGTGCCGCCCATCCGAGTCATCGACCGTCGTTCCTGACCCCGCCGGGACCGCAGACCCGCGGCCCGCGCCGCCGACCTGAACGCCGACCCGGACCCGCACCCTCGATCCGCCGGTGCGCGCGACACGACGCCGCCGGCCGCCCCAGGGACCAGGCGGCCGGCGGCTCCGATCGCCAATGCGTGGCACTTTCTCGCCATCGCCCGTCCGGCGCACCGACCTGACCCGGCCGCAGCCCTCGGATCAGCGGTTGGGCCTCTGCTGCCCCTGGATGGCCTGCTGGAGCATCTGCTGCAACTCGACCTGGTGCTCCTGCACCCGCCGGACGCCCAGTTGCATGCCCTGCGTCATCAGTTCCGGCGTCTTCTCCACCACCTTCTTCCCGACGGGCGTCTTGTAGAACGTGATGATGTCCCTCAGCTCCTTCTCCGTGAATGCGTTGGCGTAGATCGTCACCAGCTCGTCCTTGAGGCTGTCCCAGCTCATGTACTTGTCGAAGAACTTCTTGAGCGTCGGGCGGTACGGCCCAAGCTGCGGGTTGGCCTTGATCTGCGCATCCAGCGACTGGTCGATCGCCATCGTGAACTGCCTGTCCATGTTCATGGCCTTCAGCAGGTCCTCGGCGGCCTTGCGATGGGACTTCGTGTCGGCCAACGCGCCGGGGGCGGCGATCGCGAGAATCGCCAGGCCGAGGGAAAGATGCCGGAATGTCGTCGTCATGGGTCTGCCTTTCTCGGTGTGATCGAAACCGCCTTCGCACAACGCGATCTTGCCGGGGACCGGACGCTCCGAGCCTGCCAGTGAGCGGGACGGCGAGGCACCTGCCGAGCCCGAAGATCCGGCTCGCCGGGAGGCTCGCCCTCCCGAATCATTCCCTGATGGGACCGACGCCCATCCCCCGACCCGACGCATGGCGGACCGGAGGTCGCACGCTCCCCGCAAGATCGTCGAAATCCTCGATCGACATATCATGGTCAGCAGCCGGCCGGCTGATCCAGACCCATCCCGCGCCGTTGCCCCGGCCAGGCCGACGACCGCATTCCTCCAGAAGCCGCCGAAATGACCCGACCCCGACCCCGACGCGGACGCCGACCCTTCCCGCGACCACGCCGGGATTGTCGCCGATTGCCGCCCGCCGCCGTCACCCCTTCTCGCCGGCCCGTCGCAGTTCCGCCCGTTCCATCCGGCCGTCGTCCCGCTCACCCGCCCGCCATCCACATCTCGACCAGCTCGTCCGGCCAGTAATTCGACGGCACGATCATGACCGCCTGGGTCTCGGGGTGCGCCAGCAGCGGGAACCAGCCGGATCGGAGCACCCCGTCGGGCAGGTGCCGGCGGAAGACCATGAACGCCGTCGAGAAGACCTCGCGGCCCCAGGTGCACGACTCGGGTACGGTCCATCCCATCGCGCGCTCCATCTCGCCGGTGATGATCTCGGCCAGTCGGCGCTCCCGGGGATCGCTGGGCGTCGTCCCCTTGAGCTCGCCCAGCCGGTGCGCGATCGCCTGGAGCCGCCCCGGGTCGTGCTCGAACAACGGATCGGCCGAGTAGATCGCCATCGCCGGATGGTCGTGCGGTCCTGGATTGAACAGATGCTTGTTCGCCTGGACCAGCGCCCCCCACAGGATATCCCCCTCGCGCATCAGCTTCCCCTGGCGGCGGAAGACCTCGTTCAGCTCGTCCGAGCGCTTCATCCAGCGCGGCCGCGCGACGCGCAGGCTCAGATGCCCGAAGAACCCCCGCCACCGAGGGACCGGCCCCATCGCGTCACGCACCTCATCCAGCAGGCTGCTCATCGCAAATGTCCCGGACGGTGTATTCCACCGGCATGAAAGTCGGTCGGGCCGTCTTGCCCGACGAGGCATGAGCGTCGGGCAAGAATGCCCGACCTACTTGACGATCTTATCTGCCGGGTCGATAGGTCGTATGATCTCCGAGAAACACGAACCCTTCGCCATCGATGAAAAAGAGGCACCGGAGGCCCAGGACCGATTCGAAAACAAACACCTCGCGGGCGCCGGGGAACCGCACGTCGACGGGGCTCAGCTCGCCACGCGCGGCCAGCCAGGCGAGCTTGTCGCCTTCGGGGCGACCGCGCAGGAGTCGCTGAACGGCGACGGCCTGCGACACCAGGTCGAGCAGAGTGAAGGTGTCTCCCATCGAAGCTCCGGCGAACCGGTGACGTCAGTCAGTCGCCGGGTCCTTCCTCATTCACGAGCCCGCTGATCCCTTCCGATCGCATCGGCACGGCGAGCCTCCCGCCGCGCCCCGAGAGAAGGCTCGGCAGGAGCCTCGCCCTCCCGGGAATCAGACAGCATCCGCGGGTCACCGGCTCACGGCGGCGACTCGATCCAGTCGACGATCCGATCGCCCCGAACGATCGCGTATCCGTCCCGAAGGCAATAGTCCCGATCCTCCGGATCCGCCAGGCCCAGCCGCTCGAGAACCTGCCGATCCATGACCTGCTCGAAGCCCGGAATCCTCTCCGCGGCTTCGATCGGAGTCTCCGCATATTCCACGTCGCCATATTCCCACAGTTCGTCGCCGGGGCCCATCCCCTCGACGAGCTGCCGCCAGCTCCTCAGCCAGATTTCGGGCGCGTCCCGGTCGGCGAGGACCTCCTCCACATCGGCGGGTGTCGTCGGAGCGACCAGCCACTCCCAGGGGATCGCCATGACTCCCTCCCGCCTCCCAACCGGCCTGGATCCGATCGTCCGCCCGCCCAACCGCCCCGTCAGGCCTCCCGACCGGGAGGAACCGGCCCGCCCCACGATGGTTTCGCCGTCTGCTCCGCCCAGCGGACGACCGCCGCGATCGCGAACGCCAGCAGCAGCAAGAACACCTGCGCCGGCGGGACCAGATACATCGAAGGCCCCGCGTGGAAGCCGCTCCGGGCATCGTGGATGCCCAGCGCCATCGGCCAGCCGAGGTTCCACACCGAGACCGCCGGGTCCGAGCCCGTGTAGCGGAATTGCGGCGGCCCGAACCGCGGAAAAACGTCGAGCACCAGGCAGGCCAGCAAGTAGGCGGCAACAAGCAGCTTTGTTCGCGTGCGCATCGGGATTGGCTCCGGATTTCCGCCTCGGAAAAGACGACACTCCTCGCCGAACACCACCTGGCTCGATCGAGTCCAGCATGGGCGGAGCGCCTGGACCTGGCGAACCGGCGACGTGAGTCGCCGGGTCATCATGCCGAGAGCAAGAACCCGGCCACTCACGTCGCCGGTTCGCCCAGGATCGGCCAGGCGGTGTTTGGCAAGGAGTATCGAGAGGACCCACGCATCCGGGGTGGCCGCAACCCACGAGGGCTGCCCCAAATCAATCCGGGATGAAGTTGACTTCCTTCACTCGACCGCGCTCGATGATAATCACACCGAACGCATTATGGGAGCGTGATGCGGAAGGATCCCGAAAACTCATGGAACCATCGCCAATCGGTTCCGTGCCGACTGTGTGGGGACCCGCCGGGTCGAGGCCCTCCTGAAAGCCCGCCATGTGGCGACGCACCTGATCGACGGTCATCCCCGGCCGGATCGTGTCCACGCGATGCCGAAGCGATGACACCCCCGAATACGTCACTCGCAGCGCGAGGGCCAGCAAGGCGATCGCCAGGGCCATGCGTTTCAGCGTGAATCGCCTCCCCAGCAAGCCGGCCGTCAGGACCAGGAGGCCCAGGATATAGACGAAGCTCGGCACGGCCCGGAACTCGGCGTTCTCGACCAGGGCCGAGCCGAGCACCGTGAGCATCCCAGCGGTGATAAGGATCGCTCGCATCTTCGGAACAGGCCCCCATCGACAGAAACGCCCGCCGGTTCGCCCGGGTCCGTCCGACGTAGGTCGGCCTCTCCAGCCCGACGCCGATCCGCCCGATCCGACCGGAGTAGGTCAGCCTCTCAGCCTGACTCGGCCGGGCCAGGCCGGGCCGATCCGATCCGTCCGCCCCCCGTCGGTCCAGGGATCAGCGACCCGCGGAGTGGCCCGCCGGACCGCCCTGTCGGTTTGTCAGACGCGCTCCTCACGATCGAAGCGGTCGAGACCACCCTCTTCCAGCAGGCGCATAACGGATTCGGGCAGGTAGTTGGGACCGTCCGTCTTCGGCCGGCGTGGGGCAAAGACGCCCAGGCTCTCGCGGGGCACCAACCAGCGGCTCAGCTCGGCTTCCGAAACGCCGATCGATTCACTGTAGGCGATCTCCGCGCCGTCCTCGAGCGGGTCGTGGATCACACCCAGCCCCCGGAGGCCGCGGAACACCACGCGGACCGTCTTCGCGTCGGTGTTGAGGTATTCCTGCTCCGACCCGCGCCCCAGGGCGATCGCTTTCTCATAAGCCTCGTCGGGCGACCCGGCCTCCACCAAATGGGTGTTGACATGAACGACATTGCGCGGATCGCTCTCTACGATGTGTTCCAGGACAATGTCGGCCAGATACCAGCGGGCGCCCCCGGGAATGAAGCCCATCGGTGTCTCTCCCCTGTCCAGCGCCGAGGTTCAGCGGCCCGACGCGGGCCGATCCGCCAGATCGCAAGGTCAGCCCGCGCGATCGGGCCTCACATCGGTCGTCTCTCGACCGGCCTCCGTCATCCGGTAATACTCGCCCTCGTCCCCCTGCACAACGGCCCCCAGCTTCGCGGCGATCTCCAGCACCTTCGGCAGCACGTCCTCGAAATAGCCCCGGCCCACGTCGATCGTACCGGTCACCGGTTCATAGTAGAAGGCGTGGTCGAGGTCCGGGATCTCCAGCCGATACACCGGGTCGGGCTCGCCCCGCTGGGTCTCGTCGTAGAGCTTCAGGTCGAGGTCCTCGGCGACAACCCGCTCCCACTCCTCCCGCGCGATCCTGGGCTCGTGATCCGACCAGTTCTCGCCTCTCGTGATGTGAAGCTTGTAGCCCATGATTCACACGCCCCTGGGTTGAAAGTCGATCCCGCCAACGCCCGGGATCGGCGGCCCCGCGCGACAGGATCCACCGAATTGCCTCGTCACACGGTCGGGGACCTACCAATCATCGATCACACCTCCGCCCAATGAAGAACGAAGCTTCAATAACCTCGCGATGTCGTTGACCTCCCGTGGCACCGAGCCGAGCCGGTAGCGACGGAAGAACCAGACCCCGTCACTCCGGTAGGCGATGATCAGGCTGCCCGGCTCGGGGCCGGCCACGCTCGAAGACGGCAATCGCTTCAGGTAGGCCGGCAACTGCCTGAGGCCCTCGTCGGGGGCGCGGCCCAAATCTCGGTTCCCACCCGCATCGGGATACAGAACCCAGGTATCGCCGATCTTCCCTTCCTCGGTCACCAGCCAACTGTGCCCATCATCAACGCCGGCGATACAGGCAACCTTCAGCAGCGGGTCGCCCGGCCTCACCCGGTCCCCTTCGGATGGCAGGAACTTCGTCGTAAGAGGATGCCTGACCCACCTGGCCTCCATCTCCCACCGTCTCTCCGGCGAGATCCGATTCATTTCCGCGACGACGTAGAAGACCAGCGCGAGGACGGCCGTGACCGCCATCAGGGTCTTGACCTTGAAACTGGGCCAACGCCAGCGGCGAATGGGCATGGTCGACAACTCTCCTCGGGCAGCTTGCGTCCCCGATGGCGGACCCACCGTCAGGGCTTCCCCTCGGACCCCGTCGGCTCTCCTCGAGCCTGGAGATAATCCCAGACCTCGTCAATCCCCGGAGTCAGCCCGGCGAAGCCGATCGTCACCGGCGTGAAGCCCATCGCCTCATTTGCCGCGGCCAGCCGCCGCTTCCACCGGGGCAGCCGCGAGAGGTACTTTTCGGGCTCGAACAGATCCACACAGAGGAACCTCGTCGACTCGACCGAGCCGACCGACAGCGCGCGGATATCCTCCCAGCGCATCAGCCCGAGTTTCGACCGGCGATCCTCGATCCCCTCGGCGCCGATCACGACCTGCGGACCGCTCCGAAAAAAGGTGACCGGGAAGGCGACGAACCCCAGGCTGAAGAACCCGACCCCGCACCAGCCGGCGACCCGGGCCGTGATGTCGGCCATGGTCGTGCAGAAGTAACTCGCACCGACCATCACGCAGGTCAACGCCAGCAGCCCGACGAGCTTCGTCCTCGAGACGTAACACTCCATCGTTCATCCCCTCCCGCCCAGCGACTGGGTCGCCTGCCCGGCCTGACCTGACCCGGCCCGGCCCAGCCGACCGGACACCACTCCCGCCGACACCCACCCGACCGACGACCCGGAGATCCGGCCAGACCTTCTGCGAGGAATCCGGCTTCCGGTACCGGACTTATGCCCATTTCCGAATATTGTAACCACAAAGGCACGGAGACCGGAAAGAGAATTCGACCGACAACCGACCGCATCGATTGTCGTTTCCTCCATTCCCTGTGCGACTCATCCCGAGAATCTTGCACGCCGTACAGCCTTCCTGACGCGGCCTTCGCGCGGTGAGCTTGCCGCGAGTCGCCCGGCCTCGCGCGCAGGCCGGGAACACATTCAAGAATCTTTGAACCACAGAGACACAGAGACACAGAGACCGGAAAGAGAATTCAACCGGGGCGACCTCGCGGCGAGACGAGCCCTCGCCGCCGATCGTCTTCTCCTCTTTTCTCTGTGCCTCTGTGTCTCTGTGGTTCAACATTCTTCGATCCATCCCGCAAGCCTCCCCCGCCCTCGCAAATTCGTAAGTTTTTCCACCTCGCCTATCTTGCAACTTAACCACGCGCAGTTAAAATAGGAAGTCCAGGCGGCCGACAGGCCCTCCCGGCACTCGCCGGGACGACCGCCCGGAGGGACGGGGGTGCGACGACGCGAACCTGGACCAGACCGCGAAGATGGGGAAACTGAGGGGCCGGTGCGATGGCGAGCGAACGGCAAATCGCGGCCAATCGCCGCAATGCCCTCAAATCCACCGGTCCTCGCACCGAGGCCGGCAAGGCCCGCTCGCGACAAAATGCCATCACGCATGGGCTGAATGCCCACGTCGAGAACCTCCCCGACGACGAAAAAGCCGAGTTCGAGCAACGCCTGAGCGCCTGGAACGCCGCTCTCCAGCCTTCTACGGCCTACGAGGAAGACCTCGTCCGCCGACTCGCCGGTTATTCCTGGCGGCTCGATCGCGCCGAACGCGTCCAGGTCCACCTCATCGCCGACGCCATCGACGAGGCCGCC
>DAIDHB010000195.1 GCA_027452145.1 Planctomycetales bacterium
TTGAGCTTGCGGACGTTGAGTTACACACCGGGGCGATGGGAGGAATTCTGGTCGAAGGTCGATCGCTGGGGATTCCCCGTGGCCGCCTGACGTCTGATTTTGCAGAGCGGCGGGCGTTCACATCATTCGTCGGTCGAACCCTGTCCAGCTATGCTGAGGCCGAGCCGTATTTGCGCGATTGCGTTGATTACTGGGCGAAGCACGATCCCAGTCGCGGAGATTACTTCTTCGACGAGCTCCAGTATGGCACGGTGCTGCTTGCGCAGAGGAAGTTTCGCGAGGCCAAGGACCACCTCCTTGTCGGCTACAATGGGCTGAGACCGGACCGGGAGAGGCTCCCGCCGCTGGAGACCGCCGACCTCGGCTGGCTCGCTGGAGCCGTCAGCCGGCTTCGCGGCGCCGATGGCCGGCTGCTCACCGAGACGTCAACGATCAAGCGACTCAACGATGATCCAACCCTAAGAGCGGTCGTCCTGGACCTTCAATTCCCCGACAATCCGTTCGCTTCGCCCTGATCTGATTTGAAGCCGGTTCCATCTGGTGCGTGTCTGTCGGCGCCTCGGGTGTTGATGGGTCGCGAGATCCTCAAGGTTCGGCGGTTTCGCGACCTCATCCCGGCGCCGGACCGTCCGCGATATCGCGCGACGGCGGCCGGGGACTTCTCTGCGTTTCCGTCTCGTTTTGCCAGGAGGTTGCAGGCCGGCCCGGCCGATTGAAGAAGTCTGTATCATGAATTCGACGCCGCGGCTCTTGATTCCCCCGCCGGCGCCAGCCATACTGGCTGCTGATACATTTGTGCTTGGGTGTACGTTGGCGGACTGAGGACGGGGTCGATCATGTCAACGGCGGGGTGGCCGGTCGGGTCGGGGGCCTGGCGCGATGACGATCTCCTGGCGACGGCCGGGAGCGATCCGGTCGCGCGCTGGCGGGCGCTGGAGGCCTGTCGGGAGTATCTAAGGCTCGTTGCCAGGCGCGGGCGGTGGGCCGATGACGCCGATCTGCGGGCGACCTCGGACCTGGTGCAGGGGACCGTGCTGCGCGGTTGGAATGAGTTCTCGCAGTTCCGCGGGCGGACTCCGGGGCAGCTTCGCGCGTGGCTGCGGGCGATCCTCGTGCATGCGGCGCTCAACGGTCGCCGTCGTCGTCGGGCCGCGCACGCCGGGTCGGGCCGCCGGGTGGCCGACGAGGCGCGCATCAGCTCCAGTAGTCCCAGCCGGATCGTCGGCGAGCGGGACGAACGCGCGGCGCTCGACGCGTCGCTGGAGCGGTTGCCCGAGCGCCATCGCCGGGTGATCCGTATGAGGTTGTGGGACCGGCTGTCGTTCGCCCAGATCGGCGCGGCGATGGAGGTCTCCGAGGACGCGGCGCGGATGCTCTACTCGCGTGCGATCGCGCGGCTGCGCGAGTCCATGAGGTCAGGACATGAGCCCGGGTGAGGCGGCGCCAACTTCGTCCGAAGAGCGGAGGATGCGCCGGCTGCTGGCGTACGATGATCTGCTCGACACGGATGGGGCGGGTCCCGGATCCGAATCCGCCCGCACCGACGCGCCGCCGTCGACGCAGGACGACGAGCGCGGCCGCGGTCGCCTGATGCTCCTGCTGCGCATGCTCGACGCGGCCGAGCCGGCGAGCGGCGGCGGAGGTGCCGAGGACGAGGCGGCGGCGACCCACGGCGTGGGAGCCGGTGCCGCTGCCGGTGCCGGCGGGTCCCATTCCCTGCTCGAACGGTTCGAGATCATCGAGGAACTGGGCTCGGGCGGGTTCGGGTTCGTGATGCGGGCGCGCGACCGGCTGCTGGGGCGTGAGGTGGCGCTGAAGATGCCGATGCCCGAGCGGCTGCTGGCCCCGGGGGATGTCGGGCGGTTTTTGCGCGAGGCGCGCGCCGCGGCGCGGCTGGATCATCCGGGGATCGTGCGGGTCTTCGACGCGGGTGAGCTGGGTCCGCTCGGGTATTTCATCGCGTCGGAATACTGCCACGGGCCGAGCCTGCGCCGCTGGCTGCGGGCGGAAGGCAAGCCGGTGGCGCCGCGGTTGGCGGCCGGGTGGGCCGAGGCGCTGGCCGACGCGGTGCAGCACGCCCATGAGCGCGGAATCCTCCATCGGGACATCAAGCCAGACAACGTGATGCTGGAGCCCGGCGCCGGGCCGGGCGGGTTCCGGCCGCGGCTGACCGATCTCGGCCTGGCGAAGCTCGTCGAGGAAGCGGGCGAGGATTCGTCGAGCGGGGTGCGGGTGGGGACGCTGCGTTACATGGCGCCCGAGCAGGCTGCGGGGCGCCGGGGCGACGTGGGTCCGTCGGCGGACATCTACGCCATCGGGGCGACGTTGTACGAGGTGCTGACCGGCCGGCCGCCGTTCCACGGCGAGACCGAGGCCGAGACCTTGCGATCGGTGCTCGAGGCCGGCCCGATCGCGCCCCGGACGCTCCGGCCCGGGTTGCCCCGCGACCTGGAGACGATCTGCCTGAAGTGCCTGCGCAAGGAGCCGGGTCGGCGATATGAGTCCGCCGCGGCGCTGCGCGACGATTTGCGGCGATACCTCGACGGGCGGCCGATTGTGGGGAAACCCGTGTCGCTGGCCGACCGCGCGTGGGGATGGGCACGGCGTCGGCCGGGGACGGCGGCCCTCGTGGCGCTGGTGATCCTGCTGGCCTCGGGGCTGGCCGGCGGGTTCGCGTGGTGGGTGGCCTGGCTGGAGTCGCACAATCGCGAGCTCCAGGTGCAGGTCGAGCGCGCCGATCGCAACGCCGAGCTGGCCGACGCGCAGGCGAAGATCGCCGAGGAGCGTCGGCGGCTGGCGTATCGTCATCATCACGCCGAGGGGCTGCGCCGGGCCCGCGAGGCGCTCGACGCGCGCCAGGTCGACCTGGCGCAGGAGATCCTGGACGACCTCGATCCGGATCCGGGCGAGCCCGATTCACGGGGCTTCGCCTGGCGGTATTTAAGGCGCCAGGCGCACCGCGAATTCTCGCGCGTGGGCGGTCACGATGCGGCCGTCCAGGGCTGGACGTGGTCGCCCGACGGCCGGGCGCTGGCAACCTGGGACCTGCATCGGCAGGTGGTCATCTGGGACGTGGCGCCAGGCCCGGGGCTGGTCCGGCCGCGGGTCGTGTCGATCGAGGCGGGGACGGACTTGAAGACGCTCCAGCTCTCGCCCGGCAGAACGATGTTGGCCGCGGTCGACCGAGGGCCGAAAGGCACGGCGTTGCGGCTGATCGATCCGCGCGGGGCGGACCGCATCGTCCGGCTCGATGGGGTGGGCCAGGGAGATGGAGTCGAGCTACGTTTCGACCGCGAGGGGCAGCGGCTGGCCGCGCTCCAGCGGCGGCCGGATCAGACGGGAGCGCTCTGGACGTGGGACCTGGCGGACCCTCGGGCGCAGCCGGCGCGCCGGGACCTCGGGCGCGATCTCGTTGTCCAGGGCGGATTCGCGCCGGATGCCCGGCATCTGGTCGTCGACCGGGACGATCAGGCGATCGTCCGCGACCCCTGGTCGGGCGCGGACCTGCGCGTGCTGAGGCGTGAGTCGCCGTTGCCGAACCACCTGGTCGAGTTCACGCGCGACGGGCACACCATGGCCATCGCCTGGAATGACGGTCTGGAAGTGCGGCAGGTGGACTCGTGGCGCGAGGTCGGTCGCTATCGGCCGAGGGATACCATCCTCGAGATCCGCCTGAGCGGGCGCGGCAGCCGGGTGGCGACGATGGATCCATCCGGATATGTGACGATTTTCGACAAATCGTCCCCGCGGGGCCGCGTACTGAATTCAGGCGAGAAGCGGTCGCTGCGCGGCCAGTGGTTCGAGCTCTCCGACGACGGTGCGCTGATGGTGTCGGCGATTTCGGCGACGCATGGCGGTCAGCAGCCGATGGAGGCGTGGGACCTCGACGTGGGGCGCCGGCTGCGCGTGTTCCCCGGTTTCCTGGACCGGTGCGAATGTACATTCTTCCCCGGAACCCATACGGCGCTTCTGACGGGACGCGACGGCCCGCGGATCTGGCGGCTCGATCCGCAGGCGGGGTCGGTCGAGCCGGCGGGACACTCGGACGAGGCCTGGGCGGTGGCATTCTCGCCGCGCGGCGAGATCCTGGCGAGCGGCAGCGACGACACCCACGAGCGGCGGACGATCAAGCTCTGGGATCCGGCGGCGGGCCGGGAGCTGGCGGCGTGGAAGGGGCACACGGCGACGGTCTCGGCGATCGCGTTCAGCCCGGACGAGCCGCTGATGGCGACCGTCAGCTTCGACTCGGGCGGCCCGGGCCATCCGAACGTGCTGCTCTGGGATGTCGCGAAGCGCAAGCTGGTGGCCAGCCTGGAGGGGCACACGGCGTGGGTGCGCGCGGTCGCGTTCAGCCCGGATGGCAGGACCCTGGCGGCCGGCGCCGAGGACGGGAGCGTCCGGCTGTGGGACGTGGCGACCAGGACGTCGCGCTTCGTTCTGCTCGGTCACACGCAGCGGGTGATGTCGCTGGCTTTCAGCCCGGACCGGAAGACGCTGGCGACGGCGTCGAACGACGCGACGGTCCGGACCTGGGACGTCGACACGGGCCAGTTCCGCGCGGTCTTCCGCGACGCGGACGAGGTGCGGGCGGTCGCCTTCGCGCCGCGAGGCAAGCCCGGCCTGCTGGCGACGGCCAACCTGGGCGGCAGCATCAAGCTGAGGGACCCCGAGACCGGCGAGGTGATCCGCGCCATCCCGGGCGCGGCCGATCAGCTCGGCTGCCTGGCGTTCACCCCCGAGGGGCGCAGCATCGCCGCGGCCGGCAAGGGGAAGGTCATTCGGATCTGGGACGTCGCCACGGGCCAGGAGCTGCTGGCGCTCGAGGGGCATCAGGCCCAGGTCAACGCCCTGGCCTTCGCGCCCGACGGTTCGGCCCTGGCCTCGTGCAGCCACGACGGCGCGGTGAAACTCTGGTACGCTGGCGCCGTCGATGGCGGGTCGGGTCGTTGAAGTGCCCGGTGGAATCCCGAGCCCGGCGAGGTTGCGTACCCCTTGCCGACTGGCCGCGCGCCGGAGGATCCTCATGCCCGTGAACCTCCGGCAGTGGATCGAGCTGCTCTGGTCGCGGGCCTGGTGGCGCTACGGCCAGCCGGGGGATGCGTGGTTCTCGATTCCCTATCATGTCTTCAATCTCTTCGAGGGAGCATGCTGGTTGGCCATCGCCGGGCTGGTGCTCAGGCGCTACCTGGCGCATCGCCGGTCGCGGATCGAGATCCTGTATGCAATGGCGTTCGTGACGTTTGGCCTGAGCGACTTCCGCGAGGCTTATGCGCTCGAGTCGTGGCTGGTGTGGGCCAAGCTCGCGAACCTGATCGCGCTGGTGGTGCTGCGGCGGGCGGCCGTCACACGCTGGTATCCGGGGAGCCGGGTTTTCTGATATGACAGCGGCAGAGAAGGATCCGGAGTCGGTCAGGCTTACAGCGCTCGCGGCATGCTGGTCCTCGACCCTGGCAAGGATGTGCAACAGTTGAACCTCGGCGAGCTGGCCGCGGGTCATGTCTTCTCGACGTTCGGCAATCGACGGGTCAACACGGTTCGTGAGTTTGTCGACAGGATCCTCGCCGAGACGGCAGGCGGAGACATCCTGGAGGTCCGCGTTCAGGGAATATCTGCCTTCGCCACCTATGATCTAGGTTTCGGGTCTTACACGGCGTCGATGCGTCTGACAAAAGAGCAGCGGCAGGAGCTGCAATCGCTCGCGGAGCAGCTCCGGCCCGATTCTCCGTGAATCGGCGGACCAGAACGAGAGAGGACGCCGATTCGCCCAGGCGCGGCGGCCGGACCGAAGGCCGGGTTGTCAGGGCGAGCCCTTCACGACGATCCCATCGAGCGGGCGACCCTGGTCGTCCGTGAGGCGCGCGACGGCTTCCCAGTTCGCCGTCTCGTTGACGACCTTGAGGACCAGGACGTTGGTCCCCGCCTCGAGCCGGATCGGGCCGATCGAGTCGACGTTGTCCAGCGGGCGGGGCGACGGGCAGCAGTAGATCTCCCGGCCGTTCAGATAAACCTTCGACAGGTCGTCGCTGCCGACCTCGAGTCGGGCGTCGCGTGCTCGGTCGCTCGCGACGTAGCTGACGGCATACGCGACGCTTCGCTCGGTAGCCCGGCCCAGGAACGCGTTGAGGTCGAGGACCGGCGTGGCGGGGCGGTGGGCCCGCCAGGTCAGGATGCGTCCGTCGAACGAGACCGTCTTGCCGGGGTGGGGACGGACCCTGGCTTCGTCGGGGAGATACGAATGGTCGAGCGCCTGGAGGCTCGATTCGCCGCGGCCGCAGGGGAGAGTCAGCACGAGCCAGGAACGGATGACGCCCCCGTCGTCCGGCCCGCCGGGTGTTCGTGAGGCGAGCGTCGGCCGCTCGGAATCGGGCGGATCCGGGCGGTCCGCGGCCGACGGGGCATCCCCTGGGGCGGAATCCCAGATGCGGACCGTGCCGTCGTCGCCCGTCGTCGCCAGCCGCGACCCGTCGGGCGACCAGGCGACCGAGCGGACGAAGCCGATATGCCCCTTCAGGGTGACGAGCTCGCGTCCGGTCGCCGGGTCCCAGACCTTTGACGTGCCATCGGCGCTGGCCGAGGCCAGGCGTGTGCTGTCGGGCGACCAGGCCACGGACCGGATCTCGCCGGTGTGGCCCTGGAGGGTGGCGAGCGTCCGGCCGGCGGCGTCGTGGATGCGGATCGCGTCGTCCGCGGCGCCGGAGGCCAGGCGCGTTCCATCGGGCGACCAGCTCAGGCCGATCACGCGGCGCCTGTTCCCGTCGGCGACGAGCAATGCCCGCCTCGTGGCGAGATCCCAGATGCGAAGGATCCCGTTTCGGCTCCCGGTGGCGAGATGAGTCCCGTCGCGCGACCAGGCGACCGACCAGACCTCGCTGGCGTGGTCCGGCAGCGCGATCAGCTCACCGCCGGTCTCGGGGTCCCAGACGCGAGCCGTGCCGTCCCAGCTCGCCGTCGCCACGCGACCGCCATCGGGCGACCACGCCGCGCAGATGATCCGAGAGGTGTGCCCGCGCAGGGTCGCGAGCAGGCGCCCGCCGGCGTCCCAGACCTTCGCCGTGCCGTCGGTGCCGGCGGTCGCCAGGCGCCGGCCGTCGGGGGACCAGGCGGCCGTCCAGGCCCCGCCGTCATGGCCGCGGAGCGCGAGAATCTCGACGCGGGAGTCGGCGTCCCAGACCTTCGCCGTGCCGTCCCAGCTCGCCGTCACCAGGCGATTGCCGTCGGGCGCCCAGGCCACCGCGTTGATCTTGTCGTGATGAGCGTCCACGATCCGGGACTGCGAGTCGCCCCCGACCTGCCAGACGTGGGAATGGCCGTCGGCACCGCCGGCGGCGAGCGACCGGCCGTCGGGGGCCCAGGCGACGGAGACGACCTGGCTGCGGTGCTTCCTGAGGATGAGGAGCTGGCGGCCATCGCGGGCCTCGCGAATGCGCGCCGAGCCGTCGGAGTTCGCCGTCGCGAGGGTCGTGCCGTCGGGGGACCAGGCGACGGAGTTGATCCAGCCCGCGTAGGCGACGTGGACGAGCTGGTCGCGACCCGTCGCCGCATCCCAGATCCGGACGGTCCCGTCCTGGGTGGCCGCAGCGAGGCTCTTGCCGTCGGGGGACCAGGCGACAGAGTTGATCCAGCCGCCACCCCCTTCGAGCGTCGATCGAAGGCCGCCGTCGGCCGTCCGCCAGATGCGGGTCTTGCCGTCGACGCCGCCGGCGGCGAGCGAGGTGCCGTCGGGCGACCAGGCGACGCAGAGCATGCAGCTCGCGGCGCCCCTGAACGGAGGCCCCTCGAGGCCGTCGGTGGCGCTCCAGGTCCGCACCAGGCCGTCCTCGGCCGCGGTCGCCAGCCGGGTGCCGTCGGGCGACCAGGCGACCGATCGGACCCGGCCTGAATGCGTCGCGATGCGCAGCTTCTGGCGTCCGTCGACGGCGTCCCAGACGCGCGCCGTCCCGTCCCAGCCGGCCGTGGCGATGGACCGGCCGTCGGGCGACCACGCGAGGGAATTGACCTGGCCGTCGTGCCCGGCGAGCACGAGCACAGGGCGTCCATCGCGGGCGTCCCAGATTCGCGCCGTGCCGTCCCAGCTCGCCGTCGCCAGGCGACTGCCGTCCGGAGACCAGCTCACGCCGCGGACGGCGCCCCGGTGGCCGGTCAGGGCGTACCTGTCCATGCGGGAGAGCCGATGCCAGTAGGACCACTCGAAGCGCCGTTCGCGATAGCCCTCGGTATCGGCGAGCAGCTCGCGGAGCCGTCCGACCTGCCCGGCGTCCCAGGCCGCCTGCATCAGGTTGACGTTCGCCGCGTACCACTCGCGGCGCAGATCGTGCTCGGCGGCGTGCGCGCGAGCGGCCTCGCCCCGGGCGGCGGACTCGGCCGACTCGGCGCGGGAGCGGGCGGCGGACTCGCGGACGTAACCGGCCGACGCGACGATCGCGACGGTCGCCATCAGGAGGAAGACCGCGGCCAGGAGCCCCGCGATGACGGGATTGCGCAGGCACCACCGCGCGGCGCGTTCCGCGCCCGAGGAGCGGCGTGCCCGGATCGGGCGGCCGTCGAGGAACAGGAGCAGGTCGTCGCGCAGGTCGGCGGCCGAGCGATAGCGCCGCGACGGCTCCTTGTGCAGGCACTTCAGGCAGATCGTCTCCAGGTCGCGCGGGAGCCCGGGCCGGAGCGAGCGGGGGGCGACCGGCTCGGCGTTGAGGACGAGGCGGAGCGTCTCGGACGCGGACTCGCCGCGGAAGGGCGTGCGGCCGGTGAGGACCTCGTAGAGCGTGGCGCCCAGCGCGTAGACGTCGGTGGCCGGTCCGATCTGATCGTGATGTCCGGCGACCTGCTCGGGCGCCATGTACTGGGCCGTCCCCGCCCTCTCGTCGCCGCGCGACTCGTCCGCGACCTCCTCGCGGTCCCTCGCCAGGCCGAAGTCCGCCAGCCGCGGCGTGAACGAGCCGTCGCTGGCGGGATCGGCCAGGATGATGTTGTCGGGCTTGATGTCGCGGTGGACGATCCCGCGGTCGTGGGCGTGCTGGGCCGCGTCAGCCAGGGCGGCGAGCCAGGCGGCGGCCAGGCGCGCCGGCACGGCTCCCTTGTGGGAACCCAGCCAGCTCCGCAGGCTCGGCCCGGGGCAGTATTCCGTCGCGATGAAATAGCCGAGCGGTCCCAGCTCGCGGGCGTCGTAGACCCTCACGATATGGGGGTGGTCGAGGCGGGCGGCCGCGCGGGCCTCGCGGAGGAACCGGCGCACGTCGCCGGGCTGGAGGGCACGCTCGAGCCGGGGCATCTTCAGCGCCACCTCACGCCCCAGCAGTCGGTCGCGCGCCCGCACCACGAACCCGAATCCGCCGGCGCCGAGATGCTCGATCACCTCGAAGCGGTTCCAGAGCGTTTCGGGCTCGCGGCCATCGTCGGCCGGGCCGGGCTCGGCGGCGGCGTCCGGCCCGTCGGCCGCGTCGAGCAGGCGGAGCAATAGCAGCAGGCGTTCGCGCGCCTGCTCGTCCGCCGGGTCCTCCGCGGTCGAGCCCGTCGCGCCCGAAACGTCCCCGTGCGGTTCGTCGTGCACCAGCGAGTCGTACTCCATCATCCGGGCGACGGATTCCGCGTCGAGGGGCCCGGGATTCGGCTCATCCGGCGTCATGATCGGCCCTCATCCAGACCTCGTCGGATCCCCCGCGAATCCTGCGAATGATAATCGAAGTCCGCTCGCCTCGTCAGTCACGCCGCATGTGCGTGCATGGCGTCTCGTTTCGAGGAGACAACCCCCCACGATGCGCGGAGTCTCTCCCCGCCGACGGTGGCATCCCGCGGGGGGCTTTGCTCAACCCGTTGCCATGCAGAGAATTGTGGCACGAAACGTATGGGCGGAATCCAGATCTGACGTGCCGGTCGAAAAAAAATGGGGGGGACGCGTTCGGTTCGTCGAGGCTGGGGTCCCTTGAAGGTAGGCGATGGATCGCGCCGGTCTCTCACGGGTCGATGTGGACTCCGTGGGCATTGAGAAGGGCGCCCCCGGCGGTTCGACGTCGAGCCGCCGGGCCGCGCGACACGGCGAGTCGAGTCGAGTCGCCCGGCCATTCGTTGCGCAGAGGAGCAGAGCATGCTGTCGTTCGGTACTCGATCGGGCAGGTGGCGGGGAGGCGAACGGACAGACGAATTCGCGACGAGCCCCGGGTCGCGGTACGGTTTCACACTGATCGAGCTGCTGGTCGTGATCGCGATCATCGCGATCCTGATCGCCCTGTTGCTCCCGGCGGTCCAGGCGGCGCGCGAGGCCGCGCGGCGGGCGCAGTGCGTCAACAACCTGAAGCAGCTCGGGCTGGCCATCCACAATTACGAGTCGGTCCACACGATGCTGCCGCTGGGACGGGTCTGGCGGCCGCAGCCGGGCATTCCCTTTCCGTCGTTCTTCGTCGGCGAGCAGAACACGACGTGGTTCACCCAGATGCTGGTGCAGTTCGAGCAGCAGTCCCTGTACAACGCGTACAACTTCGCGATCGGCATCGACGGACCGGTGGGCGGCGACGGGATGCCCATCGGGTTCGCGATCAACTCGACCGTGTACGGCACGAAGTTGTCGGCCTTCCAGTGCCCCAGCGACGACGGCCGGCCCTTCAACATCATCTGGCCGTCGAACGGCTACGTCATCACGGGCACGCGCGGCAATTACGTGGTGAGCTGGGGGAATACCCAGTGGGGCCAGCAGAATTCCGCCGGCGGCACGCCGACGCTCAACCTGCCGGTGGCCTACCTCCCCTCGGCGTTCGGTCATACCCCGGTCCGGCTGGCCGCGATCACCGACGGGACGAGCAACACGGTCTTCACGGCCGAGACCCTCCAGGGCCAGCTCAACGACGTCCGGGGGGCGGTCTGGACGCTGGGCGCGATGTTCATGAGCCGGTTCACTCCCAACGGCCTGAGGGACTATTACGGCGTCGCGGACCCGGCCGGCGGCGGCGGCGACCGGCTGGGTGCGGGTTTCTGCGTGAACGACCCGGGCGGGAAGATGCCCTGCGTGAACGTGCCGTACCCGTTCTATGACATCTACGAGGCCTCGCGCAGCCGGCATCCCGGCGGCGTCAACGCCGGCTTCGGCGACGGCTCCGTCCGGTTCATCAAGGACACAATCTCCCCGGTCGCCTGGATCGGGCTGAACACGATCCGAGGGGGCGAGGTCCTCTCAGCGGACTCCTATTGACTCGCCAGCTTTCCCCTGGCCCGGGAGTCCGCCCCCATGCGGAGCGTGCGAGCCGACCTCACCACCGATCATGCCCCGGATCCCGCGTCCGTCCATCCGGGATCGGCGGCCGGGGCCGCGTTGTCCCCCGACGAGACGACCGCGCGAGATGGCTCCGGGGGCGAGACGGGCGACTGGGGCGAGCCCCGGGGTGACGTGTCGACCGTCGGTCCCGGCGAGCACGACACGGGGGCCATGGTCACGCCGGGCCCCGAGACGAGGGCGACGGTGTCCGGGGAGACCGCGCGGCCCGAGTACGAGCGCCTGGGCCGCTATCGGGTCGTCGAACGGCTGGGCCGCGGGGGCTTCGGCCAGGTCTTCCTGGCGCGCGACGACGAGCTGGACCGCCCGGTGGCGATCAAGCTGGCCGATCGCCTGATGTTCGAGGACGCCGACGTCTCGGAGGCCCGGATCGTCGCGAGCCTGGACCATCCCAACATCGTCCCGGTCTTCGACCTCGGCCGTACCGACGACGGGCGGCTGTTCATCGTCACCAAGCTGATCGACGGCCGCGACCTGGCCGCGCGGCTGCGCGAGCGCCGGCCGACGCTCGAGCAGGCCGTGGACCTCGTGCGGATGATCGCGCTGGGGCTGCATCACGCCCACGAGAGCGGGCTGGTCCACCGCGACGTGAAGCCGGGCAACATTCTGCTCGACCGGGCCGGGCGGCCGTACGTCTGCGATTTCGGCCTGGCACTGCGGGACGAGGACCGGTCGCTGGAGACCGGGCTGGCCGGCACGCCCGCCTACATGAGCCCCGAGCAGGCGCGCGGCGAGGGGCACCGGGTCGACCGGCGGTCGGATGTCTACAGCCTGGGCGTGGTGCTCTACGAGCTGATCGCCGGGCGGACGCCGTTCATCGGGGCGTTGATTGAGCTGCTGTGGCAGATCCAGCACGACGAGGTGCCGCCGCCGGGCCGGTGGAACCAGGCCGTGCCGCCGGAACTGGAGCGGATCTGCCTGAAGTGCCTGGCCAAGCGGGCCTCGGACCGATATGCCTCGGCCCAGGCGCTGGCGGCCGACCTCGAAGACTTCCGCCAGGGTCGGCGACAGGGGGCCGGCGATCGCGCGGCGTTCCGTGTGGTGCCCAAGGGCCTGCGCGCCTTCGACGCCGCCGACGCCGACTTCTTCGTCGAGTTGCTGCCGGGCCCTCGCGACGCGCGGGGCCTGCCGGAAAGCCTGGCGTTCTGGCTCAATCGGCTCGAGGAAGTCGACCCCGAGCGGACCTTCCCCGTCGGGCTGCTGTACGGGCCCAGCGGATGCGGCAAGTCGTCGCTGGTGCGGGCGGGGCTGCTGCCCCGGCTGGGCGACCACTTGCGGGCGATCTACGTCGAGGCGACGGCCGAGGATACCGAGTCGCGTCTGCTGCGCGGCCTGCGCCGGGCCTGCCCCGAGCTGGACGAGTCGATCGGCCTGGTGGATGCGCTTTCCCTGCTGCGGCGTCGCGGTACAAGGAAGGTGATCCTGATCGTCGACCAGTTCGAGCAGTGGCTGCACGCGCGCGACGATTTCGCGGGGACGGAGCTGGTCGCCGCCCTGCGGCATTGCGATGGCAGTCGCGTGCAGGCGGTGGTGCTGGTGCGCGACGACTTCTGGCTGGCCGTCAGCCGGTTCCTCCGCGAGCTGGAGGTGCCTCTGGTCGAGGGGCACAATAGCGCGTTGGTCGACCTGTTCGACCTGATGCACGCCCGTCGGGTGCTCGCGGAGTTCGGCCGAGCATACGGGCGGCTTCCTCGGGCTCCGGCCGCGCCGGAGCCGGAGCACGAGCGGTTCCTCGACGACGCGATCACCGGGCTGGCCGAGGCGGGGAAGGTCGTCTCGGTGCGGCTGGCACTCTTCGCCGAGATGATCAAGTCCCGCCCGTGGGACCCGCGGACGCTCCGCGCCATCGGCGGAGCCAGGGGTGTGGGCGTGACCTTCCTCGAGGAGTCGTTCGCCGCCGAGGGCGCCCCGCCCGAGCGTCGGCTGCACCAGGAGGCGGCCCGCGCCGTGCTGCGTGCGCTGTTGCCGGAGGCGGGGACCGACATCAAGGGGAACATGCGGTCCAGGGGCGAGCTGCTGCGGGCCTCGGGCTACGCGCAGCGGCCGGAGCTCTTTCGCGAGGTCCTCCGCATCCTGGACGGCGACCTCCGGCTGATCACGCCGACGGACCCGAGGGGGCTCGAAGCCGCCGGCCTCGATGGCGCCGAGACGCCTCCCGACGGCCGGGGGTACTACCAGCTCACTCACGACTTCCTGGTGCCGGCGCTGCGGGACTGGCTGACGCGCAAGCAGCGCGAGACGCCGCGCGGCCGGGCCGAGCTGCGCCTGGCCGAGCGCTCGGCGCTGTGGAACTCCAGGCCCGAGAATCGCCGCCTCCCGACCTGGCGCGAGTACCTGGCGATCCGACGGCTGACCGACCGCCACCTCTGGACCGAAACCCAGCGCAAAATGATGGGCGAGGCGGCCCGGTATCACGGCCACGCGCTGGTGCGCCGCCTCGTCGAGGCCCGGCTGACGGACGTCCCTCCCATCGTCGAGCAGATCGGCCTCCACCGCCGATGGGCGGATCCCCTGCTGTGGCGCGAGCACGAGCGTGCGGCGGAGGAGAGTCCGGCGCGGCTGCACACCGCTCTTGCCCTCCTGCCGATCGACGGCGGCCTGCTCGGGCTCGTGTACGACCGGCTCGTCCGGGCCGCCCCGGCGGATTTCCCGATCCTGCGAGATGCCCTGCGGCCGTATGCCGCCGAGATGTCCGGCCGGCTCTGGGCCGACGCCGGCTCCGCGGGCGACGACGGGCGGGTCCTCCGCACGGCCGGGGCCCTGGCCTCATACCAGCCCGACGATCCGCGCTGGGGGGCGATCGTCGAGAACGTTGCGCGAGTGCTCACGGGAGTCGCTCCCGAGCTGCTGAGCCCGTGGAAGGACGCCCTGCGACCGGTGCGAGGTCTCCTGCGACCGCCGTTGATGGCGATCTTCCGCGACCCGGAAGCCGGCGAGATCCGCCACTCGCTGGTCACCTCGACGCTGCTCGACTACGCCGGCGATGAGCCGGCGATCCTGGCCGACCTGCTCAGGGATGCGAACCCCCGCCAGTTCGCCTCGCTCTATCCCGCGCTGGCCCGGACGCCGGCCGAGGCGATCGCCGCGCTGGAGCGGGAGCTCGACGCGACGATCCCACCCCCCTGGCCCGTGGACTCCGACGGAGCAAACCGCAAGGATCCGGCTCCCGCAGTCCGCCGGGCGATCGAGAAGGCGGACGGGATGGTGGCCGAGGCGTTCGCCCTCTGCCAGGCCGTGCCGCGCCGGCGGCTGTCGACGATCGTCGACCGGATGGCGGAGGCCGGGTATCGCCCGCTCTCGATCCGGCCCGACCCGTCCGGCGAGTCCGGTCTGGTGGCCGTCGTCTGGGCTCGCGACGGCCGGCGATGGGCGTGGGCGGAGCGCCTCACCGCCGCCAGGCTGCCGGCGAGGGATGCCGAGATGCGGGCGGGGGGCCTGGTCCCGATCGACGTCGCCCATGAGGAACCGGGCAAGGCAGGATCGCCCCGGCTGATCGCCGTCTGGGCCGAGCCCGATCCCGACGTCCGGGAGGTCCGCCTGCTCGCCGGACCGCTGGATTCCGGCGACGCGGGGGTCGACGGGATTCTCGGGGCCGGGCTCAACTGCCGAAGGCTGGGCATCGCCGTGGACCGCGCCGGCCGGGGGCATGCCTGCTCGATCTGGACGCGTCAGGAGGGCCTGACGAGGACGACGACGCGCGTGTTCCGCGGCCCAGCGGACGAGTTCCGAGATGACGATTGCCCGGGTCTGCTGATGACCGACGTCGGGCTCGCGCGAGGCACGGGGCGATCGGCGGAGGCCGGTCCCGTGCTGACCGCGGTGTGGAACATCAGCCGGGATCGCGAGTCGAAGGTCATCCGCGCGGTCTCTCCCGCGGAGCAGCTCGAGCGCGGGCGCACGCTGGCCGGCGAGGGCTTCCGTCCCGCGGTCCTGAGCGTGGCGACGGGTCGCGAGAGGTCGGTCCCGCACGCGAGCGTCTCGGTGTGGACCCGCCCGATCGTCCCCGAGGAAGCCAGGGACCACCTCGCCAGGCGCCAGGCGAACGCCGCGGTGGCGCTCCTGCGGCTCGATCGCTCGCGACGCGTCTGGCCGCTGCTGATCCATTGTCCCGATCCGCGGCTGCGGAGCTACCTCATCCATCGGTTCAGCCCCTTCGGCGCCGATCCCGACCGCCTGCTCGGTCGGCTGGGACTCGAGACCCAGGTCTCGGTCCGACGGGCGCTGATCCTCGCGCTCGGCGAATTCGACGATCGCCAGATCCCCGCCGCCGATCGTCGGCGGCTGGCGCCGCATCTCCTGGAGCTCTATCGCCGAGACCCCGATCCCGGAATCCACGGCGCCGTGTACTGGGTCCTGAATCGATGGGGCGAACTCGGCGCGCTGGAGGCGATCGACCGCGAATTCTCCCGGTGCGGGTATGAACGCGGCCGGGGATGGTTCGTCAACGGACAGGGGCAGACATTCACGGCGATCGCGGCCCCCGGCGAGTTCGTCGTCGGGTCGCTGCCCTACGAGGGGGGGCGCGAGCTCGGGCCGGAGGGCGACGTCGAGACACGGCGCCGCGTGCGGATCGACCACGATTTCGCGATCATGAGCCGGCCGGTCACCGTCGCCGAGTTCCTCCGCTTCCGCCCGGATTTCGCCTACCGCAGCACGTATTCCCCCGAGCCGGACTGCCCGATCAACAACATTTCGTGGTACGACGGCGCGGCGTACTGCAACTGGCTGAGCGAGCAGGAGGGCCTCCCGCGCGAGCGCTGGTACTACGAACCGAACGAAAAGGGCGAGTACGCCGAGGGCATGCGGATCGCCGAGGGCGGGCCCGCGCGGACGGGTTATCGCCTGCCGTTCGAATGGGAGTGGGAGTTCGCCTGCCGCGCCGGGGCGACGACCAGCCGGTTCTTCGGCGAGCTGCCCGAGCTGGACACGGCTTACGCCTGGTGCGTGAGGAACTCGCTGGCGCAGTGGTTCTGCCGGGCCGGCACGGTCAAGCCGAACGACCTGGGGTTATTCGACATGATCGGCAACGTCGTGGAATGGTGCCTGGACGATTTCGCCGACCGCTCCGTCCTGGCCGAATCGAACCACGGGGCCGGTGCCGGAGCGGCGATCTCCGATGAGTCATCGCGCGTGGTGCGTGGTGCCCCATACAACGCACGATCCGCGTCACTGCGATCGGCGTTCCGCGTCGGTGCCCGGCCGAACATGATCCTGTATGCCTGGGGATTGAGGCCGGCGCGGACGCTGGACGACGCGGGGGCCCAGGTCCCGGCGGGCCGCCTGGCGAACTCCAATTACCGCGCGATTCGCGGGTCGTGCATCAGCCATCCGGTCCGGCTGGATCGGGCGGCGTACCGATCGCTCATCAAGGTCAATTCGCGGGCGTACCCGTTCGGGGTCAGGGTCGCCAGGACGATGGGCCAGGACTGAACGGGGCGGCTCGCTCGCGCGGTCGGCGAGCTACAAGGAGTCCGACGTGCGCCCCCACGGCTTGGGGATGTCGGTGACCAGCCGGCCGCCCTTGAAGATCGAGACCGTGCCGGTGGACTGCGAGATGCACAGCGCGACGGCCTGCGACATGGCCGTGATGCTGGCGGCGGCCTCGTGGCGGGTGCCGAGTCCGTGGGGCAGCGGCGGGTCGAGCTTGCCGCGGGGGGCCAGGTAGCGGCCGGCGGCCAGGATCACGCCGTCGCCGCGCACGATGAAGGCCCCGTCGATGGCGGAGAATTCCTTGATGGTCTCCTCCAGCCGCGAGTCGAGGATGTTCCGCTCGCCCTCGGGATATCCGTGGAAGGGGTTGATCACCAGTTGATGGCTCTGCGTCAGGACCCGGTCGCTGTCGCCGACGACGAACAGCGTGCCGACCGGCCGGCCCTCGCGGCCCTCGACGCCGAGCTCGCCGGCGAGGGTCAGGACGCGTTCGAAGACGGTGGGAGTGACGTCCGGCGGCAGGGGCTCGGCGGTCGCGGCCGAGAAAAGCTCGATCTCCTTGCCCATGTCGAGCACGATGACGGTGTCGATCGTGCCCGAGAGGTCGAGACCCGTGAGACAGAGGACGCGGTCGCCGGGATGGATGTAGCCCTCGGCGGCGGACACCAGGATGGCGACCTTGATCTGGCCGGTGCGGGTCATCGGCACGTCGGGGATGCGGACGACCGAGCAGAGCTCGTCCCAGCCCGAGGGCGCCGCGAAGCCCTCGCGGCGCGAGACAAGGATGACGCGGAAGTTCACGTCCTCGATGAGCGAGGCGAGGTCGCAGTCCTCCTCGACGACGTCGGCGTGGAGCAGGATGACCCGGGCCGCGACCTCGCGGGCGATCGCATGCGCGTGGCGGACCATGCTGCGGGTCAGGGTCTTCACGGGTGGGCCGCTCCGGTTTCAGGGTGGTCCGGGCCGAGGGGACGTGTCGGCCGCGGCGGCCGGTTCGGGGAACTCGACGGCGATCTGCAGGACGCCCATGTCGTCGAACCTGGGCCGGGGATCCGAGTCGCCGATAAGCTCGACCCGGATGGAGTTCTTCCCCGGGCGGAGCAGCCCGCGAGGGATGGCGAGGCGGACGCGCTCGGGGGCCTCGTTGTCGGTCAGGACGTGGCGATTGACGTAATCGATCCGCCGGCCGTTGACCACGGCATAAGTGCGGAGCTCACCCTTGCGGACCTGGAGCGAGTACTGCGTGTCGCCGGCCTCGGGGACGACCTGGAGGACGTCGAGCACCAGCTCGGCGGGCTTGTCGGCGAGATCGCCCGGCAGGTCGACGGCCCGATCGAGCGCCAGGCCGTCCGGCTGGGGCGGGTCGAGCAAGGGCGGGGTCACGGGGACCTCGTCGCCGAGATGATGGGACGAGACGTCCACGACGATCCGCCGCCCCCGGCCGACCACGGCGAGCCGCGCGAGCGCGGTGCGCGGGATCGTCAGCGTGCCCGAGTAGGGGGTGCTCAGGGTGAGCGATTCGTCGGACAGCCCCGCCAGCGCACCCTCGGCGAAGTCGACGTCGGCGGGCCGGCCGCCCGGGTTGGATCGCCACTCGGCGCGGACCAGCAGGCCGGATACCGGCGATCCCTGGGCGGGGACCCGGTGGAGGTACAGCCCGGCGACCTCGCCCCAGCGGAGGGGGATCTTCCGGCCGCCGACCGCAAGGGTCATTCGCTCGGCGTCGGCCGAGCGGAGGTCGCCGAAGATCTGATCGCCGATGACGAGCCTCGCCTCGTCCTGGGTCGGGTCGATCTCGAGGCTGGCCGGCGGCTCGACGAGGCGGATCAGCGACAGCTCGTCGAACTCGGCCGCGTGGGGGCTCGGACCGCCCGGAGCCGCAAGCGGCGGCGCGGCCACTCCGTCCGATGCGCCGACGGCCAGCCGTAGGGAGGCGAGCGGTCCCCTGGGGCCCCGGCCGTGGGCCAGCTCCTGACCGTCGATGGAGATCTCGGTCTCGTCGGGGCCGAACCGGACCGTCAGGCGGTGCCAGCCCGGCGTGCGCACCAGGCGCTGAACCTGGAGCGCCGGCCCGGCCGTGGATTCGACGCTCAGGCCATCCTCGGACCGGCCGAGGACGATGCGAATCCGGGCGGGCCCGGACGGGGCGCGGAAGACCAGATCGACGAAGGGCTCGCGGCCGCGGGCCGTCGGCCCGTCGTCGCGGAAGGCCACCTCGAGCCGGCCGGCGGCGAGGGGCTCCTCGAGCGAGTGCGTGGCGGAAGCCCTGTCGGCCCCGAGGCGGAGGCAACGGCCCGAGTCCCCCGGAGATCGGTCGGACGCGGCGGCGTCGCCCGAGACCGACCACCGGGCGGGGTCGATCCGGTCGAACGGTTCGGCGAGGATCCGCGCCTGGCCGGGGCGCTGGACGATGGCCTGGACGCACGCGCGGGGGAGCGTCAGCTCGTCGGGCTGCCAGGCAGGCGCGAATCGTGCCCGCGAGCCGTCGAGCGAGCGGAACGAGCCCGAGAACCGCCCGGCTTCGCCGATCAGGAGGTGGAACGGGGGCGCGCTGGCGGTGGCGGGCGAAGCCGGGGGCGAGGCGGGACGAGTCGCGCCGGCGCGGTGGATCGTCGCGCCTGGCTCGAGGGCGATCGGCGCGCCGCCGCCGGAGGGGATGAATCGGAAGCCCGAGCGGGCGTCCCCGGCGATCCGGCCCGGGATCGATTCGCCGCCGGGCCGATCGAGGGCCTCGGCGTCCGGCTGCGCCTGGGCGTGTGCGCGCGTAATCGCGAGCAGGAGCGCCGCGAGCACGACGACGGCCCGCGACACCGCCCGGCCGTTCGGCTCGCGTCGGGTCGTTCGGTTCCTCATGACGACCGATTCTACGCCCCGCCGCCGGGACCGAGCAAGGCGCGGCGCCCGCCCCGCTCGGTGCGCCGGAACGAACCGCGAGAGATCCGACAGAGCACGAATGATCAAATGGGATGACAATCGCACTCGCCGTCGGCTCAATCGCTCCTCTTCCCTTCGTGGGTTTTCGTGCGAAGCCAGCAGGGTCGCGGAGCGGACCAATCGGAGAAGGGTTTCACGCAGAGACGCAGAGAGTGCAGAGACGCAGAGAAGACGATCTCGAAGTCTCCCGCAGAGCCGCGGAGAGGACCAATCGGACAAGAGTTTCACGCAGAGCCGCAGAGAGTACGATCTCGACGTCTCCCGCAGAGCCGCGGAGGGGGCCAATCGGAGAAGAGTTTCACGCAGAGACGCAGAGAGTGCAGAGACGCAGAGAAGACGATCTCGAAGTCTCCCGCAGGGCCGCGAAGGGAACGGAGAGGGACCCGGTGAGGTGAGGTTCGTCGACGAGGTCGCCGGCCACTCACTCGACCCGAAGAATCGAACCGATATCGAGGGATTGTCCGATTCTTCGCATCCGTGTTCTCTCGGCGTCTCCGAGCAAGATCCGGGCTCCGCACCCGCCGGTCTTCTCTGCGTCTCTGCGTGAAATCCCGATTCCGCCCGATCGGGTCTTCTCTGCGTCTCTGCCGCCTCTGCGTCTCTGCGTGAAATCCCGTTCCCTCCGCGTCTCCGCGTGAAATCCGGCGGCGAAGTCGGGAGTTGCGGCCATGTCGCGTTAGGGATGCTCTGCCAGCCATCAGGCTCTCCAGCCGGGCCGCGGCGCCTGGGACGGCAGACGATCGATGAGCGTGGTCGCGGAAACCTGAAGGACGTGGTCGAGCCCGATCTCCTCCGCCGCGAGTCTGCGATCCGGCCCCCCGCGATCGGGTGGCGATCTCGGTGGTCTACTGCCACCTCGGGATGCGCGAGCCGCCCCGCGCGAGCGCGAGCTCGCATTATTCGACCCGCGCGCCGGCCGCTCGAGGGAACTGGCCCGTCATTCGTACTTCTGGCGCAGGGCCGCGGCCAGTCGCGGGTCCGCCCGGTATTTCGGCAGGTCGAGGACCCGCCCGAGAAACGTGCGGAACTGGTCCGCCCGCCGCGCCCGGTCGTCGCGGGCGATGATGGCGTCGAGGGCCTCGAGCAGGGCGCGCTCGGCCGCGTCGTACTGGCGACGGCCAGCCTGGATCTCGGCGTACCTGCCGAGCGCCTCGATGAAGTGGTGGTGTGTGGGGGCGACCTGGCGGGCGATGTCGAACGCCTCCTCGATCAACGCCAGGGCGCGCGGGTCGTTGTCGTGGTTCTTTTCGAACTCGGCCATGTCGCCCAGGAGCAGGGCCAGGACGTAATGCCGCGGCGGGAGCACGGTGCGGACGTAGGCCAGGACCTCCTCGAGCAGCCGCCTCGCGGTCGCGACGTCCCCCGGGTCCCGCGTCCGGTCGGCCCGCTTGCGCCAGGCGTCCGCCTGGAGGTAGCGGAACACCGCCTGAACGATCGGGTCCCGGGTGAGGGTCAGCTCCACGACCTGGCGGAGCAGCACGTCGCGGTCTCCGGAGCCGAGCTTGATGATGTAGCTGGCGAACCGGGCGTGCCGGGTGTCGGCATGGTCGTTGCCGAGCCGCTCCCTCCGGCCAGCGACGACCCGGTCGATGACCGTCGCCGCCTCGTCGAGACGTTTCATCTCGGCGAGCGCCCAGGCGTAGTGGAACTCGACCTTGTCGAGTAGGCCGACATCCTTCCGGCCGTCGCTGCCCCGCCCGAGGATCGCGATGGCGTCCTGGTAGGCCCGCTCCGCCGTCTCGAAACGGCCCGAGAAATGGTCGAGCATCGCCATGTGGAACAGGCTCAGCGCCCGGTCGGGATCGTGGGGCGGCAGGAGGGCCGTCCGGATCCGCAGGGCCTCCTCCAGGAGCGGACGGGCGCGGCGGAAGTCCGAGGTGGCGCGGAGGGCGTTGCCGATCGTGTCGAGCAAGGTCGCGCGCACCAGCCTCCCGGAGTCGCCCAGGTCGAGCGGCTGATTGACCTGCTCGACGCCGACCTCCAGCAGTTGGAGCGCCGCGATCGTGTTCATCCGCTCGGTGGGCGTGCTGAAGCCCCGGTTCTCCAGGCCGACGGGATCGGTCGTCTGGAAGAGCTTCACGATGAAATCGCCGAGGATCCGCGAGATCCGCTCCTTCTCGGCGGCCCGCTCCCGCTCGCTGCGCGCCATGGCGTGCTCGATGTCGAGCAGCCGGGACTGGAACCGTTCTCGCTCCTGGTGGTGGATGTGCACCCAGGCTATCAGGCCGAGGCTGACCAGCAGGACGAGGCCGCAGGCGGCCGCGAGGCGGACGAGCGGGCGATGCCGGCGGGAACCGCGCCTCAGCCGGTCGGTCCAGGTCTCGCCGCCGGCCTGCACCGGCTCGTCGGCCAGCCAGCGCTCGACCTCCGCGGCCAGCGCCAGGGCGGTTGGGTAGCGGCCGGCGGGGTCGTTGGCCAGTGCCTTGAGGCAGACGGCCTGAAGCGCCCGCGGGACGTTGGGGTTGAGCGATCGCGGCGGCGCGATCGCGCCGCGGCGCGCGCGATCGAGCAATTCCTCGGCCGTGGCCCCCGCGACCGGGGCCCGGCCGGTCAGCAGCGCATAGAGGATGGCGCCGAGCCCGTAGACGTCCGTGGCCGGTCCGAGCGATTCGGTGGCGCCGGCGGCCTGCTCGGGGCTCATGTAGGCCGGGGAGCCGAGCACGCCGATGGTCGGCGCCAGCTCGCTTCCCGAGGGGGGCGTCAGCGCGTCCTCGACGGCGGACCCGGGGCCGGCCGGCTCGCGGCGGCCGGTCGCCTTGGCCAGACCCCAGTCGATCACCAGGGTCTCGCCGAACCGGCCGAGCATGACGTTGTGCGGCTTGAGGTCGCGGTGCAGCACCCCCTTGCTGTGCGCGAAGGCGATCGCCTGGCAGACGGCGACGAACCGGCCGAGCAGCCTGCGGAATTCGGCGGAGCGCGGGTCGGGGTGGGGATGCGCCCGGTGATGGGCGTCGACCGCCTCCTTCAGGCTGTCCCCCTCGACGAACCGCATGGCGTAGAACGGCCGGCCGTCGCGGTCGCCCAGGCTGTAGACCGGGACGATCCCCGGGTGCTCCAGCCCGGCGTTGATCTCCGCCTCCAGGAGGAACCGGCTACGGAGGTGCTCCTCGTCGGCCTTGTCGGGGCGGATCTCCTTGAGCGCCACCTCGCGGCCCAGCTCCTCGTCGCGGGCGACGTAGACCCGCCCCAGCCCCCCCTCGCGGTGGAAGCGGACGATGCGGAACTGCGCCCCGGCGCGGCGCGAGCCGGCCGGCTCGGCCCGGCCCTCGTCGAAGGCCGTCCTCACCGCCTCGGCCTCGGCGGGGAACCGCTCGAGATACTCGCGCGGGTCGGGCCGCTCGCCGCGGCGGATCCGCAGCTCCCGCTCCAACGCCACCAGCTCGAGCAGCAGCGCCGATCGGTCCGCTCCATCGGCGTCGGCGAGGAAGTCCTCGATCCGGGGCGGCGCGCCGGCCGACCAGGCGGCCTCGAACCGGTCGCACGCCGCGTCCACCCGCTCCCACGGCCGCGACGGGCAGCCCATCAGCCGCGTCGCCTCGGATGCCTCCCTCATGGCTCGTCCCCCAGCCACGCCTCGCGGATGACGTCGAGCTTGCGCTTCACCGATCGCTCGGCGCACCCCAGGCGCTCGGCGATCTCCTCGCGGGTGTAGCCCTCCAGCCTCAGGTCGAGGACCTGGCGGAGCGCCTCGGACCCGAGGCCGTCGCGGAGCCGGCGGTACTCGTCGACCACGATCGCGGCCAGCTCGGGGCTGGGCTCGTCGCCGGCGATCCGGTCCAGGCCGAGAAGGGCCGCCTCGCCGACCAGGTGGCCGCCGCCGCGCTTCTGCGCCGCCTGACGCTGGATCTGGGCGAGCACCTTGCGGACGGTGATGACCACCAGCAGCCGCCAGAGGTCGTCGCGGTCGGAGAGTCGGGGGAACCGGCCCTCGGCCGCGCCCCGGCAGAAGCTGTCGAACGCGCTGAGCGCCGCGTCCTCCTCGTCCTCCACGGTCCCGGCTCGCCTCGATGCCCGCAGCCGCGCCCGCGCCAGTTCGACCAGCCGCCCAAAGTATCGCTCCCACAGCGGTCCGGCGGCGGCCTCTTCGCCCGCCTTCAGGTCGCCGAGCCAGCACGTGATCGAACCGTCGTCCTGCGTGCGCATGGATCGAGCCCCCAGGTGTCGATATGCACGCCCGCGTGCGATGACATTGTAACCAGCCGGAGGGCGCCCCCGAGAGAAGTTGGTCCTCTGACGTTGAAAAAAAAATCGAGGCCGGTGGTCCGCGCCTGCTTCGGTTTCGCATCTAACGGTGATGCCGATGATCGCCGAGATGCGGCGGGCCGGGGGGGGCCGGGCCGCTCGAGCGAGCGACGGGATGCCACAGGGCCTGCGGCCCGCGAGGATACTTTCATGAAGAATCGACATCGATGGCTGGGCTGGCTTTCCCGCGGCACTCGGACCGGGCGGTCCCATCCGCCTCGGGTCGTGCGTTCGCGCCGTCCAACTCTGGAGGACCTCGAGGGGCGGACACTGCTCACGGGCTGGGTCAACACCAACGGCTTCCTGGCCAGTGCCGAGGGCAGCAACGGCGCCCTGTACGGCATCGATTCCGTCGGCCGGATCTGGGAAGCCCAGGACGGTTACGGCTGGATCAACACCGGCGGCTACGGCGCTCAGATCGCCGTCGGGGTCGACTCGCAGGGTCGTAATGAGGTCTGGGATCGCACGGGGGGCGACCAGATCTGGCGGTACGACAACGGCGGCTGGACCAACACCAACGGCTACCTCTCCACCATCGTCGCCGGCCACGGCGGGGTCTACGGCCTCGCTGGCAACGGAGCGATCTGGCACTACGTCGACGGCTACGGCTGGAGCTTCACCGGCGGCTACGGCGCCCAGATCAGCGTCGGTGTCGACTCGCAGGGCCGCGACGAGCTCTGGGACCGCACGGGGGGCGACCAGATCTGGCGGTACGACAACGGCGGCTGGACCAATACCAACGGCTACCTCTCCACCATCGTCGCCGGCCACGGCGAGGCCATTGGCCTCGCCGGCAACGGAGCGATCTGGCAGTACGTCGACGGTTACGGCTGGATCAACACCGGCGGCTATGGCACCTGGATCGGCACCGGAAGCGATCCCAACGGCGCCGACCAGATCTGGGACATCACCGGTAACGGAGCCGTCTGGTCCTACGATACCGGCTCGTACGGCGGCGGTGGAGGTGGCGGCGGCTCGGGCGGAGGTGGCGGCGGCGGCGGGGGAGGAGGCGGCGGTGGCGGGATCACCTCGACCGGCCTCTACTCAGCCTACTACGGTGTGATCCAGGACTACGCCACCGACCTCAACGGCCACGTCGCCTACATCCAGAACGAGGGCCCGCACAACATCTACCTGTCGAACATTCACGCCTACAGCGATTCCCAGGGCCACAACGTCGCCGGCAATCTGTCGATCATCAACTACGCGGGCGACAACATCTCGGTGCAGTTCGCGGGGTTTTACTACCCCGATCAGAACTCGCTGGACATCGGCAATCTCAGCTATTCCGACGGCAGCCCGATCGGCGGGGTGAGTTTCACGATGAACTTCACGGTCGAGTCGAATGGCTCGCTCTACACGGACGATTCGAGCAATTACGGTGGCTTCAACGTCTTCGACAATAACAATGGGTTCTACGACGACGCGGCGTACGGGTCGCAGTATTACATCGACCTGTTGCCGAACCCCAACGGCCTGGTGTGAGCGGGGATAAGGGTCAGAGCCGCCTGGATGAGCCGGTCGCGGACCGCCAGGCCGCTGCGACAGCCTCGATTCGGCGGACCGGCGACGTGACTCGACGGGTCCCTCGCCCCCGCCGACCCGACGAGCGGAGCCCGAGGACCCGGGCCTGACGTCGCCGGTCCGCCCGTCCGCATGAGCGGGTCCTGAGGACGGGTGCGGCCAACGACAGGGACGGGCGCCTCGAGCGAACACGAGGAGCCGGTCCCCCGGCTCCCGGGCCGTACGCGGTTCCTGTACCCTCTTCGTTCAGGCTTCGTCGTCGTATCCCTCGCCCCGGCCCTTGACGCCGATGACCTTCTCGATCGACCGGACGAGCTTCTCCATGGCGAACGGCTTGCGGATGTAGTCGCGCACGCCCAGCATCTCGGCATAGGCGCGGTGGCGGCTCCCCTCATTCCCGGTGATCATGATCGTCGGGATCAGGCCGCCCGGCCGGCTCTTGAGCTTCTCCAGGACGAGGAAGCCGCTCTTCTTGGGCATCATCATGTCGAGCACGAGCAGGTCGGGATTCTCGCGCTCGGCGATCATCAGCCCTGCGTTGCCGTCGCGGGCGACCAGGATGCGGAAGCCCTTGTTCTCCAGGATGGTGCGCATGGACTCGAGGATCTCGTGGTCGTCGTCGACGATGAGGATGGTCCGCTGTTGGGGGGGCATGGTGGAGACTCCCGCGATCGGCGTCGCTTGCCGGCTCGATGGTGCTTCAATGGGCCGCTGGCCCGTCAGGTAGGGATAGACCTCCCATCATACAACGGCGACCCGGCGGAGGGAAGGGCGCGGCACGCGTTCGATAAACATGACAAGGTTTGTGTAACCGATCGATCGCGAACAACGATTCGCATCCGGCGGCGGAACGGCCGGACAGCCCTTCCAATCCTGCTTGCGACTCCGTCATAATTAGAGGAATAGATCGCGATGGCCTTGGTCGTGCGGGCAGGTGGCCGGATCGCGACGACGTTCCGCGAGAACCCGAACGAGGCTGGAAGAAGGAAGGCGGACCATGAAGCCGTTGAGATCGTGGCTGGCGCGGCTCGCGTTCGTCGGAGCGTGGGCAGTCGTCTCCGGATGCGGGTCGGGCGATGTACCGGACCCCAGCAACGACGCCTCGGGGCAGCTCCCCGGTGCGTCGGGCCCGCCTCCGGTGAACGCGCCGCCCGCGGCCGAGAGCCCTCAGGTTGCTTCGGCCGAGACGAAGACCGAGGATGCGAAGCCCGAGGAGGCGGCCGCGGCCCCCGAGCCCGCGGCCGCGGCCGAGCCAGCCGCGGCCCCCGAGCCCGCGGCCGCCTCGGCGGCCAGTAGCTCCGCGACAACTCCAGACAAGAATTCCGCCACGGCCGACCTGCTGGCCATGTCGACCAAGGAGCCGCAGGCGGCGCCTGCTGCGGGCTCCGGCGACGGGGCGAACCCGCAGGCCGCAGGTCCCGGGGCCGCCGCCGCACCCGGCCCCGGTGGACCCGGTCCCGGTGGGCCCGGCCCCGGTGGACCCGGCCCGGGCGGCGGGCCGCCCAACATGGGGCCCGGCATGGGCCGTCCCGGCGGTGGTATGGGCCCGATGAACATGGGCCCGAATGCCCCCGGCGCCGGCGCCGGGATGAATCCCCAGGCGATGATGGGCGGCGGTATGCAGGCCCAGATGCAGTCGCAGCAACAGGGCCAGATGCAGCAGATGCAGGCCATGCAGGCCCAGATGCAGACCCAGATGCAGCGCGGCATGGGCGGGCCCGGCGGAGCGGGGGCGCCAGGCGGACCGGGCGGCATGATGGGGCCCGGCGGACCGGGTGGACCGGGCGGCAGCTCGAAGGCGCCGGATTTCCGGAGTCCCCAGGGCGCCGTTCAGGCCTTCCTCGACGCCGTCAAGGAGAAGGATCTCGGGAAGCTCACCGATGCCACCGCGCTACGCGCCCCGGCGGAGGCCACGAAGCGCAACCAGGACATGTTTACCCGGATCCTCGACGGAACCTACTCGAAGGAAGAGCTCGACAAGCTGGCCAGCTTCCTGGACGGATATCAATTGACCGCTCTCAACCAGGCGAAGAGTACCGGGCGCCAGAGCGTGATGCTTTCCAAGCGGGGCGACAATAACAGTATCCAGAGGGTTACGATCACGGCCCGCCGGGAGAAGAAGGGATGGGGGGTCTGTGATATCAGCGGTGTCCAGACCCTCAAGAGCCCGCGGTTCGGGCCCGTGCGGAGCAACTCGAGCAAGCGGTGAGTTTGTCGGGTTCCGAGGGGCGGCTGGTGGCCGGCCGGCAGATAGGCGGCATCCTTCTCTTCCCCTCCCCGCGGAACGATCCGGGCGAACCGGCGACGTCCGTCAGTCGCCGGTTCGCGCCTGGAGCGAGAAAGCACCCGGAGACTGACATCCCCGTTTCGCCGGAAACGCCGAGCCTCTAGCAGGCTGCGCGTTGGGTGCGCGCGATCTCGTCGTAGGTCGTGGCGTACTCGCGGGCGCTGCGGTCCCACGACCAGTCGGCTCCCATGCCGTTCCGCATCAGGCGGACCCAGGTCTCGCGATCCCGCCAGAGAGACAGGGCGCGCTCGATCGCCTGCCAGAGCGCATCGGCGGTCGGCTCGTCGAAGCGGAATCCGTTCGCCGTGCCGTCGGCGAGCGTGCGGGGAGTGGTGTCGACGACGGTGTCGGCCAGGCCGCCGGTGGCCCGGACGATCGGGACGGTCCCGTGCGCGAGGCTGTAAAGCTGGTTGAGTCCGCAGGGCTCGAAAAGGCTGGGCATCAGGAACAGGTCGGCGCCGGCCTCGATCTGGTGCGCGAGCTCCTCGTTGAAGCCCAGGTAGGCGGCGCAGCGACCCGGGTGCCGCTGCGCCAGCTCGTCCAGCAGGGTGTGGTATCGGGGATGCCCGGCGCCGAGGACGATCAACTGGGCGCTGTCGAGCAGGCGGTCGGCGACCTCGGCCAGGAGCTCCCAGCCCTTCTGGGGATCCAGCCGGCCGATCTGGGCGAAGAGCGGAATGTCCGGGCGCCTTTGGAGCCCGGCGTGTGCCTGGAGCCACTCCTTGCACTGCGCCTTCCCCTCCTCGACGGTGGCGATGTCGTAGCGGCGGGCCAGCATCGGCTCGTGGGCCGGGTTCCAGGCTTCGGTGTCGATCCCGTTGACGATGCCGCGGAGCTCGGTGCTCCGGGCGCGCAGCAATCCATCGAGGCCGGAACCGAACCGCGATGTCTGGATCTCGCTGGCGTAAGTCGGGCTGACGGTGCTGATCCGGTCGGCGAAGACCAGCCCGGCCTTCATGAAGCAGAGCTTGCCGTGGAACTCGAGCTGCCGCCAGTTGAAGAGCTGCCAGTCGAGGCCCGTCAGCGCCATGTCCCAGTGCCAGAAGACGCCCAGGTACGCGAGGTTGTGGATGGTGTAGAGCGTCCCGGCCGCGGCGATCGCCGGGACGTTCCGGTAGAGCGTGCGGACATAGGCCGGAATCAGGCCGGTCTGCCAGTCGTTGCAGTGGATGATGTTGGGGCGCAGGCCGAGCATCCGGATCGATTCGAGCACGGCGCGCTGGAAGAACACGAAGCGTTCGCAGTTGTCGTCGTAGTCGGCCGTCCCCGTGCCGTAGAGCCCGTCGCGATCGAAGAACTCGGGCTGGTGGATCAGATAGACGGGGACCTCGGAGCCGGGCAGGCGGCCGCGGAGGATCCGTCCCTCGACGGAGCGGGCGCCGAGGGGAATCTGGAATGCGATATCGGCGTCGCGGAGATCCAGTCCGAGCTGTCGGACCCGGCGGTATTCGGGGAGGAACAGGGCCGGCCGATGCCCCAGACTGGCCAGGGCCCGCGGCAGTGCGCCGGCGACATCCGCCAATCCCCCCGTCTTGGCGAACGGCACCGCCTCGGAGGCCACCAGGACGACGTCCACCGCGAGTCGGCCTCCCATCGCGGGGCGAGCATCCCGCAGAAACGATGATCGGGCGGGCTCTCCTGCCCGACGCTCGGGCCCCGTCTTCCAGTCGGTCGGGCCGTCTTGCCCGACGCCCTGGCCCGGTCGGGCACGACGGCCCGACTGGCTCGAGATTCCTTCTCGCTGGCGATCGATCCCGCGATCGAGACGGCCTGGAGCTCGCCCGAAAGTCCTGGCGAGGGCCGCGGTTCGTCCCGCGCGCAGTCTAACGGCTGGGCGGCAGGCGGTCCAGATGGCGACTCCGGACGGCGGGACGAACGGCCGATCGTCGCCGACGTTCATCGCACCGGTTCGCGAGAACGAACAACCCCCGGGCGGCCGGCCACCCGAGGGCTGTCCTTCGTTCTTCGACGTGATTCCGATCGCCGCCTGGCGGCCGTCGGCCGCGGCGTGGACGCTCTCAGTTGGATAGCGCGGCCTCGGTGGCCTGCTGCATGTTCTGGATCGCGCGGACCTTGCGGCAGGCCTCGGCGTAGGCGCGGCTCACCTGCTCGCCCTCCCAGTCGACCATCCGGCCGGGAAAGTCCTGCCGCTTGGCCCAGGCGTTGAGGTGCTTGAGCAGGCCGTACTCGAATTTCTCGTCCTGGTCCTTGGTCCAGGCGAAGAGCGCCCGGCCGCTCCGGGGCACGTTCGGGCTGTCCTCCCCCTGGCCGTTGCGCGAGGACGGATGGACCGAGGGAGCGGCGGGAGCCGGCGTCGCGGGCCCGTTGGCATTCGCATTCGCCGCGTTCTGCTGGGCCGGCTCGGACGCTGCGTCGGTGGCGGTGGCGACCGCCTCGACCTCGGCGCGGCCCCGCAGGGCCTCGCGGGCGAAGCGCGGGATGCCGTCGCGGTAGAGATACCGGCCCACGCCGAACTTGACCGCGGCGCGCTTGAAGGCGTCCGCGAACCCGCTCTTGTCATCGTCGCCAGGGTCCGCCATTCCGGCGTATCCGCCCGCGTCGCTCTTGGTCAGCGTCGAACCGTCTGGCATGCGGATCGTCAGCCGGCAGATCACCGAGTGCTCGAGCGGGACGAAGTCGTCCCACCAGTTCTCCGGCCCGAGCACCTCGTCGAGCCGGTTCATCACCGTGCGCGCCGTCACGTAGTGCAACTGGCGGCCGGCCTGCGAGCGGAGCTTGACCTCGTCGGAATCGAAGGGTGCGGCGAGGGCCGCAAAGAGATCGCGATGCTGAGTCATGAGCTAACGCCCCCCGGAGGATCAAGCGGCCTCGGATGCGGTCAGTCATCCACGCCGTTGCCGCTACCCTCGACTGTCATCCCAAACCGGGTGCAAAAGGTGGCTCGCACGACCGACAGCCCTACCTTCCCGATCGCAATCGGGGCGTTACAGCCGTCGAAAAAGCCACCGTCCGCACGAGATCGGATGGCACGCATCCAACTCGAGCGGACGGTTCGATTGTATCGATTGTGCTGGCAGTGGACAAGAGTCTACTGTACGAAAATTCTCCTGTCGGGATCAGGCCAGGCGGGTGACGGCGGGGGCGTGGTTGGCCTGGGAGATCTTGGTGGACCAGCCGTAGCTCGCGAAGATGACGGTCATCAGGATCGTGGCGATGAGGATGGCCGCCAGGGAGACGCCGAGCATGGCGACGTAGATATCGCTTTTGGCGGACTGGACCATGACGCCGGGACGCCGCTGGGCGGCGGCCGAGCGGCCGGCCGCGCCCGAGCTAGAACCGCGGGTTGATGGTAGACGAGACAATGTCACCCTCCTTTATCTTCTTCCCCTGAACGGTGCTGCCCAGGACCCGAACCACGGCCTGATCGGGGTCGACGGCGATGATCTGACCCTTGCCGAGGTACTCGGCGCGGGGCTTGGTGCGATAGAGGAACAACTGGTGGCCGACGACCAGGCCATCGTCGGACCCGATGGTGATCTCGAGCCGCTTGTTGGTCGGATCGACCTTCTTCACCTCGCCGGTGACCGGGGGCGGGTTCTCCATCCCCTTGATCTGGGCGATGTCGGTGGAGAGCCCGTGCGACTGGAGGAGCGTGGTGTACTTGGCGACCCGGTCGCGCAGGTCGGAGTTGTTCTTGGTGGCCGTCTCCAGCATCCGCTCGAGCTCGCGGATGCGGTCGTTCAGCTCGGCCTGGCGGAGCTGGTACTCGTTGGCCTGCTTCTCGACGGCCGACTTCTGCTGCCGGAGCAGCATCGTCTCGTTGCGACGGGCCTCGACCTCGGCCAGCGACGTCTGTGAGGTGGCCAGCGCCGTGGCGAGCTGCTCGCGCACCGACGTGATCTGCTGGAGATCCCGCTTGTTCTGCTCCTCGAGCGTGCTGATCCGGCCCTGGAGCGTCTTGGCCGCCGTCTTCGCCGCCGCATCCGCCTCGTCGAGCTGCTTCTTGGCGGCCTCGACCTGGGCCTTGGCGTCGGTCAGGCTCTTCTTCACCTTGTCGACTTCGGTCTTCCGCTTGGCCGCCTCGTCCTTCCAGTTCTTCGAGGTCACGAAGACCATCGAGGAAATGCCGAGGAACATCAGCGAGAAGGCCATGATGGTCAGTACGAGGATCTTGCCAACTTGGGTCATGGTCCCATCCTACCAATCAGTAGTTGACGGCCGGCCGACCACCCTCGCGACGTCGCCGCCGCGAGCCGAAACGGGATGGGGCTTGGACCGTGGATGTTGCGGAAATGAGGAAGGCCCGACCACGACCCGCCGCGCCAGGCGTTGCGGGCCGGCGAACTCCATCAATCCTATCTTTAGACGTCGCGAGGCGGCAAGCCGTTCACCGCGCGGCCGAGAATGAGCGACCGGACCACGATTCCCCACCCCGACCGGCAGTCACTGGACCAAATCTAACCCACGCTCGCCGTCCAGGCAAGCGAAGTCATTTGGTGAAATGGGGAGTTTTGGCTAAGCCTGCGGCCTTGCGCGACGGCGGCGGGGGAGGATCAGGCCCAGCGGGAGCCAGCCGATGGTGGCGGCCAGGCAGGAGAGCCCGAGCCAGTCGCCCCAGCGCGAGTACAGGGTGGTCCGGTCATCGAGGGGGACATCCACGATGAGCAGGTCTTCCCTGTCCTTGGGGAGCCGGACGCGGATCTCGCCGCTGGCGTCGACCAGCGCGGAGAAGCCGGTATTGACGGCGCGGACGAGCGGCACGCGGTGCTCGATGGTGCGGAAGACGCCGATCGCCAGGTGCATGTCCAGCTCGGACGACCCCCGGAACCAGCCGTCGTTGGACAGGTTGACCAGGATGTCGGGCTGCCCGGCGCGGTCGGGGCTGCCGAAGAAGCGGCCGATGACCTGGGGGATCGTGTCCTCGAAGCAGATCGCCGGCGCGATCCGGTACGGGCCGACCTCGAAGGTCCGCGGGTCCTTACCGGCCGCGAGCGACGGGATTCGGTCGCGATACGGAGTCAGGCTGGCCAGCCAGGGGAGTGCCTCGATCAGCGGGATGAACTCGCCGAACGGGACGAAGTGGATCTTGTGGTAGAACTCGTAGTCCGGCTGCGACGGGCGAAACAGCACGGCCGTGTTGTACTGGTAGAGCCGGTCGGGCTCGTGGTCCCAGACTCCGCAGCCCACGAGCATCGGCGCGCGGGCCAGCGTCGTCAGCTCGGCCAGGTTCTCGAGCACCGCGCGGCGGGTCTCGAGCCATTCCCCCGGGGGTATCCTCGCCGAGATGTCGGCGAGCTGGCGCTTCAGGGTCGCCACGTCGACCTCGGGCGACAGCATGATGAAGCTGAACGGATACGAGGTCTCGGGCCAGACGATCAGGTCGGGCCGCGGCTCGACGGCGACGGCGCGGCGGATCAGCGACTCGAAACCGGCGAGGGCCTTGTCGCGATCGCGGGTCTTCTGCCCCTGGGGGAGGTTCGACTGGAGGAGCGCCACGCGAGGCCCCGGGCGGAAGGAGGCGGTGGAGAGCCGATAGGCGCCGTAGCAGAGCGTGACGCCCACCGCGAGCGTGACGACCCACAGCCGGACCGACTGGCCGCCGGTCAGGCGCGCGCGTCCGCCGACCCGGCGGAACAGCGGCAGCGACACCAGGTCGACCAGCCAGGCGTTGACCATCGCGATCAGCAGGCTGATCCCCAGCGTGCCGGTGACGTCGGCCACCTGGATGACGGGCAGGTAGCGATACTGGCTGTGTGCCAGGTAGTACCAGGGGAATCCCGTGAGGAAGTAAGCACGAAGGTACTCGGTCGTGACCCAGGCGATCGGCGCCGCCAGCATCAGCGGCATCCGCAGGCGGAAGACGGCCCATCGCGCCATCGCCAGGAACAGCGGCCACCAGAGCGAGAAGGCCGAGCCCAGCACGACCCACCCGATCCAGGCCCCTTCTCCGATCAGCCGGAGCCAGGGCACGGCCAGGATCCAGAAGATCAGCCCCCCGGCCCAGGCGGCGAGGTAGCTCCTCGCCGGAGCATCGGGCAGGACCACGAGCCAGAACAGCGGCGCCAGGGCGATCCAGGCCAGGAATCCCCACTCCATCGGGGGGAAGGTCGTCCAGAGGGCCAGGCCGGAGACGACTCCCGCCGCCAGGCGGTGGCGCAGCCAGCGGACCCCGGGGCCTGTCGGGTCGGCCTTGGTCGCCGATACCGGCGCGGCAACAGTCATCGGTCGTCCGTCCTTCATGATCGGAGGAGAGGGGGCGATGGCCGGCAAACGCGGCCGCCCCGCGGTCGGTGGCCGGTCGCGGTCGGGCGGCCCCGAGAAGTCTTCGCATGGGGCGGGCGGCTATTTCGGTCCAGCTCGCGGGGGGACGTTGCTCACCCGCGGAGGGCGGCGTTATCCTACCACGTCGAGGGCCGAAGGGTTAAGGACGAAAGCCCGGCGCCGAGGGGAGGAACCCGACAGCGTCGCCCGCTTCGTAATCCCGGTCTCCCGCCGGAAATGCGGCGAATCCATCGGCGCGGGCGACCGTGAGCAGGTCGGCCGACCCGGCCCAGTCGAGCGGCTCGACCCGCGGCGGCTCGCCGCCGGGGACAACTTCCAGCCGCGCCGGATGATAGGTCGGCCGGTCGCCCCGGTGCCGGAACGGACGCGACAGCCGCCCGGTGATGGAGTTCGGCGCGGGCAATCCGTGTGCCAGGACTTTCAGGGCCGGTCGCACGAACAGCAGGTAGCCCACCACCCCGCTGACCGGATTCCCCGGCAGGCCGAACACCAGCGGGCCCGGGCGATCGGGGGCGAGGTCGTGCTTATCCGTTTGGACCCGTCGGGGTGCTCCGACGCCGAACCAGATCGGCTTGCCCGGCTTGAGCCGCACCTTGTGAAAGACGCGGCGCACGCCCAGGCCCTCGAGCACGCCGGGCACGAGGTCGCGCTGGCCCGCCGAGACCCCGCCGGTGATGAGCAAGACGTCCGCCTCGAGCCCGCGCTCGAGGATCGCTCGCAGAGCGTCGGGTTCGTCCGGGGCGATCGGCAGCCGGATCGACTCGGCCCGGTCCTCGTCGGCCATCGCCTGGAGGACCAGGGCGTTCGAATTGCGGATCTGCCCGGGGCCCGGAGTCCGGTCCGGCTCGACCAGCTCGTCGCCGGTGGACACGATCGCCACGCGAGGCCGGACGACCTTCGGCCGGGGACGGCCGACGGATGCCAGCACGCCCAGGTGCGCCGGGCCGAGGACCGTCCCGGCTGTCAGGATGACCGTGCCGGCCCGCATCTCCCGCCCGCGCGGCAGGATGTTCTGGCCCGGCCGGACCCCCGGCTCGTCGATCCGGACACCCCCCTCGCCCGGCTCAGTCTTCTCATGCATGACGACGGCATCGCAGCCCGGCGGGATCGGCGCTCCGGTCATGATGGTAGCGGCCTCGCGGGGCTCGAGCGCCCGCGAAGGCGTCTGCCCCGCCAGGATCGTCTCGCCGACGCGGAGCCAGCGATCCTCGCCGCGCAGGTCGTCGGTACGCACGGCATAGCCGTCGACGAGGGCCTTGTCGAACGGCGGCAGGTCGATGTCGGCGGCGACGTCCTCGCCCAGCCGTGAGCCCACGGCGTCCTCCAGCGGCACGGGGCGAGGCGGCAACGGCCGCGACGCCTCCAGAACCGCGCGGACGGCCTCGTCGATCGTCAGCATCGCTCGTCCCTCCGATCGGGATCGGGGCTGTCTGAGGCAGGCGGGACCGGCGTCATCCGGGCGACTCGATGAAGTTCTTCAGGAGATGCGTGCCCTCGTGGGTGAGGAAGCTCTCGGGGTGGTACTGGACGCCCTCGATCGGGTACCGGCGATGGCGGACGCCCATGATCTCGCCGTCCTCGGTCCACGCGACGACCTCGAGATCCTCGGGCAGGGTCCCGGGCTGGATCACCAGGCTGTGATAGCGCGTGGCCTGGAACGGATTGGCAAGCCCGCGATAGAGTCCCTGGCTGTCGTGGCTGATCCACGACGTCTTGCCGTGCATGATCCGGTCGGCCCGCACCACCCGGGCGCCGAAGGTGTGGCCGATGCACTGGTGCCCCAGGCAGACGCCCAGCAGCGGGATCCGCGGGCCGAAGCGCTCGACGACCTGGTTGGAGATCCCCGCCTCGCGCGGTGTGCACGGGCCCGGCGAGATGATCAGCCGGTCCGGCTTCATCGCCTCGATCTCGTCGAGCGTGATCCGATCGTTGCGGACGACGCGGACGTCGAGGGCCGGGTCGATCTCGCCCAGGCGCTGGACCAGGTTGTAGGTGAAGGAATCGTAATTGTCGATCAGGAGGATCATGCGTCAATCGTCTTCAGGGCGTCGCCGGGATCGTGCCCGGGAAGTCCGGGCGCGCCATGGGCCTGGGCCGCGGCCTGGGCCCGGCAAGAATGATCGTAACGTCTCTGCCGGCGGACCGAAAGAGAATCCGGCGCATCGGGCGCGCCGGGGCCTGCGGGCGCGGCTATGCTTCGGGGATACCGTTGCTCGGAGTAACGGCGTCGTGGTGTCGCGGCGCCATTCGGCTCTTGCTCGCGGGATGGGATGGAACGCGGGCGGGCCGCGACGGTGGAACGAACCGAACGAACCGCCCGGCAAGGAGGATCGTGATGACGGCCGCCTTCGTCGCGTTATGTCTGGGCCTGGCCGCGGGCTCGACGGGCCAGGTGCAGGGGGATGCGAACCGGTACGCCCAGCGGCAACCGGCCGGCTACGTCCAGGGACAGCCGAGCGGCTATGCCCCCTATTACATGCCGCAGCCCCCGTCGCCGAACGGGCCCCAGTCGGTCCCGTACTATTACCCCTACCAGAAGAAGTGGTCGCGGAAGCATCACGACCACATCCTGCCGCCCGGTCCCGGCGACGGCTGGGGCTTTCTCAACGGCTTCCCTGATGCCTACGGCTGGGCGGACTACGGCCCGTATTTGCCGCTCAATGGCGATCGCACGTCCGACTACTACTTCCCCCGGTACTACACCGTGCCGCCGGAGCAGATGTTCTTCCCGACGTATTACAATCCCTATGAGACCCGCGGCCAGCGCTACCTGCCCTACGTGGCCGGCGGCGGCGCGCACCCGGCCGGCGGCGCGCCGCTGGGACCCTCGGACCTGCCGGTGCGGCCGTATGCGTCGATGCCTGGCAATCGTCCCTTCACGAACGTGCCCACCCTCAACGGCCGGACCGAGGTCCCGTTCGTCCCGTCCGGGACATCCGGCCTGACCCCGTGATGATTGAAGTCGGCGCGGGACCGGCCCGGGGCATCGCGCCCCGGGCGTCCGTCCCGGCTGGTCGGTGGGCGATGAGGGCAACGGCGCCAGGCCGAGGCTGTCCCATGCCCATGATGCCTTCGACCATCCTGTGCTCGCCGAGATTGATCGCGGATTCCGATTGCCCACCGGGTCAGGACGGTGCGGGGGCGGCAGGCTTCTTCGCCGCGACATCCTCCTTCGGCTTTTCGGCCTTCGCCTTCCCGGCGTCGCGCGCGGCGACTTCCGACTTGTGCCGCTCCGCCGCGTTCGGGTCGAGGTATCGCCTCGGCGAGCATTCGACGTCCGAGCTGAAATGCTTCGGGCTGGGGTCATCGGCGCGGCGATAGATCATCCGGCATTCCTTGATCGTGACGGTGTCCGCCTGGCACCGGCTGGAAGTGTGCCCGAGCATCGCGAACCTCAGGACCTCCGCCGGTATCTGCGGGCCGATCTCCGCCACGTTCGAGCCCTCGGTTTTGATCGTGCGAGAGCCCTCGGCGACTTCCTCCGCACGGACGATCTCGTACCCTTCCGGGAAATGCCTGGCCATCAGCTTCTCGGCGCGGGTCTGGTAGCGGGTCGGCCATTTATTGGTGTTCTCCGGCATGCCGATGACGCCGAACGTGCCGTCCTGATAGACGTAGCGCACGGACTGCGAGGTGGAGCAACCGGACGAGACCGAGGCGAGCAGGACGATCGGGACGACCGAGGCGCGCATGGTTTCCTCCCCATGGCCCGGAATTGAGGCCGGCTAGCCGAGATGGCGGGATTTCGTCTCAAGAAAGGTCGCAGCCGAGTCGAAACGGGAAGCCGGAGATGCGGGTTGCTCTTACGGCAAATCGCGCGCCGGAGTTCCGGGCGACTTGCCCTTCCCCGGAGATCCGGTCGTGCGCCACACGCGGCGCCGGCCTCGCCCGCCGCCTCAGAATTCCATTGATTGAGGGGTTTTCATCGGATCGGCAGGATGGATAACAAGCGACGGAGTAGAACTAAAACCTCGACAGCATCGACAAGGTCGCCAATCCGAGGTAAACGAGGTCGAACGCAAGCAGGCCGAGCGTGAACCTCAGAACCCATCTTTCGATCAGGCCGCAGGCGTAAGCGACCAGAGGAAAGAAGGCATCGAGCAGGCAAAGGGAAATGAAATCCGTTGTTTGGAAATGAAGCAGATTACGCAAATATTTCAAATTGATGCATATTATAAGTGTGATCGCAGCCAGGTTGCCGAGGCTGCTCAATCGAGATCTGCGCATGGGCCTCATTTTCCCCGGAGTTGCCTTCTGCCGAGGGATCGGGGCGGTCTTCGCCTTCCGCGCTCGCGAGCCTGAGGCGTGAAGCGTGTCCCAGGGGGCGATTCTATCCGGTTCATGCGAGTCAAGGCGATCCGTTCCCGGTCGACTGGCCTGTCCTCGCGGCTTCGAGATGCCTGATGATCTCGTCCACCTGCTCGGGCGCGGTCTTCCCGCCGAATTCGATGATCGCGGCATCGCGGATCTCGGAATTGATGACCGGTGCCGAGACGGCGTCGCCGTCGATGATGATTGCCAGCCGGTACTTGAATGCGTCGCCCTCCTCGGGCAGGTGGTTGCGCGTGAGCCGGCCGAACCGCCGGGCGCCGTCGGGCGTGAAGCGGAGGAGGATTGCCGCCTGGTCCCGGTCGTTCTTCGTCTTCTCGAAACTCGCGACGTCCTTCTCGGTCACGTTCTGGGGATCGAGCTTGACGAGGAGCTGCCTCCGGGGCTTCCCGTCGGGTCCGGTGTCCTTGCGGATAATGCGGACGATGTCGTCCTGTGGCTCGTTATCCTTGAAGCTTTCGTGAACCGTGACCAGGCGATAGCCGTCCGGAGGGGTTTTCATGCCATCGGCCTTGAGCGCCTTCGCGACGGCCCCCCGATCGTGCTTCCTGTTGGCCATGATGCGGAACTCCAGCACGGGCTGGCGGGGCTGCTCCCGTCCGGCCGCCGTTCCGGGGACCGGCGCGGCGGGGACCCGGACGGGGATGTCTCGTCGGAAGATCATCAGCCGGGCATGGTCGCCGGACTCGGTGTCGAATCCGGTCGGACGCTCACCATCGTCGGTGTCGATGCAGATTTGCAGGGTATCGCCGTCGACCCGGTAGATCCCCAGGGTGGTCTTTCCTTTTCGGGGGCCGGCCAGGTCGGTGAGGTCGATCGTTTTCGGCTGGCGGGATGGTTCAATCCGGTACGAGACTCGATCTTTTCCGTTCTTGCGGTCCTGCTCCTGCCACGGGTCGCCCTCGGGATACACGGTCGCGAGAGTATCGGCCGTGACCACCATTTTCACGTCCTTCTCCGGCGGGACCTCGTCGCCGTTGGTCTCCTGCGCGATCATGATCCAGGTGCCCTGGATCCGCTCGGAGTCGCCCCGCGAGGCCCCCCCTGCCCTGGCCGACGGCCGCGAGCCGTCATCGGCGCCCTTGCCACCCGGCGCCTGTCGCGCCAGTCCAACAGCCCCGACCGAGATGGCGCCGATGGCCAGGAGGATCGACGCCGATCTGATGAGTTTGGTCATGAGCAGGTCCCTCGTGATTTGTGATGTCAGGACGGCGACCGACGCCGGGACAATTCCGGCGATGGCGCGGCCCGTCGCCAGCTCGAGCGCTGCCTGGGTGGTCGCCTGGATCAGGCCTGGCGGCACCGCGACCGTGCCCGCGATCGGGGTCGATCCCGCGGTCAGCATCCCGGCCGGCACGCCCGCACCGCGGCGGATCAACCGCCCCCGTAACTGCTCGCGGGCCCGCGACAGTCGGGAAAGAACCGTCCCCTGCGGGCACCCGAGCCGCCGCGCGGCCGCCTCGGTCGTCAGGCCCTCCAGGTAGCAGAGCACGACCGCCGATCGGTATTTCTCCGGCAGGCGTTCGACCTCCTCGTGAAGCTCAGTCCAGCTCTCCGGCTCGCCGGCCGGCGGGGCGGTTTCCGGCTGTTCCGCCGCCCGCTTCGCCTCGTGTGTCCGCCGCCTGGCCGCGTCGACCTTCGCCCGCCGCGCCACCCGCCGGGCGACGCCGAAGAGCCAGCTCGCGACCGAATCCCGTCGACGGACCGACCGGGCCCGGCGGACCAGGACCAGGAACGTCGCCTGGAACGCGTCCTGCGCGTCGTCGGAGTCGCCGAGCACCTGCCGGCAGACGCGCAAAACCATCGGCCCGTGCCGCTCCACCAGCGCGGCGAAACCGGCCTCGGCCGCTCCACCGGTCCCGTTCACGAAACGCTCCAGGAGCTGCCCGTCGGTCAGGTCGCCGACCGTCCCGATCCGGTACAGGGTGTCGAGAGCCCTCCAGGGGGCAGGATCCGTCATGCGGCTTGCCATCGAGACTTCTTCCCTCCGTCAGCGTCCCCTGTAGTGCCGCGAGTGGGGCGGCCTATTCCATTTTTCCGGCGGAGCCAGCCCGTTCTCCAGGAGTTCGCATCGTACGGGCCGCCTCCCCTCATGACGAGGTGAGGCGTGTGGCCATCGCGTTCGATGCCCGAGATGACCTTGGATCGTGCGGCGGAGGTTCCGATGTCCTCAACCGACCGCGCGAGGTCGGCGAGGCCGCACTCCGCGGTCGCCAGCCCAGGACCCACAAGGCCGGCTCTGGGGGTTACTGCACCTTTATCCTGACGCCGCCCGACCCGGACCGGCCCGATCCGGGCAGCGACCGCCATCGGCCCCCGCCCCGCCGCCAGGGTTCACCGGATCGCACCGGGCCGGACCGATGGGGCCGGTCATCGGACGGGACGGTCCGACCGTCCTCAATTCGGCTGACCCCTTCCGCATCCCCGGGTCGGGCCGCACATCGTGGGCTGGGCCGGAGCACGGCGAACACCGCCTCGACGGCGATCCGAGGCAGTGGTAAGCTCGGGATTTCAGGGGAGAAGATGCATCATGACAATCCATTTGCCCGCTGAGCTGGAGCGGTTTGTGCACGACCAGGTTCGTGCCGGAGTCTATCCGTCCGAGGACGACGTCGTCCGCGTCGCGCTGGAGCAAATGCGCCGGCATTCGCCCACTCCGGCCACCGCCGCCGGCTCCATCGGCGCCATGCGAGACGATGCCGAGCTTCTTGACCAGATCACTCGAGACGCCATGGAGAGCCGCCGCACGCGGACGCTGAGGCTGACGACGGATGAATAGAGCGCTGCTCGACACCGATATTGATTCGGAAGTCCTCCGCGGAGTCGATGCGAACGTCGCCGCCCATGCCCTCGCCTACCGCCGGGCGTACGGTTGCCTCACGCTCTCCGTCATCACTGTCATGGAGATGGTCAAGGGCTTGCAGAAGGTCCAGCGGCCCGGGAAGATCGCCGATCTGCTGGCGAATGTCGCCAGGGAGGAGGTGCCGGATTTCGACCAGACGACCGCCGAGGCCGCGGGGCGCATCTGGGGCGATCCCGAGCGTACCGGTCAGCCGATCGGAGTGGCTGACCCGATGATCGACGGGAGCGCGCTGGTCCACGGCCTGGAGCTGGTAACGGGCAACACGACTCATTACCAACGGATACAGCAACTCGGTTACCCGCTCATCCTGGCGAACTGGCGAGCCCCCTGATCGACGGGCCGGATACGGAAATCGAGGCCGCCCCCCCCCGTCGGGACGGAGGGGTGAGCCTCCCGGGCGCGGGCAGGCCGACCAGCGCAGCGGCCCTGCCCCGCCCGGCCCCGCCGCCGGCGCCCCGCTCCGCCGCCGGGGCTCACCGGGCCGGACCGGCCACCGAAGTAGGTCAGGCTTTCCAGCCTGACGCCGCCGTTCGGTCGGCCCGGCCCGGCCCGGCGGCCGGGGCAGGTCGGACCGGCCAAACAGGACATCGGACAACCGCCGGCGTTCGTTCCGGCCCGGCCTCCTGGCTCGCCGGGCCCCTTTGCTCGAAAAACAAAAAAATCCGCGCCAGCCTCTCGCATTCGGTCGTCATCGAATGCAGAATAGGGCACTCGCCTATCCATGTCGCGATCGGGCGATGATCTCAATGATGGGGTCGGGCCATGCGCAAAGCCTTGCAGGCGTACGTCAAGCGCGTCGGCGAGCTGGCCGTGCACGTGCGAGAGCACGAGAAGCCGCTGTTCGACTTCCTGACGCTCCTGCAAAAGTCGCCGTTCCACGAGGATGCCGCAAGGATACCGGCCTCCTGTCCCGACGCCCCGAATGGGCAGCGACAAATCCGCCCAGGGCAACGCCCTGGGATCCGGTCGGGCGAACGCCATCGGCGAGTGGGCCCGGCAGCGCACGCTCACACCGGTCCTGGACAGCCCGGCCCGGTCCCGATCCGAGCCGCGGCCGGGCGGCGACGCGTCCGGCTCCGGATCGGGATCGGCTTCCGCATCCGCGGGCGGCCGGATCGAGACCACCCAGGAGGAGATCGCCGCCTACGAGGTGATCCGCCGCCTCCTAGGCCCGGCCCGGCCGGTCGCCTACGAGGACACGGTCAGCGACTTCAAGATCCACCTGGCCGAGCGCACCACCTGGGTGATGTGCCGCATGGACCTCGGCCGCGAGCGCCCGTCGGCCTGGGTGCCCCTGCCGCTGGACCAGGTGCAGGCGCTTTCGCCCGCCCTGATGCCGGGCACGCCCCAGGAGGGTTGGACCTGCATCACCCTCAATGCCAGCGGCGAGATCGAACAGCTCGGGGATGTTCTTCGGGCCGCGTGGGATGCCCAGAAGGCGATTCGGACGCGGAGGGCAGAGAATGCCGACGGGGACGTGGGCGGTTTGGACGGGAGTGTGGCCGGGGCTGAGACGGCGGCGGAAGTTGCCAATGGCCATGAGGACCCTGCGAAACCCTCTGGTGAGCCGAATTGCGAGGAGTACCGGTGAGCGGAGCGCGGCGTGAACGTGAATCGACTCCAATTTCCAGCGGCCGGCCTGGCCGACGACGGTCGGGCCGGTGATAACCGCCCAGGACCGGCCCGAGCTGAGCGTCGCCCGGGTCCCGGTAGGGCAAAGCCCAAGGCACGGTCGGCTCGGCGGGGCCGGGGCCGGTGAAACTAAATGCGTCCCCGTTCGTCCCCCCCCCGTTCGTCCCCCGTCCCCGTTCGTCCCCTAGATCGTGGACGGCTGTTTGAATAAGAGATGGCTCTCTGGCGAACCTACTCAGAAGGATAGATCTAATGCAGGTCCAGCTTCTCCACCCTATGCCGCACGCCAAACTCCTGGACTCCGTCGGGCAATTGTTTAACCAGGCTACCAGAGTCGATGTAGCCGTGGCTTTCATCACTGCACCGGGTGTCATCACCTTTCTTCGCCTGATTTCCAACCATGGAGTCAAAACTAACTCTCGGCTTGTCGCGAGTGTGCGGTGGCCAACCGATATAGGTGCCCTAGGTCGATTGGCGAGAGCTATTCCTGATCATGTGTTCATTCATCAAGGATATTGTCATCCACAGGAAAAAATCCTGGATAGAGCGATGATGCATTCCAAGGTGGTGTACATCGAGAAGAAAGGAGGAAACGCAGACATCCTGGTAGGAAGCCACAACTGGACAGGAAACGCTCTTGAGGGTAATAATTTGGAGGCCAGTGTTCATGTTCGGTGTAGCAGAGAAGATCAGTTCGCGGAACAAGTTCGTCATCACGTCGAAAGCTGCATTAGTGAAAGTCGCCTCTTCGATCCGCAGCGAATCATGGATTACAAGGCGATCCAGGCAGCCCTCCATGGAGGCCCCGACAAGGAACAAGGCGAAGCCCTAGGGTTCATCAAGGAAACTACGGTTATCATACACGCAGAAGAGGCCAATTCAGGCATGGGAATGGCTGAAAGAACATTGAAACTGTATTTGCCAGTAGTAGACGATGACATCGATGACCTCTTGAGACCCGATGTCACGGTCCACCTTTACTTGTACCCTCAAGGTAGCTTATTCGGGGGTGCCGCTCCGGCTAATCATCCCACACTGTATATTGGACAGGTCGAGATGACCAACCTTCCCAGCGACCCAGTACAGAGGGACGCAAACTGCCTTATCGACGAATGGCACAAGGATAACGTAACCAGCAGGGGCCGTGTGACTTGGGCTACGACCCCTCCGGGGTGCGAAGTGGCCCCCTTGGGGGGTAGACTCGCGGTATTAACTCCCCGCCAGTCGCCGCACCAAGGAGGCCACCATG
>DAIDHB010000196.1 GCA_027452145.1 Planctomycetales bacterium
TTTCCGAAGGTCGATTGGCTTCGTTCGCGCGCTTTCCGGGAGCCGATTGGCTTCGTTCGCGCGCCTTCCGGGGGCCGATTGGCTTCGTTCGCGCGCTTTCCGGGGGCCGATTGGCTTCGTTCGCGCGCTTTCCGAAGGGTCGATTGGCTTCGTTCGCGCGCTTTCCGGGGGCCGATTGGCTTCGTTCGCGCGCCTTCCGACGGGTCGATTGGCTTCGTTCGCGCGCCTTACGGACGCCCGATGCCCGATTGCCCCAGGACGATCGGGCCGAGATCCAACTTCATGCACACAGTCGTCCTTGATTCGCCTGTGAACGGAATGCCGTGCCGTTGGCTCATCACGGCCGAATTGACGGCCGAATCCACCCAGTGAACTCCGACACCAAGCGATGATGGCTGCATGCGTTGGCAGGTCGGGCCCGATCGCCCTGCTGATACCGACAGCCGAATTGCCAAGGAGCGACTGACCGACCGACTGACCAACCTTGTTTAGACGTCGCGAGGCGTGGCTTTATTCGACAAATCCTGGAGCGAATAAAGGAATTGTTTCCGATCCTGCGGCCAGGGCGAGCAATGCCGATTGCGCAAACCTTGCGGGCCGATTGTCGCGGCGTGCCGGTCAGGCGGGCTGGTAGGCGATCCAGAGGGCGCGGAAGTAGCGGAGGACGCGGTCGGGGTCCGGGCTGGCGGGGATTTCGGCGAGGGTGAAGCCCTGATAGTCGTGGGCCTTGAGGAGGGCGAAGAGTTCGCGCCAGGGGTAGGTTTCGTCGGTGAGGTCGCGGAGGTGGACCTCGCGGACGCGGTCGGCGACGAGGGCGAAGGTGCTCTTGATGGAGCCGTCCTTGACGTCGGTGGGGTTGGAGTTCCAGCAGGCGAAGACGTTGGGGTGGTCGGCGTACTTGAGGATGCGGGCGAAATTGTCGAGTTCCTGGGTGACGGCGCCGTGGACCTCGACGCGGATCTCGATGCCGAAGTCGGCGGCATCCTGGGCGACCTCGTGCAGGGCTTTACCGATCTGGCGGAGGGTGGCGTCGAGGTCGGCGCCTTTGGGAATCCCGTTGGGGCGGACCTTGATCCCGGGCGCGCCGAGATCGTGGGCCAGGCGGACGTATTTCCGGGTCCCCTCGATGTTGGCGCGGACGACGGCCGGATCCTTCGCCTGGTATTCGAACGCGCTGCCAAGGCCGGCGAGCTGGACCGGGGAGTCCTCGAACCGTTTGCGAACTTCCTCGCGGCGGGCGGGGGAGAGGTCGACTTCGACCTTGTGGGCATGGGTGGTGCGGAGTTCGACGCCCTCATACCCGAGGGCCTCGAGCTTGCGGAAGATGGTGTCGAGGTCCCAGTCCCTGGCGATGTTGTAGGTGACGATGCCGAGTTGGGCCATGGGGGAAGGCTCCGCGGTGAACACGCCTCCGGGTCGATTGAACAGCGAGGGCGATTCTCGCTCCGCGGCCGATCGTCGGCAAGAACCGACCGCGCCGGCCGCGTTTGCCTCCGGCAGGACTGGACTCCGCGGGACCGGGGACGTAATCTGAATTCCGTCCGCGACCGGGTAGCTCAGTCGGTAGAGCAACGGACTTTTAATCCGTTGGTCCTGGGTTCGAGTCCCAGCCCGGTCATTCCGCCCGTTCCAGCCTGTTTCAGCCCACCCCGGCCCGTTGCAACGACTTCCGGCAAGCTGCCAAGAGCCGCCATCGGCTTGCCGTTTGGCCCGTACTGGACAGATGTAGACTGATCCGGAACAGAGCGCGCTGCCAATGCGCTGCCAGATTGCGGAGTGACCACGGCATCGGTTCCGGTCATCGCCATCGGCTCTGGTCGATCTCCGCTCGGCCGCAGGCTCGGCAACTTGTCTGCCGCCGCCTCGATATCCACCGCGCGGGGCCTGGTGTAGCGGCCGGTCAGTTCGAGGGTCGAGTGTCGCATCATCTTCTGGACGACGCGGGGCGAGACTCCGGCGGCGTCGGCCAGGGTGGCGGTCTGGCACCGCAAGGCGTGGAAGTCGAACACCAGGCCGGATGCATCCTTGTACGGGATCTCGGCAGCTGCCAGGTCGGCGCGAAGCATCTCGGCGCCCTTGCCCCCGGGCAGCGGGAAGACGGGCGAGCCGGGCGTCACCGTCGCCACGAAGGCCGCCAGGTCGGCGGCCAGGTCGGTCGGGATGGGCAGGGTCGCCGGGTCGCCGTTCTTCGTGTAGGCGGCCGGGATCGTTACGCTGGGGGCCTTCCAGTCGAACGACGCGGGCCGGATGCTTGCGATCTCCGAGAACCGCAGCCCGGTCGATGCGGCCAGCCGGTAGCAGAGCGCCCGGGCGGGCCCGGTCATGGCCTGGAAGTCCTTGCCGCCCTCGGCGACTGCGATGAGCAGGGTCAACTCCTCGAGGGAGAGCGTCCGGCGGTCGTGTCGGCGATCCTCCTTCTCGTTGTAAAGAGAGAGCCCATCAAGCGGGTACTCGCGCAGACGGCCGCTCCGCTTGGCCCATCGGCCGAACGCGCGAGCGCTGGCGCGATAGTGGTTGGCCGTCGACGCCGATCTGCCGGAGGCCAGGAAGATCGCCAGCGCGGCCTGCACGACCTCCGTGTTCACGTCGGCGAGCCGGGCCTTCGCCATCGCGCGCCCGATCTTCTCGCGGGCTTCTGCCAGGCCCTTGCGCTTCATGGTCTTGCCATCGACCTCGGCGGGGGCGATTCCGGCCATCACCGCCACCAGCCGGCGGAAGCGGTCGGCGGTCAGGGCGGCGTGTTTCTCCGTGTCGCCCTGGTCGATCATGTGCTTCTGCCAGGCGTCGACGTGCTCGCCCAGCGGCCGGGCCGCATGGGCTGCATACTCGTCGGCCTTGCGGTCGATGACGCCCTTGCGGCGGAGGTACGCCTCACTCTCGGCCTTCCGTGCCATCGCCTCCGTGGCCGCCTTGTCCGGACAGCCCTTGGCCATCCGCCTGTCGCCGTTCTCGTCCTTGAAGGCGTAGTACCAGGACGCCAGCCGGTTGTTCCGATCTCGCTTCCGCTTGAAGACTGATGCCACGCCTAAGCCTCCGAGTCCGACTTGTGAGGACCGATCTATCCCGGCTAGATCCAAGGAACGTACCGCAGATGACGTCACCTGCGCACCCGAACAGGTCATCAGAAAGGCCGGGGGTCGGGATTCCGCCAGTCGATCGCAACGTACTCCGACTGGCCCACCCCCGAATACTGGCGGGATAGACCGTCGCAACCGTCGATACCGTCGAGAGCCCTTGTTTTGTAGGGCGCGAGTGACGACGGTTGGTTTTTCATACCGTCGTCGACCGTCGCCAGACCGTCGCAGGCGACCTCGCGGATGGTCGAAGGCGACGGCGATGACGACGGTTGCGCGACGGTGTGCGACGGTTGCAGATTCGTACCGTCGCAACTTTTTCCCTTGTTTTCAAGGGTCGGCGACGGTTGCGACGGTTGCGACGGTGTTTCCCGCTGTTCTTCGGGGGCCGGGGGGGTGATCGTGATCGTCCGTCTGCGGCCGTGCTCGAATTCCACCCGGTATCCGGCCAGGCGAAGCTGGGGAACGACCCGCCGGAAGTCCCCGCTCATCTTGCGGGGCGTCTTCGGCCATCCCTTCGAGGCGGCGATCTTGGGATCGACCACGGCCGAAAGGGCGTCGACCAGCTCGGCGGCCGTCCCAGACCATGAGCCCTCGGCACGGCCTTCCAGTAGCCTGGCAACCGCCCCGGCGATGGCCGAATCCTCGAGCGCCGCGTCGTTGGCGAGCTGCCGGTTCGCCTGGTAGGATCCCGCGAACGTGCCCGCCGGCATGCCCAGGCCCCGGCAGACGGCCTCGCCGAAGGCGGCGAAGTCGGCCATGCGGGGCTTCTCGGTCAGCTGGACGTTGGGCAATTCCCTCAGAGCCGCCGCGAGCGTGTCGAGTAGGAAGCCGAACAGCTTCGACTTCGACTCCTCGAACTTCCGCCAGAACTCCCGCTCCTCCCGCCGACGATCGGCCGGGATTTCGGGCGGGTTGAGGAAGACGCAGCGGTCCACCAGGTCGCCCCGGTCGGCTGCCTCGGCGATCGAGTTGATGATCACCGGCCGACTCGCCTCGTGAACCGTCTCCTCGGAGTCGGAGTACAGCGTCCGCGAGGCATAGCCGCCGCCCGTTGAGAGGCAGCACAAGCCATCGGACAGCCAATCGGCGATGGCCGAGACGTTGTTGAGTGCGACGACCCAGTTGTTGTGTGCCGCGATGGCCAGTTCCCTCGGTTCCTTCGAAGGCGACCGCATGGGAGAGGCGTAAGCGTCGATCAGGCGGCGGGCCACCAGGGTTATCGTGGACTTCGCGGAACCGTGGACTCCGCTGATGTGCAGGACCGGATAGGGACCGGCTGGCCGCATCGCCGCACAGAGCCACGCCAGGAACAGGTCGAACTCCTCGGGCCTGATGTTCACGAAGGTGGCCAGCAACTCGGCGGATCCGCCCTTCTCGGGCACGGGAAGCGGCAGCATGCCCTTGGGGCGCCGGAATCGGGCCGCCGGCTGGTCCACGATCCGCCACTCGCCCGGCGTGATCTTCACCGCCCGCCAGCTTTCGTCGCCCAGGTCCAGGTAGATCGTGGCGTCGTCACCGGCGACCCGCAGATTGACTGGATGACACTCGCCGTCGAATCTGGCCCTGGCCTCCAGCACGCCGATCGCGCCTTGCAGGCCCTCGGCCGTGGGAGGCGTCCCCCGATCGAGGTAGAACAACCTCGTCAGCCATTGCCGGAAGCCGCTGGAACGGATCTCGTGAGTCTGGCGATGCCCGTTGAACTGGACGTCGGCGTAGTACCGCCCGTCCGGCGAGTGGAACAGCACCGCATCTTCGGCCAGTCGCAGCAGGGCCCTGGCACAGGACTCCGCCGCGCCCTGAGCTTCTCCTTTCGCGCCGCCGGCGCCAGGATCACGCCGATCCGACTGCCGGCCGTTCTTTGCGTCGGCGTCGTGCCTCGCCTTCGCGATCAGCTTGCCGATGTCGTTGCCGGCCGCCGCCCAGGTCCGCAGGTTTCGGCTCGACTTCTCGAAGCCGTCCAGCACCACCAGGGACACCGGGGCCGACGTTCGAGCCCGGACCCATGCCGCCAGCTCGGCGCCCTCCCGGCTGCCGTCCTCATCGTCGCCCGCGAAGACGACAACTTCCTCGGCATGCTTGACCTCCGCGGCCTGCGTCCGCGCCGTCCAGATCAGACAGGCCAAGCCCATCTCGGCCAAGCCGGCTTCGATGTCGGCATCCTTCGTGACGCAGACGACCTCGCCACTGACGACCTTGGGTTCGTCGTCGATGCCGGTTGACTTGGCGTTTCGACCAACGGTACGATTCATTGATGTCTCCCGCTTACCGCTCGAAGCAACCCCGGCCTGGTGCCCAGCCTGCCGGGGTTTGCTGTTGGTGGCCTCTCTCTGTTCCGTGGTTGGTCACTTTCGGGTCGCGAGCCATTCCTCGATGGCCGCGCGGCTCCAGACCGGCGTCTTCGCACCGATGATGCGGCTAGGTGGCGGGAAGGCCCCGGCCGAACGATCGCGGTCGAGGGCCCGGCGGCTCACGCCGAGAGCGTCGGCCAGCTCCTCGGCCCTGAACGCCAACCGCTCTGACGGCAGATCCGGATGCCGTTCGAGGGCGGCCGCCAGCCGCTCCAGGACGACGACCAGGCGTTCCGCGATCTTGCCGTCGAGGCCCTGGACAGCCGGGACCGGGGCCGGAACGGCGCGGACTGCCTCGCGAGCCTGGCGTTCGGCCTCTTCGTGGCGTCGCCGATCGGCGAGTTCGCGCTCTTGTCTCGCAACCTCGAACGGGGTCTGGAGGAGGCTCACGACGCCACCGCCTCGGCCGGGGCCGGCTCGGGATGGCGCCCTTCGAGGCCCTGGATGTGACGCTCCACCTCGGCGACGGCCCACAGACGCCGACCGCCGAGCCTCGAACCACGCGGGACGACGCCTTGGTCGGCCCACCTCATGAACGTCGCGTAACTCACCCCGTACAGCCCCGCCGCCGTCCTCCCGGACATGAACCTCGGCGCCGCGGCGGACTGCGCAGGCACGGACACTGATGCGGACATTTCCCGTCTCCTGAGAGTAAACGTGGCGATTGCTCTCGCCCGCTATCTCATGATACGGGAATCCGCATATGCGAATAGTGACCCCTAACGTGTCACGGCCAGGGCTGCCGGTGACACGATTGACACGATTCAGCGCGTGATGGCCGCGATTCCCTTCGGCGTGATCCACATGCCGCCGTTCTGGCCGGTGGCCGAATCCCTCAAGCCCTCTTCCTTGAGTTGCTTCATGGCTTCTCGGAAGTTCCGGGCATTGTGGGATTTGAGCCCCGCCTTCTTGGCAATCTCGACCTTTGACCGCGCGGATGCACGGTCGCGGGCCCCCAGCTCCTTTAGGGCTTCCAGGATATTCTTCATGGTCACGTTCAGGGGCGGCCCCACTGGCCCAGCGGCCTCCAGCAGGCGTTGCTGGACGTACTTCTCCATCGTCACGCTCGGGGGCGGCGCCACTGACCCGGCGGTCTCCAGCAGCCGTTGCTGGACGTACTCGACCCCATGCGTCCACTCGGCGACGATGCGGTCGGCTTCCTCGGCGGAGATGGCGCCGCCCGTCCGCTCGCTGATCTCATCGGGCGACAGCCCCATGTCGGCGTCCAGCACGACGAGGGCCTTGAGCCGGGCGCGGGCTTCAGGATTCCGGCGGGCGGCATCGGCGAGTGCCGCATCGAGAATCGACCGCGATCCGGCCTGGAGTCGCAGGTGGTGCCGCTGATCGTTGTCGAGATAGACGGAGCAGATGGGACGATCGCCGAGGGCGACCGTGAGGCGGGCGGCGAGCGAATCCACGATGTAATCCCTCATCGCCAGCCGAGCCGACCGCATGCGAGGGATGAGGGGACCTCAACATGCAGTCGACCGGCATGCCCGCCTGGCCGGGCGGGTGGCTTCTATAGTGTACGCAAAGCCACAAATCGCCGCAACCCCTTTCGCTGCATGCATGAAGGGCTTTGCCGCGCCGTGGGTCGCCGCTACATGTGGCCAGGACCGGACAGGTTGAGACTGTTCACCCTCTCCTTCGTCTCTCCTTCGCCGTTCCTGCTGCGTCATCCCCGGCGGCGCGCCGCACGGCAAGACAGGGGCTCGCATCGCATGCACATCGAGGCGTCTCTACGCCAATTTCACATGTTGATTTCCCAGGACAGCCCCGTTACAATTCAGGGACAGTGTACTCATGTACAAACGGAGGTTCGTTATGGCCGATGTCGTCCGACGCCCGCAGCCGTCCCGCGAGTCGAGGGACAGGATCACCGAGATTCGGTGGACAGCGGCCGAACGCCGCCAGCTCGGAGCCGCCGCGCGCCGCAGAGGCTTGTCGATTTCCAGCCTCATCAGATCAACGGTCCTGCCGGCTGTTCAGGCCGACGTCCGCGACCAACAGTCCAGCCCCGACACGGAGACTTTTGAATGAGCGCCGAGAAGAAGATGCCGACCCCGGTCGACCCCGTCGAGTTCGCCAGATTGCCGGCCATTGAACAGGTCGCGCCGCACTTCGACATGCAGTTGACCGACCAGGAAAAGTCGACCTGGTTGCCCAGCGGGTTGGGGCCGCCGGACTTCGCGGCCAGCAAGCTTCGCGGCCTGGCCGAGCGCGGAGAGATTCGCAGCGTCTCGCTCGTCAACAGCCGCACGATCAAGGTCCGGCCGTGGGAGGCCGCCGAGGACCTCGCGGCGATCGGCTACCCGCAGACCTCCGAGTTCCCGGCCTCGATGATGTCGCCGGCCACGACAACCGCCGCCACGGACGTCATGGCCCGCATCAGCAAGGCGACCGGGCCGCCGCCGTTGACCCCCGAGGAGCGCGCGAAGATGGCCGGTCCCACCGCCGGCCGAACGGTGCTCCGAGACTCCGGCCCGGTGCGAGAGTTAGGCCCGGGTGTCTCAGGCGGCCGACACGCCGTATCGAGGATCTAAGCCGTGGAACACGAAATCAAATACATGATCTTAGATTGGCTGGAAGCCGATCGGCGGCGTGACCTGACTCGCATCGAGGAGATCCGCCGCTCGCTTCTTAACCGGGGCTGGCACGTCGTCATCGAGCGGTGCGATCCGCCCAGGCCAGTGCGCGAGCCGCATGTCCCGCCGCCCGTGCCCCTGGGCGACCGGAGCCCGGCGGAGCAAGCGGCGTTCCTCCAGCACCGCCAGCGCGGATATCAAGGACCAGGCGTATGCTGACACCGACGATCGACACCAGCGAACTACTCGCCAGCCCCTCAGCCTGGCTCAACGTCCTGGCCGCAGCGCTCACCAGGGGCGACGAGGAAGCCGTCCAGAACTGCCAGGCCCGGCTACAGTCGCTCGGATGGCTCGTCTTGACCCCGGCCGACGTCGAGCGGCTCCAGTCCGAGCACGAAGCCCAGAAGCCCCAGGAGCCCCAGGAGCGCCAGCCAGAGCCCGAGACGACCCCCGAGGCGTCCGAAGCCCCCGAGCCGCCCACAGAGCCCGAGGAGAGCCCGTCATGACCCGGCAGCACGTCGTCGACGTCATCGAGGAGTTCACCCGCGACCAGCGATGGAACCTCATCCGTCAGCAGGTCGAGTTCACCTACAGGCCCATCGGCGACGCGATCGTGGTCGAGGTCTCCGACTTCCCCGGGATCCCGACGACCGGGCCGGGCAAGCGTCAGGCCGAGATCACCCTGGCCGAGCTACACGCCAGCCCGATCGTCCGCGTGCCCGGCCAGGGGCTTCGGACGCACGTCATCGGCGTCGTCGAGGCCCTGTTGCGGACCCTCCTGGCCGATCGCCAGCAACCCCAGGAGGCAATAACATGAGCCGCCGCAACCGCGTCCGCGTCGAGCCGCCGCCCGAGTACCGGCGTGCCCGGGAACTCCGAGCCTGGAGCGTCCGTCAGCTCACGGATTACGCGGACCCATCGCGACCCTTCTTCCTTCGGCGCGCCGAGGAGAATCCGTCGGCGCAGTCCTGGCTCATCGCGGCCGTGGATGCGATCGCCCGCCGGAGCGAGGACGACCTCCGCCGATGTCGGACCGAGCTGGCCAAGTTCGGGTGGCGCCTCGAGCCGATCCCCCCGTCGCCTGAAAAGCCCTCCTGAACCTCTGCACAGCGACGCGCAAACGCGGTATGCTCCGGTCAGGTCTTGACCCGTCGATACGACGCGGGTCCGATGGCCCTGGTCCGGCTCATCGTCCGAGCCGGACGCCGACCTCTCAGAACGCGTGTGAGAAGGTATTCAGACTGGTCTCAATCGCTTGAGCATAAGATGGATCGCGGACACCTGTACCATGGCCTCGCTGGATTCCGTCAGTCGCTCGTAGTCGCGCGCGAGCCGCCGGCTCAGCATCAGC
>DAIDHB010000197.1 GCA_027452145.1 Planctomycetales bacterium
CGTCGGGAACCAGCGCCGAGTGCGAGAGCAGGAACGTCTTCCGCCCCCCGGCTGCCTCAACCGCGATCCGGCGGAATCCGTCCATCAACGCCGGGTCGACGCGGTGCTCCTTCGGATCCCCCGCATACCCGCAATAGAGCGAATCCGCCATGATCAGGCCATCAATCCGGGCGAAGGAGTCGGGATCGCGGAGCATCGCGCGCACCCCGCCGAACCCCGCGCTGAATGAGCTGACGTGAACCCGGCCGATCGTCGGACCGTCGGCGACCCGCATCTCCTTGAGAGTCTTCTGTGCCGCCTCCAGCAACTGCGGCAGGAGCGTCCGGTCGGAGAACGGCTCGGTGTAGACCCGCGACAGCCCCTTGCGGTTGAATGTCACGAGCACCGTGGCCGGCCAGCCGGCCTCGACCAGGGCCGGCTCGACCACGGAGGGCGCCCCATGCAGGTGCAACAGCACATCGACCCGTCCGCCCGGCCCGGGGGCAAATCCCTCCGGCACGAACAGCGCGGCCCCGTCGATGCCGAGCGCCGCCCGCCGGCCGGCCGGAGGTTCCGGCCCGGCGGCCGGTGAGTTCAGCAAGAACGGGAGCAAGAACCCCAGGATTGCCGCGATCATGGCGATGGCCTCCGGATCGAATGCGGGATTTCGAAAGGATCCGGGAACGACCCGCCGGCCGCAAGCGTCTAACGGCAGCAGGCGCTCTCGGTACAAAAGAATCAGGCAACCGGACGATCGCCAGGACAGGGAGAGAACCCGGATGTCGCGGACGTTTCGTTTCTCGATCGCCCGGCTGATGGGCGTGGTCATCCTCGCGGCGATCGGCGTCGCCGCGTTGCGGGAATCGTCCGAGGCCTGGGCCGGGTCGATGCTCCTGATCACGCTGGGCGCGATCGCGATTGCGCTGGCAGGCGCGTTCACCCGCGAGCCGGCGGATCGGACGGGCTGGCTCGGATTCGCCCTCTTCGGCGGCGGCTACCTGGCGCTGGCCTACGCGACGTCCGGCACGACTGCGACGCTCCCAACTCTCTCACTGGCCCATCTCATCCAGAACTGGACGAAGAACCTCCCGGCCGTACCGGGGGCAGGGATGGAGGACGGCTGGGCCGGCCTGGATCCCCGCGACCGGGTCGTACATTGCCTCTGGGCGCTCGGGCTGGCCGGGCTGGGGAGCTTGCTGTCTCTCGTCGTTACGGCTGGTGCGGTTGTGTGCCAGCCGGCCCCCGCGCCGGACGACGAGCGATCGCCGCCGCGCCGATGGCTCCTCGCCGTCCTGGCCGGACTGGCGGCTTCGGGGCTACTGGCGACTGTCGCCGTCACTCGGCGATGGCCCGCGCCGGGGCTCTGGGCCGGCGGCGCCTTCCTCATCTCATGCACGGCGCTGGGCCTGGCCGCCGTCGGCGCCGTCCTGCGTCGCGGTCGATCCCGCGAAACCTGCCTGGCCGCCGCGCTCTTCGGCTTCGGCTACCTGGCCCTGTCCGTTGGCCAACCTCAGATGTTCAAACTCGCGCCGCGTTTGCCGACCGAGATACTCATCAATCAGTGGCTCGAGGCCGGCGTGCCGCCCGTTGTCTCCGAGTTCCCCGACTTCACCACCGAGCCCAGGTTTCGGGTGGCCAACGAGCGCATCCGGCGCAAGCTCGACGAACCGATCGCGATGCACTTCCCCACCGAGACGCCGCTTGACGAGGTGCTGAGACACATCAAGAACGCGACGAGCGAACCCGGCTTTCCCGGCATCCCGATCTACGTCGACCCGATCGGCCTTCAGTCCGCCGAGCGGAGCCTCAATTCGACGGTCTCGATCGACATCGGGGCGATCCCGGTACGCGATGCGCTGGGACTTTGCCTGAAGCAGCTCGGCCTGGGCTATGCCGTGCGGTCGGGCTATCTCCATATCTCCGACGAGTGGCCGGCGACGCTTCCCATCTGCGAGGATCCCGTCCAGGTCGTCGGCCACAGCCTGCTGGCGCTCGTCGCCGCCGCGATCGGGGCGTTCGCCGCCCGGCTGGTCTCCGACCGGATCCGCGCTGGTTCTGCCAACCACTCCTGACCCGACGGAGTTCCGCGATGCCCCCGCGACGCGAACTGGCGCTGCCGGTGATCGGCTTTGTCCTCGAGATGAGCATGGTACTCATGACCGTTTCCTTCCCGGCCTGGGACCAGGAGTGGGCCGGAATCTCGCTGATGGCGACCTGCACTGTGCTCGCACTGGCAACGGTCGCCGCCGCGAGCCCCGCGCGGCATGGTCGGACGCCGACCCTGGGGTTCGCGGTTGCCGGCTGGACCTATTTCCTCGCCGCGCGGTGGTACACCTACCACCAGGGACCGTTGCCGACCGTCGCTTTCCTCGCCGGCGACGAGTCCCACGGCGAGTACCTCGCCCTGCCGCCAATCGTGCGCATCGTCCATGACGCCTGGACGCTCGCCTTCGCCGCGGCCGGAGCGCTTGTCGCCGGTCGGCTGTTCCCGGACGAGGCGAGACCCCCGGCGGCTGCGGGTGAATCCGCGCCCGAAGCCAACGCTCCAGGCTGGTGGAAGATCCCCACAAAGGTTGGCGCAATCAGCCTTTCTCTCATCGCCGGGGTGACCTGGCTCGGCTGCCGGTTTTCCCCCGAGACCGGCGCTCGGATCTGTTACCTCCTGACCTGGATCATCCTCGGCATCGCCGCGCTCGGGGCGACCTCCGGCCGTCGCCACGCCGCGTGGCTGGGCGCATCCTGGCTCGGACTGACTTACCTTCTCATCGCTTTCGGCCCCTTCGCCACGACGGACCTGCCCACGAATCACCTGCTCCACGCCGTCCTGAGCCCAGGCGGCCCGCGGTCGGTCGACCCGCTCGCAGAGGCCGCCGCATCGCCTGACGAATCCGTCCGCCGGATCGTCCGGGCCCTCGGCGAGACGAGGGTCACGCTTCACTTCCCGCGCCCGACACGGCTCGACAAGGTCCTCGAGCCGATCCGCCGGGCCGTCGCTCCGGCCGCCGGACAGGATCTCCAGCTCTACGAGGCGTTCGACGAGTTCGCGGCGCGCGAGAGAAACGAGGGGCCCCTCGTGACGATCGACCGCACCGCCATCCCCGCGAGCGAAGCCCTGCACCTCTGCCTCGAGCCCGCCGGCCGCACCTACCTCATCCGACCGGGCTATCTCCGGATCGTCCCCGACAGCTACCGCCCGCTCGCCCCCAACGAGGACCCCGCCCTGATCGTCGGGCATTGCACCCTGGCCCTCCTCCTGGCCGCCATCGGCGCCCTCGCCGGCTCGACCTTCCGCCCGAGCTTGCCTGCCAGTGCATGAGTGGAATCGCCCGCCAGTCGGTCCATCTGCACCCCTTTGCCGAGCGGACCGCCCGAACCGGGCGCAGGCCGTGTTTTAAGAAAAAACGTCACATCAGTGAAAATTTGCGCAAAATGGTGGAGCATTCTGTTGATTATCTGGGTATCGGCTACGGCGGGTCTGGGCGGATCGGAGGAGTGGGTGGAAAACCTGGAGCAGCGCAAAATGAGATGCTTTCCATGGCGTTTCGGCGGCGACCTCAGCGGAGAATTGCAAGCGTTCTGTTGCGCGAACGTGCGTGGGAGTGTGCAGGCGGGTTTGGTATCGAGTTTGATAGTAAACGGTCGATTGCCGGGTCGTAAAACCGCGGAACGAACCCAATTCGAAGTCAGCCCTGGCGCCGAAATCGCGCGAACGAACCCAATCGGGAGGGACCTCGGCGTGGAAAAATGCAAAACGAACCCAATTTCGGAGGGGGCATCGGCGCAAAAATCGAAAACGAACCCAATTCGGCCCGGTGTCGGCGTGGAAATCGCGCGAACGAACCCAATTGGTCTGGTCAGACGCCAAAAATCGGGCGTGCATGCATTGGGGTGGATCGGGCGGGACTCCGATCCGGTCGAGATGCCGAGTGGGCGAGTTGAAGCAACGTCGTATATGGCGAGATCGTGGGCCGAAATCTCGTCGGGCCGGGGCCGACTTCGGGATGCGACGGCTCGTCCGCCCTTTGACCCACTTCGTGCCAGCCTTTAGGATGGAGGCCTGGCCGAGCCTGGCCGATCCCGCCTGCCCTTCTTCTTCCCGCCGCCGGTCATCTACTCCTTGAGGGTCGCACCATGTTCCGACTGGATGCCAGGAAGCCGGTCCATTTCTGCGATGGCCTGACGCGCCGGGACTTCCTCCACGCGGGGGCGCTCAGCGCACTGGGGCTGAGCCTGCCGGCCATGCAGGCATTGGCCGCGTCGGGGGCCGTCGACCGGAGTCGCGACGTCAACTGCATTCTTCTCTTCCTGGTGGGCGGGCCGTCGCAGCTCGACACCTGGGACATGAAGCCGGATGCGCCCGAGGAGATCCGCGGCCCGTTCCGGCCGATCGCGACCAGGGTGCCGGGCGTGCAGGTCTCGGAGATCTTCCCCCGGCTGGCCGCGATGATGGACCGGGTCGCCCTGGTGCGGAGCGTCTACTACAACTCCGGCGCCGCGGTTCACGACATCGGCCACCAGATGATGCAGACCGGCCGGTTGTTCGCCGGCGGGATGGAGCACCCGCCGTTCGGCTCGGTGGTCGCCAGGCTGAAGGGCTCGCGGCACGACACGCCTCCTTATGTGGTGGTCCCCAAGCCGATCGGCCCGACCGGCGGCAACCTGCCGCACGGGCACGCCGCCGGCTACCTGGGCAAGACGTTTGACCCGTTCATCCTGAATGCCGACCCGAACGACAAGGCGTTCAAGGTCCCCGACCTGCTTCCGCCCGACTACGTCACCGCGGTGCGCGAGTCGCGCCGGCGGTCGCTCCGCTCGGCGATCGACGGCGCCGTCGGGTCGTTCGAGTCGTCGGCCGACGCCCGGCTGCTCGACGCCAACTTCGAGGGCGCGTTCCGGATGATGTCGAGCCCCCAGGCCCGCGCGGCGTTCGACCTCTCGGCCGAGCCGGCCGCTCTCCGCGACCGCTACGGCCGCACCCGGTTCGGCCAGAGCTGCCTGCTGGCCCGCCGGCTGATCGAGCGGGGCGTCCGGTTCGTCACGGTGAACATGTTCGAGACCGTGTTCAACGAGATCACCTGGGACATCCACGGCTCGGCCCCGTTCAGCCCGATCGCCTGCTACAAGAATGAGGTCGGCCCCAACTTCGACAACGCGTATACCGCGCTGCTCGAGGACCTGGCGAACCGGGGCATGCTCGAAAACACCGTCGTCCTCGCGTTCGGCGAGTTCGGCCGGACGCCCAAGGTCAACCCCGCGGGCGGCCGCGACCATCACCCCGCGTGCTGGACCGTCCTCTTCGCCGGCGGCTCGATCCAGGGCGGCCGGGTCGTGGGCGCCTCGGATGAGATCGGCTACGCGCCAAAGGACCGCCCCGTCAACCCGGCCGAGATCGCCGCGACGGTCTATCGCGCCCTCGGCATCGACCTGGCCACCGAGCTTCCCGGCCCCCAGAGCCGACCGCTGCGCCTGGTCGACCACGGCGTCGAGCCGATCGAGGAACTCTTCTGACACCGGCCAGGTCGTCATCGCGAATCGGCATCTAATGGAGATCAACTATGAAAGAGAAGACTGAACCGCGAAAAACGCGAAAAACGCGAAAGGGAACCCGGCCTGGCAGGCCGCTGCGCGATTCTGGGCCCGCTCGGAAGCCGGGCCGGCTCCTTCCTCGTTCCTGTTTCGCGTTTTTCGCGTTTTTCGCGGTTACGTCTTCCTCCTTCCCTTCCCAATCCCGCGGTGACGAACTCACCCTGCTCCCCGCAAGCGGCCGGCTGGTCGGTCCGCATGCGAGGCAGCGGTTCGTGGTTGAGCAGACGAACGGCCCGGTCGGCACGGGCGACCTGTCCGCTTCCGCGGTGTTTGCGTCGGACAATCCGCAGGTCGCGGTGGTCGACCGCCAGGGCTTCGTCCGGCCGGTCGGCGACGGGCTGGCGACGATCACGGCCACCGCGGGCGGCAAAACGGCCCGCGCGGTGGTCTCGGTCGAGGACTCCGGACGCGACGAGCCGTGGAACTTCCGCAACCACGTCGAGGCGGTGCTGACGAAGCAGGGCTGCAACTCCGGCGCCTGCCACGGCGCGGCGGCGGGCAAGAACGGATTTCGCCTGACCCTCCGCGGTTATGGCCCCGAGATCGACTTCGCCGTCATCACCCGGCAGTCGTTCGGCCGTCGCGTGGTGAAGACCGCGCCTCAGGAGAGCCTGGTTTTGCTCAAGCCGACGGGCGCGATCGAGCACGGCGGCGGAGCCCGGTTCGGCGTGGATTCGCTCGAATACCGGGTCCTCGCCGAGTGGATCGCCGCCGGTGCGCCGGGGCCTTCCGCGGGCGATCCCGAGGTCCGCGGCCTGACCGTCCTGCCGGGGGCCGTCCGCCTGGCGCCGGGGCAGACTCAGCAGATCCTGGTGCAGGCCATTTACTCCGACGGCCGGGTCGAGGACGTCACGCACTGGGCCCGGTTCGCCAGCACCGATGCCGCGGTCGCCTCGGTCGAGGACAGCGGGCGGCTCAGGGTCACGGGCCGCGGCGAGGGATACATCTCGGTCGGGTTCGCCAGCCGGGTCGCCCGGGTGACAGTCACCGCGCCGTATGAGGCAAAGCTCGACCCGAAGGTGTTCGCCTCGGCCCCGCGGCACAACCGGATCGACGAGATCAACCTGGCCAAGCTGGCCGCGCTGCGGATTCCGCCCTCGCCCGATGCGGGGGATGCGGCGTTCCTCCGCCGGGCCTATCTCGACGCCACCGGCACGCTGCCGACGGCCGAGCAGGCCGAGGCCTTCCTGGCCGACCGCTCGCCGGACCGCCGCGCCCGGCTGGTCGACCGCCTGCTCGCCAGTCCCGAGTTCGTCGATTACTGGGCCTATAAATGGTCGGACGTGCTGCTCGTCTCGTCGCGGAAGCTGCCGGGGCCCTCGATGTGGGCGTTCTACCGATTCGTCCGCGAGAGCGTGGCGAACAACGTCCCGTGGGATCGGTTCGCCCGTTCAATCCTCACCGCGCAGGGGAGCACGGTGGCGAACGGCGCGGCGGCCTATTTCGTCCTGCACCGCGACCCGATCGACCTGACCGAGAGCACCAGCATGGCGTTCCTCGGCCTTTCGCTGACGTGTGCCCGCTGCCACAACCACCCGCTGGAGAAGTGGACCCAGGACCGAATGGCACAAGGATAACGTAACCAGCAGGGGCCGTGTGACTTGGGCTACGACCCCTCCGGGGTGCGAAGTGGCCCCCTTGGGGGGTAGACTCGCGGTATTAACTCCCCGCCAGTCGCCGCACCAAGGAGGCCACCATG
>DAIDHB010000198.1 GCA_027452145.1 Planctomycetales bacterium
CCTGGCGGTCCGGGGGGCTGACGCCCCCCGGCTACGTCCTGACGCCCACTTCGTGGGCTTCTGGGGCAGACTCGAACCTCCATCTCTCGCCCGTGCGCCATGCAACCGCAATGCGCTCTAAAGCCGCCCGGACGGTGGAGAAGGAGCCTCCGAGCCAGCCTGGATCGACGCGAGCCCCCCGGCCACGGCAGCCGGCGAGCCCGCTCGAGATCCCCCATCAAGCACCCAGGACCGCGAAGAGGGCCCGCAGCTCGTCCTCGACGGCCGCTTCCCCGGCGTCGCGGAGCGTCGCGGCCACCTCCGCACGCAACCCGGCGGCGAACCGCGCGCGAACGCGGTGCAGCGCCACGCGGAGGCTCCCGTCGGTCAGACCCAGCTCGGACGCGATCGCGGTACGCGAGGCCGCATCAGGGTCGGACGACACGAGGGGTTTGAGGCGACGGAACAGCTCGGCCCGCCCCGTGCCGGCGTAGTGCCGCTCGATCGCGTCGAACGCGCGGGCGATCAGCGCGAGCGCCCAGTCGCGCTCGAACATCCGCTCGGGAGTCTGGTCGTGCGATGGCTCGCGGAGGAACCGGCCCTCGGCATCGCGGGCGTCGATCGAGAGAATGGGCTTGCCCCCGCCGCGCTTCAGCGCCCGGGCGTGATCGCCGCGGTCGGCCAGGAAGAACGAGCAGTCGGCCAGCAGGAACGAACGGAAGCGGCCCTTGATCGGGTCGGCCGCGGCAACTGTCCCCTTCTCCAGCAGGCGGGCGAAGTAGTCCTGGGTGAGGTCGAGCGCCTCGTCGGCGCCGTGCCCCTTGCGGCGGATCAGGGCATAGATCGGATACCAGTAGGCACCGCAAAGGTCCGCCATCGCCGCGCGGGCCTCCGGATCGGCCGGGTCGCCGGCGCAGGCGATCCGGCTCCAGTGCGTCGTCGGGAAGCGGTGTGGCGAGGGAAATCGGGTCACGTGGGACCGCCTCGGCGTTTGTCGACGCGAGGGAGACTGGACTTTCCGGCTCACCGCCCAGTCTACGGCGGCCGACGCCCGAATCCAAGCCCATGAATCTGGCCAGGGGATCGTCGAGCGACTCGCCGGGCGGCGCCCGGCTCAGGAACGATTCATCGCCGGCAACTGCCCGCGGCGCCGCAAGCCGGGGGGATGAATCTGGTGGGGCAGGCCGGTGAAGACTGCCAGGGTGCCCAGGTTGGTCAGGACGACCGCCGAGAGGCTGGTGAAACCCAGGAAGAACGCACCGGCGACGCAGAGCAGGTTGGGGACCAGGATCGCGCCGTGGATCGTCCGGACGCGGGCGACGTGGGCGCGAGACAGCTCGCGCAGGCCGGCCGCCCAGTCGAGGTCGTCGCGGTGGACCAGCACCTGCGCGGGATCGTCCTCGGTGTCGCCCGCGTCGGCCGCCATCGAGATCGCCACATGCGCCTCACGCGCCGCATCGGGCTCGCGGCGGCAGTCGCCGACGAAGGCCGCCCGGTGCCCGCGCTCGCGCAGCGACCGGATCGCCTGGGCCTTGGCGTCCGGCGAGAGGCCGCCGAGGTGGAAATCCAGGCCGAGCGCCTCGGCCAGCGCGGCGGCCTCGGCATCGGGCCGGTCCGAGACCAGGCCGATCGTGAGCGGCCCGTGTGCTCGCAGCTCGCGGAGGGACGCGGCGGCCAGGGGCTCCGCCGACCGCCCGAATGCGATCCGGCCGATGGGACGGCCGTCGGCCGAGACCTCCAGGCCGGACGGCAGGTCCGCCGTCGCATGCGAGTCCCGCAGGTCACGGACGATGATCGACCGGGTCCGGTCGCGGAGGGTGATCTCGGGGCCCCGGTAGCTGGGCCGAAGGTCGCGTCGGACAACCACTCGCCGCGCGGCGGCCGCCGCGTTCAGGGCGGCCGACCGCTCCTCGGCCAGGCCGGCGAGGGCCGAGGCGGCCAGGCGGAGCACCTCGTTCTCGTCTCCACCGTCGATGGACCGGATCTCCCGCACCTCCAGCCCGGTTCGCTCGAGCGCCGGGTGATGGTCGAGGACGAAAACATCCACCGACGCGATCCGCTGGAACGCCGAGGCGTCGCGGATCATGATGCCCTCGCTGGCGCAGGCGGCGACATCCCGGACGGATTCCATCGAGACGCCCAGGCCCGGCCCGGTGGCATAGTCGGGCCGGAGGATGGCCGCCGCGGTGGTCAGGTCGCCAACCGCCAGGCCGAGCCCGGCGACGGCCAGGGTCGGGCCGACAGTCCGGCGAGCGAAGGCCTCGCCCTGCGCCGTCAGGGCGAACTCCGCCGGCGCGTGCGCGACGGCGCCGGCCAGCGCACGGCCCAGCCGATCGGCCCGGGTCGCCGCGCCCGGCGCCGAGACCTCGATATACAACCGCCCCTCGACGGCGAACGAGCCGGCGAAGACCGGGTCGCCCGCCTCCTTCCGCGACAATCCCGCGAGTCCGCGGACCTGCCGCTCGTCGACCACCGCGTACCCTCCGGCCAGCCAGCCGTCGGCCGGGATCATCTCGTTTTCCTCGACCACGATCCGGTCGCCCGCGTGCAGCCGGTCGGTCGGGACCTCAACCTCGGCCTCGCCGACGCAGAGCCGGGCGAACCGCCGGCGCTGCGTCAGCGACGGCAGCAACTGCCGGCGCAGCCGATGCTGCGCGGCCCGGTGCTGGTGCCGCCAGAACTGGTACATCCACGCCATGAGGGCCGCGGCCAGGAACTGGCCGCTGAGCAACGTCCCGGCGAGGATCGTCGCGTACAGCACAGGCAGGCCGATCTTCCGCAGACGGACTTCGCGCCACGCCTCGCGCAGCACCTTGAGGCTCGACACCACCAGGAGCACGGCGCTGCCCGGCAAGAGCGCCGGCAGTGCGAACTCGCCCGCCACGGCCAGGACCAGCGAGCCGTTGGCCATCGCGAACCGCGCCGGCGGCAGGTGGCCGGCGGGCTCGAGCGGCGGGCTCGTCATCGGCGCGATCAGGTCCTCGAGCAGGTGGAGCAACTGCCGCCGGCTGATCGCGATCGGGTCGTAGTGCACCAGCAGGCCCGAGGTCAGCGGCCTCGCCTGCGCCTGGATGACGCCGTGCGTCGCCGACAGCTCGGCCTCGATCCGATGCGCCCGGGCGCGATTGGCGATCGCGTCGTGACGCAGCCGGATCCGCCCCGGGATCGCGCTGGCGACCTGCCACGTGAGCGCGGGCGGCTTAGAGGTCGAGCTCATCGGCGATCTCCTCGATGAACCGGATCGCCCGCCGCCGATTGGAATCGGTGACGAGCATCCGCGTGGCCAGCGAGAGCTTCGCGTGGATCGAGATCCGCCCCGGGACGAACGCCGCGGACAGCGGCAGGATGCTCGACTGGAGCGTCAGGACCGGGTCCGCGTCGCGCCACGCGAACGTCGCCTGGAACGGGAGCTGGTCGGCCCGGCGGATCGCCGCGTCGAGGATCGCCCCCTTCAGGTCGTCGTCGAGCACCCTCTGGAACGGCCGCTCGTACAGGCACTCGCCCAGGTCCTTCGCGAGCAACGAGGGATCAGGGGCGAGGGACGAGGATTCCGGGACGACGGGCGAGGGAAGATCGAGGATCGTCTCCACCGTCTCGTCCGCGACGCCGTTCGCCTCACCCTCGGGTGGGAAGACCTCGATCTCGAGATCGGCCTCCGGCGTGTGGATCTCGAGGACGGTCTCGGGCTCGGTCCGGGCCGCGAGGGCAGCGGCGACCTGCCGGTCCTGCTCGAGCTGGCTGTCGGCCTGGGCCTGCGCGATCCGACGCAAGGGGAGCATGCCGTTGGCCAGGGCGGCCAGCGCGGCGACGTTATTCGTGAGCACCGACGTCATCACGCCGAAGCCCATCGTGAACGCGCCGGCGATGCACAGGCCGTTGGGCGCCAGGATCAACTGCCAGCTCCGCTTGACGTTCCGGTCCAGGTCCCGCGCGATGTCGCGCAGATCGCAGAGCTTCGACAGGCCCTCCTCCATGAAGACGATGTGCGCCGTGTCGGTGGCGATCGACGTGGCGCCTCGCAACGAGACCGAAACATTGGCCTTCTTGAGGGCGATCGAGTCGTTGATCCCGTCGCCGACGAAGCAGACCTTCTTCCCCTCCTGCTGGAGCTTCTCGACGTACTCGGCCTTGTCGGCCGGCAGCACCTGGGCGAAATAGCGGTCCATGCCCAATGCCTCGGCCAGCTTGCGGGTCGGCGCGTCGTGGTCGCCCGAGATGATCGCGATGTGCTTGATCCCGCGCTTCCGCAGCCCCTCGATGATCGAGCGGACCTCGGGCCGGACCGACGCCTGGAGCTCGATGGCGCCGCCCAGGGCATCGTCGACGGCGACCATGACGAGGGTGTTGCCCTCGAGATGCGCCGCGTCGAGCGCGTCCTTGACCTCCTGGGGGATCGGGATGTTCTCCAGGTCCATGAACCGGGCGCTGCCGACGCGGATCGCGTGCCCCTCGATGTGCACCGTGATCCCGTAGCCGACGTGATACCGCGAGTCGTCGATCGGCGGCAGCGGCTGGCCGGTCGCCTCGTGGGCGTGCAGGATCGCCTTGGCGATCGGGTGGGCGAACTTGGCCTCGGCAGCCGCGGCATACCGCAGGATCGCCCCGGACTCGTGGCCGTTACAGGCGATCACCCGGCCGACCTCAGGCCGCTCTCGGGTCAACGTGCCGGTCTTGTCGAAGAGGACCGTGTCGACCTCGTTCATCAGCTCGAGCGCCCGGCCGTCCTTGACGAGAATGCCCTTGTGGGCGCAGAGCGCCAGCGAGCTGAGCATCGCCAGCGGCGCCGCCATCCGGATGCCCGTGCCGAAATCGCTGTTGAGGATCGCCACCGCGCCGGCGGGCCCGAGCGTCGCCATGCCCACGCTGGCCAGGGCCAGGGTCGGGATCACGGCCTTGTCGGCCAGCCGCTCGCCCTTGTGCTGCGAGGTCAGCTTGTAGCCGGCCGTGTCGTTGAGGATCTGGCTGATCTTGGCCGAGGCGGTCTCGTTCCCGGCCTTCTCGACCTCCACAAAAACCTTGCCCGCGACCATCACCGTGGAGGCGAAGACGCGATCGCCGACGCCCTTCTCGGCCGGCGTGGACTCGCCGGTGAGCGCGTGCTGGTCGATCATCGCCATACCTTCCTTGATGAACCCGTCGACCGGGACGACCTCGCCGGTGTTTACCACGATCACGTCACCGGCCTGGAGCCGGTCCATCGACACCTGGACCTCCACGCCGTCGCGGAGGAGCCAGACGTACCTCGGCTGCTTGCCGAAGGCGTTCAATAGCAGCCGCTTCGAGTCGTCCTGCGTCTTCTTGACCAGCACCCGGCCGAACCCGAGGCACCAGCAAAGGACCGTGCCGGCGAAGATATTCAGCGTGCTCACGCAGCCGATGACGACGATCGCGTCGAGCACGTCGACGCCCAGCCGGCGCTCGACGAACAGGACCTCGCGGGCGTTCTTGAAGGTCGGGATCGAGGTATAGAGGAACAGCCCGGTCGCGACCGGCAACAGCGGCGGCGCCAGGAACTGCGCGGTCGCCGCCAGCGGCAGCGACGCGGTGCACAGCGGCAGATGCAGGTCGGGCCTGTCCAGCTTCTCGGGCATCTCGGCCTGCGCCATGGCCGAGTCGAGGATCTCGACGAGCTGCGTCCTGTTGAGCTGCCGTTCGTCGTAGAGGATCAGCACCGAGCCGGTCAGGTCGCTCGTCTTGTAGTTATCGATGCCCAGGACGCTCATCAGCTCGCGCTCGACCGCCTGGCAGACCTCCCGGCGCCGGTGGAGCTTCTCGTTGTGGAACCGGATCCGCCCGGGCGACTCGTGCCGGACCTCCCACTCGGAGCCCTCGACAGCCGGCCGGCGCTGGACGATCCGCGTCCGCGGAAAGAGCCGCAGCTTCGGCAGGCCGAACCCGCGCCGACGGCCGTCCTTCGCGGGCTGCGCACTCGCCGGGTCGGCCGCCGCGGCATTACCGTTGCCATTGACGTGACCGTTGCCATTGGCGTGACCATTCACATGGCCATTGCCGTTGCTGTTGGCGTGGCCATTGCCGTTGGCGTGACCGTTCACATGGCTGTTGCCATTGGCGTGGCCGTTCGCATGGCCGTTGCCGTTCGCCGGGACCGGTGCCGAGCCGGCCAGGCGCTTGTAGATGGCGGCGATGGCCTCCTGGCGGGAGTAGGAGCGGGGGCAGTAGCGAATCTCGGCCATGTTGGGGCCGAAGAGGACATTATTGCCGCGGATGGTGACGCCGCTGACCTCGTCGGCCTCGAGGATCCGCTCGACGAACTGGCGGCAGTGGTCGGACGTCGGGTCGCTGAAGAGGAAGCGGCTCTGGAGTCGGATGCGGCCTTCGGCCGGGAACGAGACCGAGATATCCATGGAAGATCGACCTTGGTGCTGCGACCTGCTGTATTGATCCATCCGCGTCGAACCGAGTGGGGCCGACTGGTTGCCCCGGGGCGAGGTGCGCTCCTCGAGGAACGTGAGAAGGAACGGGTTGTGAAGATCAATCGGGATCGTCCGAGGCCAAGGAAACAGGCCGGGGACATCTCAGGGGAAGTCCCCGATGGTCCCTGGCGCCCGGCCCGATTCGGTCACAGATGCCGGCCGGCCGGTCGCCACTGCACCGGATTGTTTCCCTGGGATTATACCCCGAGGCTTGCAAGGGAGCGGCCAACGCGGACAAAAATCAGAAAAAACCGACGGCCTTGCGGAAAACTCCTGCCGGCCGGAACAGGAAATACTGGTAGGACCGGAAAAGACGTGCAGAGGTCGGGGAAAGGCGAGAGCGGATTATCTCTCCCATGGCCCGGTCAAAGGGCGGTCGGACAGGTGAAATCAAGGACGTCATTCAGTCAGGCGTTCAGGCGACACTGAAGTCGTCATTGTTTCCATCGAAGGGTCGGCTTTGTGCCAGTCGTGCCCACACCAGAGGCATTGCCTCGCGCGGGGTGTGCGGATGACTCGGCGGCATCGGGGACAGCGGTTGACGATGGCGTCGCCGCATTCGAGCAGGATTCGCTTGCCGACCGACCGGCGGAATGGCTCCGGGCCGGCGGAGAGGGCCGAGTCAACCTCCGGGTCGCCGACGAGGCCCCATCGCTTCGAGAGCGTCCGCTTCATGGCCTCGCCCTCGACGGCCGCGGCCTTCTGACGAGCAAGGATGGCCCGGCCGACCCGCCGCTCGAAGTCGGTCATGTGGGGCTCGTGGTTGTTCCAGATGTAGCGGGTCAGTTCTGACTCGTCGTCGTATAGCATCCTCATGCTCTCCACGAGGACCCGACGCGTCGAGGGCCGCTCAAAGCAAAGCCGTGAACTCATCCCGGGTCAGGCCTCAATCGCGAAGAATCTTGCTCATCAGGCCGGGTCCGATTGTCTCGCCCGCATGGACGGGCACAACTGTCGTCCGGCCGTCGGGATGTCGGAGGAAATGATGACTGGAACGAGTCCGGATCACCGAGAAACCCGCACGGCCCAGGGCCTCCACGACTTCCTTCCCGGTCAAGGCCGGCAGTTTGCTCATGATGGTACCGTCACCCGCTGGATGCCGACGAAGTCGAGCGGCTCCGGCCGCTCACTTTCGACCTCGAGGTACAACTCGATGGCTTCCCTGATCCGCTCGGAGAGCTCATCCAGCGACCGGGCCTGGGTGTGGCAGCCCGGCAGCGCGGGCACGGAGGCTACATAATAGCCTTCTGAATCGCGCTCAATGACAACGTCAAATTCGTGGCTCATGGGATCTCCCTGTCTCTCCTACGGGGCCAGCTTGTCCAGCTCGGTGCGGATCGTCCCCATCAGCGAGGCGATCAGCTCGTCGCCGAAGTCGAACCGGGCGCCGGCGGCGGCGAACAGCTCGGGCAGCGGACGCGCGCCGCCGAGCGACAGCCCCTTCTTGTAGGCGGCGACGGCACCCGCGCGATCGGTCAGCGAGCGCTGCCAGATCTGGAGGGCTCCCAGTTGCGCGATGCCGTATTCGATGTAATAGAACGGGTAGAGGAAAATATGGAGCTGGCGGTGCCAGGAGTGGTCGCGAGCCTCTTCATGGCCCGACCAGTCGACATCGCCGCCGAAGCGCTCGAGCAGCGACCGCCAGGCGGCGCGCCGCTCGTCGCGAGTGTGGCCGGGGTGGGTATAAATCCAGTGCTGAAAGGCGTCCACCGTCGCGATCCAGGGGATGATCAGCACGATCCCTTCCAGGAGCTTCCGGGCCGAGCGGTCCGCGTCGGCGGTGCTGTAGAACGGGTCCAGCCGGCGCGCGCCCAGGAGCTCCATGGTCATCGACGCGACCTCGCAGAACTCCAGCGGGCTCTCGCGGTATGCGGGCAGCCGCTCGCCGCGGCAGGCCAGCGTGTGGAACGCGTGGCCCCCCTCGTGCAGCAGGGTGCGCAGGTCCGAGTCGAGCCCGACGGCGTTCATGAAGATGAACGGCAGCCGGTCGTCCTCGAGCGTCGTCTGATAGCCGCCGGGCGCCTTCCCCTTGCGATTGGCCAGGTCGAGCAACTGCCGGGCGCGCAGGAACCCGAACTGGGCGCCGAGCTCGTCGTCGACCTCGCGGAAGACGGTCTCGGTCCCCGTCGCGAGCTTCTCGACGTCCGTGAACGGCTGGAGCGGCGGACGGCCCAGCGGGTCGACCGAGAGGTCCCACGGGCGCAGCGAGTCCAGGCCCATCATCGCACGGTGCTGGGCGTGGATCTCCTTCGTCAGCGGCACCACGACCTTCTCGACCGCCTGGTGGAACCGGATCGCGTCGGGGATGCCGTAGTCGAACCGCTCGCGGTTGCGGTAGGCGTACTCGACATAATTGTCGAAGCCCGCCTCGCGCGCCACCTCGACGCGCAGCGCCATCATCCGGTCGAACAGGTCATCCAGGGTCTCGCGGTCCTGCAACCGCCGCCTGGCCGAGAGCTCCCACGCCTCCTGCCGGACCGCGCGATCGGTCTCCTCCAGGAACGGGGCCATCTGGATCAACGTCCGCTCCTGGCCGCGGTAATTGACCGTCATCGCCCCCATGATCTTCTGGTACTGCTGCTCCAGCTCGGCCAGCTCGGTCTCGCGGGGGATATTGGCCTCGCGGAACAGCTCGCGCCGGTTCTCCAGCGCCCGGTCGAACACGAAGTACCGGTCACGCGGCAGCTCCGAGCGAAACGGCGAATCCAGATAGCGGGTGCGGATCTCGTTCTGGATCGGCTTGAGCCTCGGCTCGATGTCGCGGACAAAAGCCAGGTAGGCCGCCTCGCGGTCGGGGTCGTCCGTCTGGCAGGTCATGGCGATGTAACGCTTCACCCCCTCCTGCCCCACGGCGGCGTTCAGCTCGCCGGCCGCCATGATCCACCGCTCCAGGTCGGTCGAGGACGCGATCGGCTCGGCCATCAGCTTCGCGTACCAGGGCTCGATCTGCTCCCAGGTCTTCAGCTCGACCTCCGCCGGGAGCCACTGGTGCGGGAAGGTCTCGGGGGCATACGCGGTGGCCACGGTAAGGCTCCTGACTCGGGTTTCCGGTTTTCGGTGTTCGGTTTTCGGTTTTCGGTTTTCGGTGGGGAGGCGTGCGGGATTGGCGGACCTTCATCCGCGGGACAAGGCGGTTTGAGGGGAAAGCAAGGGCGTTTCCACGCGATTCCGACACCGAGCGATCATCGAAAACCGAAAACCGAAAACCGAAAACGAACTCAAGGTAACGCCGCCTGCACCAGCCAGGCCCCGCCGAAGAGCAACGAGGACATGATGGCGGTGGCGAGGACGAGGACCAGCGTGGTGGTGGCGACGGCCTCGGCGTGGGCGACGACCCCCTTGGCCTCGCCGAGCGAGCCGATGGTCTGGAACAGCGCCAGAACGGCCGAGGTGCCGATGACGACCTCGCCCAGCGCGGTGACGAAGACGATCAGCGCGATCCGGCCGACCGGGTCGCGGACGATCGCCAGGACCAGCCCCATCGCCAGGATGAAGACAACCAGATGCCAGAGCCGCATCGAAAACGCATTCCCCAGCCGTCAGTCCGCCGGTCGCCGGCGCCCCGCCACGTCCACGTCCGCGCCCGAAGGCGCCCGACCCGGCGGGCGGTCCCCTGAAGAAATATGACGCGGGCCGGTATCGGATGTCAACGTCGGCGGGAAGATCGCCCCGCTCGAAGGAAAATGGTAGATTGAGACGACCTAACGCCTTGGGTCTAGCAGACGGAAGACCCGCGCCTGAGGCAATCCGACGGTGCCGCTGCCCCGATGCGGGCCGGCCGGCGCCGGATCGGGATCGATCATCAAGCCTGGCTCCGAGGAGACCGACGCACCATGAGCCCCGCCCCCGCCTCATCGACCACGACCGCCCCCGCATCCCACTCCTACCGGTTCTCGTTCGGACCGTGGAACATCAGCACGGGCGCCGACCCGTTCGGCCCGCCGGCCCGCAAGGAGATGGAGTACGCCCGCAAGCTCAAGGCGTACAAGGAACTCGGGTTCGACGCCGTCCAGTTCCACGACGACGACATCGTCCCGGCCGACCTCGACTGGCAGGCCACGCTCAAGGGCACGGCCGAGGTCAAGAAGATCCTCGACGGCGAGGGCCTGTTCGTCGAGATCATCGCGCCCCGGCTGTGGGAGGACCCGCGGACGATCGACGGCGCCTTCACCTCGAATAACCCGGCCGACCGCAAGTACGCCATCGACCGGGCCAAGCGATGCGCCGACCTCGCCCGCGAGGTGGGATGCAAGAACTATGTGCTGTGGCTGGCCCGCGAGGGCTCGTACATCCGCGAGGCCAAGTGCGCGAAGACGGCCGTCGCCCGGATCGTCGACGCCTGGAACGCCATCCTCGAGCACGACAAGGAGATCCGCATCCTCGGCGAGGCCAAGCCGAATGAGCCGATGGACCAGGCCTACCTGCCGACCGTCGGCCACATGATCGGCGTCGCCTACAAGACGGTCGACCCGGCCCGCTCGGGCGTCCTGATCGAGAGCGCCCACTCGATCCTCGCCGGCCTCGACCCGGCCGACGACATGGCCTACGCCCTGTATCACGACAAGCTCTGGAGCGTGCACCTCAACGACCAGAACGGCCTCAAGTACGACCAGGACAAGGTCTTCGGCTCGGTGGACCTCCGTCGCGCGTTCAACACCGTCTGGGTCCTGGACAACGCCGGCTACGGCAAGAACGGCGAGTGCGTCGGCCTCGACGTCAAGGCCATGCGCACCACCACCTTCGAGGAGTCGACCTATCACCTGTCGCACTCCAAGACCGTCTTCACCCGCCTGCTCGACGTCGTCCGCGGCATCGACCGCAAGAAGGTCGAGGAGTTCCGCGCCAGCCGGCAGTACGAGCAGCTCGAGATGCTGATCCTCAACGCCCTGATGGGCCGCTGACCCCCGGCAAGCCGCGCGTCCCAGGCCGTCCCGAAGGCGAGGCGAGCCTCGACGACCCGGGCCAGCCCGACGCCAGGATCGCTCCCACCGCTCCAACCCGCGCCGACGCGACCGCCCGCGTCGGCGCGGGTTGGGAAATCTCGAAAAAAGTCGAAAAATCTCTATCCCAGTACCCATCAGAACTTGCGGCCAGAGTCCGCCCCTTACTCGCCACCCCCGCGCGACAGGATTTGCAAACCCGATACATCCTGTATGTAGGGGAACAGAGAAACGAGGCAGAGGGTCAGGGGGCTGTGGGGGCCGAAGGCGCGAAAACACATCCACGCACAAATACAAACAAACACGTATTACGGGGGAGCCCAGGGTAGCGCTCCAGAGGCGACGAAATCGATGATGCAAGGACCGGCGGTGATGCCGTGAGCCTGATTGTGCCGGATGCGACACAGGGAATGGTTGCCCGATGATCGCGCCGAAAAAAAGGCCAGGCGGCCTGGTGCCGCGACGGTGCGGGCGCCGAGAGTCTTTCAGACGTGTGCTGGGGGATGACCGAGCAACCATCGCGATCGGAGCAACGCTACCATGCACCGACGCCGGCACGCCGCCCTGCAACTCGGGGGCCCCGAGAGTCTCGAGCGTCGATGGCTGCCGACCGCGAGGAGTGTCGCCGCGATCGTGGTCCCGGGGAACACCGGCACGATCCGGCACAGCCAGTTCATCCCCTCGGTGGGGATGGCGGCCGAGTGGGAGCACTGGGGACTGGCGGTATCGGGGCCAGTGAGTATCCACGTCGTTCCCTCGTCCCAGGGGCTGGGGGCATCGAGTGACGTCCTGTCGGCGACCCCGGGCACGACGGCCGCCGTGCCGCCCCCCAACACCGGGCTGATCGGCGGCGGCAGCCAGTTCGCCGCCGGGGGTTTCCTCCAGTTCGGAGCGCAGTTGCGCCGGGTGAGTGTCGGCCGGGGGCTGTCCGTCAACTTCGACGACGAGACCCTGGGGCAACCGGGTCTGAATCCCCGGCCGCAGCCGGTCCTCGTCTCGCCGGTGAACACCGGCGACATCATCAAGACGCAGATCAACGACGGCGGATTCGGCAATGTGGGTCTCCAGTGGCGACGGGTCCAGGTCGTCGGCCCCCTGTCGGTCCGGTACGTCGCGCTACTGCGGAACCCCGACGGATCGCCCGTCTCCGCGACGACGGGCGGGGCGGCTCCCGTGCCGGGCGGCGGGCCGCCGGTGCCGATCGAGAACAGCGTCAACAGCAACCTGCTGCTCAACACGCAGGTCAACGACGGCGGGTTCGGCAAGGTCGGGCTCCAGTGGCACGACGTCCGGGTCCGCCGGTCGGTCGACATTGGCTCGCAGGGCTATACCATCGCGCCGCAGCCGATCACGGCCCCGGCGCCGACGCCCGTGGCCGGCTCCGCCACGCCGGTCTACGGCAGCCCGACCAATACCGGCTGGATCCGCGACTCGCAGTTCAACGACGGCGGGTTCGGCGACGTCGGGGCGCAATGGTGGAACGTGGCTGTCGGCGGGCCGGTCGGGATCTCGACCAGCAACCTGACCATCCAGCCCAAGCGGGCTGGCGTCGGGCCGATCACGGTCAACGGCCTGGACTTCACCCGCACCCTTCCGAACCCACCGACGAGCGGATCGGCGGCCGCACCGACGTCAATCGCCGCGACGGCGTCCATCGCCGCCCCCACGCTGGCTGACGCGAGCCGGACCGCGGGACCCGCCGTCGCAACAAAGAACGAGGCGACCAACAGCGGACGGATCGGCCGCAGCCAGATCACCGACGGCGGCTTCGGCGACATGGGCCTGCAGTGGATGGCCGTGAAGGTCGACGGCGGCGTATCGGCGGTGCATAATTCGCTCTCGGTCCAGCCGCAGAACGTCGGCCAGGGCCTGATCACCGTCAGCAACGTCCGGTTTCCCTCGGGATCCACCACGTCCTCACCGTCGCCGTCGCCGGTCCCGCGCCCTGGGCCCTATCGCGTGATCCCGCCGTCCCCGGCCGTCATCGCCGGAGCCGGAGGACGGCCCGCCCGGCTGCTGACGCCGCCGACTCGTCCGGGGCGCGGCCATTCGTCGCAGAACGAGGCGACCAACAGCGGGGTGATCGGCCACAGTCAGTTCGCCGACGGAGGACTCGGCGACATCGGCCTCCAGTGGCACGACGTGCACGTGCACGGGAGCGTGCGTCTGGTGCATAACTCGCTGTCCGTCCAGCCCCAGGGATCGGGATTCGCGGGTGCGAGCATCACCAACATCAGCTTCGGCCGTCCGTTCACGCCGACGCCGGCCGGCCCGCACCGCGTCGGCTTCGCGGTGCTGCCGTCGCTGGTCTTCACGCCGACGCCCCAGCCCAACCAGGGCGACGGGTCGAACCCCGGCGGCGGCGGGTCGAACACGAACCACGGCGGTCCGCCCAACACGAAGGTGCGGGACCATCAGCAGATCCTGACCTCCAGCCAGGCGGACGTCGTGCTCCAGTGGGACGGCGTGAGGCTCGTCCGTCGGCTGGTGATCGTGCACAACGTGCTGTCGATCCAGGGCGGCGTGACGAGCGGCCCGGTGATCCTCAAAAACATCCGCTTTCCGGTCCGCGTGCCGCCGCTCAATGGCTCGGTGCCGCCCGTCGGAGCGACCGGGACGCCCTCGGGCGGCTCGATCGCCGGCGCCGGCGCCGGCACCGGCGCCGTCGTCAATCGGGCTAGCAACAGCGGGGGTATTCGCCAGAATCAGTTCGTCGCCGGCGGATTCGGCGACATCGGCCTCCAGTGGCGAGGCGTCAAGGTGCGCGGGTCGGTGACGATCGTTCACAACAGCCTCTCGGTGAACGCGGCCGTGCCGGGCGGCGGGCCGATCACCATCGGCAACGTGACCTTCAACAGCGGGGCATTCGAGTCGCCGCGGCCTTCCCGCCAGGCGCTGCTGATCGTGGCGCCGCCGCCGAGGTTCAGCCGGCGGCCGCGAGCCGGATCGACGCGCGGGCGGGTGCTGCACGGGGCGTCGACCGCGACCCAGGCCGTCAACAGCGGCATCCTGGCGGGCGGTCAGTTCGCCTCGGGCGGACTGGGGCATATCGCGATCCAGTGGCGCAAGGTCGCCGCAACCGGGCCCGTCACGATCATCGACAACGTGCTGTCGATCCGGACGTCGGGCCCGGCGACGAGCCCGATCACCGTCGAGAATGTGACCTTCGGGTGAGGCCCGGGTTGCGCCGGAAGCCCTGACGAGATGGGGACAGGCATCTCGAAGGCTCGGATCCGGTCCCCAACCTGTCAGGTCCTCTCAGCGGTTCGCCGCCCGAACGGGCAGGCTGGCGAACAGTTCGCCGAGCGAGGTCCCGTAATTCTTCCAGCGGGCGACGGAGCGCTTGTAGACCGGCTGGCGGACCTGGGTGACGCTGGCGGTCCGGATGGGCCGCTCGTTGCGGTGGAACTCGAGACAGGCCGGCTCCCACTCGAGTCCGCAGGCGGCGATCAGCCGGCGGGCGACGGATTCGAGGTCCTCGACGGTCTCCTCGTAGTCGACGTGGTGGATCGGCACCTTCGCGACGCTTTCCCAGTGGTCCATGATCCGCCGGTACTGCTGGAACCGCGTGGCGATGTGCTCGGGGTCATTCGCCCATCGGATGCTGCGGAAGTCGGTCATCCAGCACGAGACGGCGATGTCCCGCAGGTCGCGGCGGCAGTGGATGAACGTGGCGTTGGGGAAGATGACCGACATGAGCCCGACGTACATGTAGTTGTCGGGCATCTTGTCGGCGACGCGGTCGGGGGCGTCGCCGGCCAGGCCGCGGAGCCGCTCGAGGTGCTGCTCGCCGAGCTTCCGCAGCGCGGCGGGTTCGAGGTGGGGGATGGCGTCGATCGGCGCGCCGGAGCGGTCGACCGCGGCGGGGACGTTCTCGAAGGTCTGCCGGGCGAACCTCAGCTCGCCGGCGCCGTGGATCCGCGAGTGGCTGGAGAGCACCTGCTCGACCAGCGTGGTGCCCGACCGGGGCAGGCCGAAGACGAAGATCGGCCGGCGCGAGGGGTGGCCGGCGCCGGCGAGCCGGTCGAAGAACGCGGCGTCGCAGGTGCGGATCAAATTGTCGATGAACCGCTCGTGCTCGGCCGGGACGTACTCACGGCTCCCCGTGGCGAGCTCCTTGCTGATGGCGTTGGCCTCGCGGAGGCACTCGCCGGCACGTTCGTGCTCGCCGCGGGCGTCGAGGACGTGCGACAGGCCGAAGAGAAGCCGGGCGCGGGGCCCGCGGGGCAGGTCGGGATCGGCCAGCCGGGCCTCGAGCGCGGCGAGGTCCTCGTCGGGGAGCTTGCCGCGGAGCAAGGTCGCCAGACGGGCGTGCGGGATGGGGAAATTCGGCTGGTGCTTGAGCGCCGTGCGGAACGCGGCCTCGGCGTCGTCCATGCGCCCCTGCTCCTCGCTGAGCCCGCCGATGTTGAGCTGGGCGCCGGCGGAATCGGGCTGGAGCTCCAGGGCCTTCTCATAATGCGTGCGGGCCTCGGCCAGCCGGCCTTCCTCCTGGAGCGCCCAGCCGAGCGAGAGGTGCACGCCGGGGCGGTCTTCCTCGGCCAGCGCGAGGGCCTGCTCGAAGTGCTCGATGGCCTCGGCGGGCTCCTCGCGCTCCATGTAGACCTCGGCCAGGATCTCGCGGAACGCGGCGTTGGTCGGGTCGAGCTCGACAGCCCGCTTGACCCAGGGCAAGGCGTCGTTGGGCTGCCCCTCGCGGACCATCGTCAGCCCGAGGTGGGCGTGGGCCGGGGCGAGGTCGGGCTCGAGCCGCATGGCCTCGAGGTAGGCGGCGCGGGCGTCGGTGTAGCGCTCCAGCGCCCGCAGGGCGTTGCCCAGGTTGTGGTGCAAGGCGGCCATGTCGGGCTGGAGCCGCACGGCCTCCTCGCAGTGCGGCAGGGCCTCCTCGGTCGAGCCGCGGTCGAGGAGCATCTGGCCGAGGTTGGTCCGCGCCGGGGCGAAATTCGGCTCGAGCTCGACGGCGCGGCGAAAGTGCTCGAGCGCCTCGTCCATCTGGCCGAGGTCGCGGAGCACGATGCCGAGGTTGTTGTGCGCCGTGGCGAAGTCGGGGCGCAATTCCAGCGCGCGGCGGAACTGGTCGACGGCCTCGTTCTTCTTTCCCAGGCCCTGGAGCGCCAGCCCCAGGTTGCACAGGGCCTCGGGGTAGTCGGGCCAGAGCGCCAGCGCGGCGCGGCAGCAGCCGGCGGCGCGATCGAGCTGGCCGACGGCGCGATAGGCCTCGGCCAGGTTGGCGTGGAACGCGGGGACATTGGGACGCAGGGCGACGGCCTTGCCGATCAGCTCGATGGCGCGGGCGTGGTCGCCGCGCTGGTGGTGCAAGACGCCCAGCAGGTGGAGCGCCGCGTGGTTGTCCTTTTCCTGCGCCAGGATCTTCTGGTAGAGCGCCGCCGCCTCCGCCAGCCGGCCCTCCTGGTGCAGCTCGATGGCCGTTGTCAACAAGTCTTGCATGGGCGGAACGTCCCCGCCAGGCCCCGCCTGGCCCCCGATGGTCGATCATTCGAGTTCGATGGATGCGACGGACGTCGACCTCGCGCGGTCGCGTCTCGGGTCGATCCGAAGGTCATGATATCAGGACCCCCGATGTTTGCGAAGTGACCGGCACGCATCGCATCGGCCGCGTCGAGGATTGACAGGCGGCGGGCGCGCCGCAAAGCTAGGTCGATCAACGTCCTGGATTCGATCGCATCCCATGCGGGACGGAGGCCCGGTGGAGTCCACGTCGCGAGACACCTCGATCCGCCGGGGGCTGGAGGCGGCCCGCGCCGGCGACGTCGACGCCCTGGGCCGGGTGCTGGAATCGTGCCGCGCCTACCTGCTGGCGGTGGCCGAGCGGGGGCTGGACGCGGACCTCGCGGCCAAGGGCGGCGCGTCGGACCTGGTGCAAGAAACGCTGCTGGGGGCCTACCGCGACATCGCGACCTTCCGGGGCCGGTCGCGGGCCGAGTTCCTGGCCTGGCTGCGGCGGATCCTCCGGAACAACCTGGCCGACCTGCGGCGGAGCTATCGCGGCACGCGCAAGCGCCGGATCGATCGGGAGCAGCCGCTCGACGCGGCGGCGGCCGGCGGCGAGGCGACGGCCGCGGCGGTCGACTCGGTGACGCCCGGCGCCCGCGCCGTCCAGGGTGAGCGAACCGCGGCCCTGATGGCCGCGCTCGATCGGATCCCCGACCACTATCGGCAGGTCGTGGTCTGGCACCAGTACGACCGGCTCACGTTCGAGGAGATCGGCGGCCGGCTGGGCCGCTCGCCCGAGTCGGCCCGGAAGCTCTGGTCGCGGGCGCTCGTCCGGCTGGCCCAGGAGTTAGGACCCGCGCATGACCCCCGAGGTTGACCGAGCGGCCGAGGAGGATCCCGCGCTCGAGGCCCTGCTGGCCTTCGACGAGGCGCTGGCCGCCGGCGGCGACCCGTCGGCCATCGATGCGCCCGGATCGCCGTGGCACGACGTGCACCAGTGCCAGCGGCTGCTCGAGGCCGTCTGGCCGCGAGGGACCCCCATGCCGCCGGGACCCGGCGGGCGGATCGGGGGATTCGCGATCGTGCGCGAGCTGGGCCGCGGCGGCTTCGGGGTCGTCTTCCTGGCCGAGGACCCCGACCTGCGGCGCCGGGTCGCGCTCAAGGTGCCCCGGCCGGAGATGCTGGCCGCCGAGTCCATCCGCCGGCGGTTCCTCCGCGAGGCCGAGGCGGCCTCGCGGCTGGACCACCCGCACATCGTGCCGGTCTACGAGGTCGGGCAGGACGGGCCGGTCTGCTACATCGCGTCGGCCTACTGCGACGGCCCCAACCTGGCTGAGTGGCAGCGGCGCCGTTCCGAGCCGGTGCCCTGGGCGGACTCCGCCCGGCTGGTGGCGACCCTCGCCGCCGCGGTCGCGCACGCGCACTCCCGGGGGATCCTCCACCGCGACCTCAAGCCCGGCAACATCCTCCTCCAGCCCGGCGAGGGGGAGGCCGACTCCCGCGCCGGCCTCTCGGGCTACCGGCCTCGGATCTGCGACTTCGGCCTGGCGAAGCTGCTCGACGAGGTCTCGACCGAGACGTGCACGGGGGTGGCGATCGGCTCGCCGCCCTACATGGCCCCCGAGCAGGCCGGCGGGCGGACTCGCGACCAGGGCCCGGCGACCGACATCTACGCGCTCGGGGTGATCCTGTACGAGCTATTGACGGGACGCCCGCCGTTGCGCGGCGAGACCGACCTGGAGACGCTGCGCCTCATCCCCGACCAGGAGCCGCCGTCTCCTCGCGCCCTGCGGCCGGGCCTTCCCCGCGACCTGGAGACAATCGGCCTGAAGTGCCTGGAGAAGCGGCCGGAGCGGCGGTATGCCGATGCCTCCGAGCTGGCGGAGGACCTGGGGCGTCTCCTCGGCGGGCGGCCGATCCGAGCGCGGCGGGCGTCGGCGTGGGAACGCGCCGGCAAGTGGGCCCGGCGACGGCCGGCGCACGCGGCGATCGCGGCGATCGTCGTCGTCGTGATCCTCGGCGCGATCGGCGGCCTGGAGTGGGCCCGGGCGCGTGAGCGACGGCACGGCGACGAGCTGGCCGGGCTGCTCGACCGGTCGACGCGCAGCGAGGCCGAGGCCCGCGCCAAGACCGAGCTGGTCCTCCGCCACCAGGCCGTGAACCAGTTGGAGCGAGCCGCGTTCTACCTCGATCGCGGCGATCGGGCCTCGGCGCGGTTGATGCTCGAGAACCTGGAGCCGGGCCCGGGCTTCCCCGACGTTCGCGGGTTCGCCTGGTACTACCTCGACCGGCTTTGCGGCGGCCCCGGCACGACGCTGCCAGGCGTGAAGCTCAGCGGGATCGCCGACGTCGCCTGCTCGCCCGACGGCCGGACGATCGCCATGTCGAACCGGAAGCAGAGACTCATCCTGCTCGACCTCGCGACGGGCCGGTCGCGGGACCTGCCGGGCCGGCACCGCAACGACGGGAATCCGCGGATGTTCTTCTCGCCCGACGGCCGGCTGCTGGCCTCGATCGGCGTGCGCAGCGGCCGAGAAGGGCCCTGGAGCAGCGTGAAGGTCTGGGACGTCGCCGAGGGCCGGGAGCTGCCAGGCATGGCCGACGACTTCGGGCTGTGCTCCGACATCGTGTTCAGCCCCGACGGCCGCACCCTGGTCACGGTCGAGGCCAGCGGCAGCAATATGAAGAGCCCGGTCCGCGCATGGCGGGTCGCGCCCGACCTCTCGCAGGTCGCGCTGGTCGAGTCGCTGCCCGGCGATCAGCTCATCACCAGGCTGGCGCCCGGGCACCGGCGGCCCAACCCCGACAGCCGGACGTATCGGGTTTCCGACGCCCTGGCCGTGATCGGGGGGAATCAACCCATGACGGCCACGTTCCCCGGGCGCGGCGAGGTCCGGTTCTACCTGACGGGCAGCGGGTATCACCCGGCAGTCGGCCGGCTCGACGGCCCCGAGGTGGTGGTCCTGCCCCGCAACGACGCCAAGGAGTCGTACGCCGCGGCCGACCTCGCGAAGGTCGCCGAGGCTGCTCGGAAGCTCGCGGGTTGCCCGCGTGTCCGCCTGATCGGCCACGACATCGCCGTGCTCTGGGCGAAGCTCTCACCCGACGGACGCACCGCCGCCGTGCTGAGCCCCGAGGCCGACACTCATCGGGGCCGAATCTTCCTGATCGACGTCGACACGGGATCGCGCGTCGCCGAGGCGCCGTGGAGCCCCGTGCCCAACCACTGCCAGTTCGACTTCACCTCCGATGGTGAGGCCCTCGTGGTCTCGGGCTTCGGCCCCGAGGCTCGGATCTGGGAATTCCGCAACGGCCGTGGCCCGGCCGCGATTCGCGGGCACGATAAGGAGGTCTGGGGCCTGGCATTCTCGCCCGACGGGACGACCCTGGCCTCGTCCGCGGACGACCACAGCCTGAAGCTGTGGGACGCTGCCACCGGCCGCGAGAATGCGACGCTCGAGGGCCATCGCTCGCTGGCCTCGGCGGTGGCATTCTCGCCCAACGGAAGGCTGCTGGCCTCGGCGGGCTACGACCGGACCGTCCGCATCTGGGACGCCGCGACGCGAAGGCCGCTCGCCCGGCTGGAGGGCCACACGAGACCCCTGCTCACCGTGGCCTTCTCGCCCGACGGCTCGCGGCTGGCATCGGCCGGCGACGATTGTCAGGTCCGGATCTGGGACGTCGCCTCTCGAAGCCTGGCGATGCCACCCCTGGCCGGGCACACCGACCGGGTGTTCTCCGCGGTCTTCTCGCCGGATGGGAAGACGCTCTTCACCGGCTCGCTCGACCAGACCATCCGGACCTGGGACGCGGCCGACGGCCGGAGCCTCGCCGTCTGGCCGGCCGGAGACCAGGTCCTCACGATGGCGATCTCGCCCGACGGCCGCACCCTGGCCGCAGGCCACCGCCAGGGCCGGCTGACCCTGTGGGACGTCGCGCGCGGGAAGATCCGCGCCAGCCTCGAGGGGCACGTTGAAAACGTCCAGGGCCTGGCCTTCAGCCGCGACGGCTTCGCGCTGGCCTCGACCAGTCGAGATCGGACCGTCCGCCTCTGGGACATGGCGACCGCCCAGGAGCTGCTGGTCCTCAGGGGCCACCAGACGCCCGTGCGCCCCGTCGCCTTCTCGCGCGACGGCACCATCCTGGCCACCGGCAGCGACGACGGCGCGATCCGGCTCTGGCGGGCGACGGGGGCTCGCGGTCGTTCCGCGGCGGCCGTCTCCGGCACGGCGCCGGGCGTCGGGCGGAGGTAGGGGACCGAGTCGAAGTAGGACCTGGGCGCAGGTCCCGCTTTCCCCCGCCGTTCTTCATGCGAGGGTCATGCGCCCCCGCGATCCCCGATTCCCGGGGCGACGAGGCGGGTCCGTTCTCGGGGCCCGCCACCGTCGCGACCAGGACAAATCATGGGCGAGTTCCTCGCCGAGGTTCCGGGACGTCGGCCGGCGCATCTTTGGGGCCAGTCCCCTGGTCCAGCAGCAGCATGATGAGCGACTGCTCCATCTCGCCCGGGGTGAACCGGAAGGGCCCGCGGCCGCTCTTGAAGACGACCTTGCCCTCGCGGTCGACGACGTAGAGCCGGTCGGGCATGCCGCTGTAGGCGCGGCCCACGCGGTCGTCGATCCCGTCCACCAGCACGGGCATGTTCATTTCGAGCAAATCATGACATTTGGTGGCCACCTCGGTGCGCTGGGAGCCGGATTTCGGCTGCGCCACGGCGACCCCCACGCGATCGTTCGACTCCATCCGCCAGCCGTCGATGGGATGGGCCTCGCGGACGTACACGGCCAGGAATTCCGCCCTGTCGCCGTACTTCTGCGACAGGTCGTCGAGGGCCCCAAACTGGGACCGGAACGGCCCTCACGTGAAGCTGCCGAAGATCAGGACGACCGGCTTCTTACCCCGGTAATCCGCCAGCGAGATGCGCTTCGACTTATCATGCGTCTCGAGCGTGAACGCCGGCGCCTCCTTGCCGAGGCCCGGCCCCTCGCTGCACGACCCGATCTCGCCCGTGAACAGGCCCTTCAAAAGCGTCAGGCGCGACGGCCCTTCGGGGCCGGCGGGCTTCCCGCCGTTCGTCGTCGCTCTCGGGGGCGAGGGCGAAGGATAGAGCAGCGCCGCGATGTCGTCCTGGGTGAGGAACGTCTTCCCCTTCGCCGCCCTTTCGAACGCCTTGTCCCATTCCGCCAGCGTGACCCGGCCGTTCCCGTTGCGGTCCATCTGGGCGAAGCGCCCGCGGGCCTGGGCGCGAGCCTGGAGATAGCGCGAGCGGGGCGACCAGTCGAGATCCTCGCGGGTGACGGATCCGTCGCCGTCGCGGTCGAGCGCGCGGAACAACCGCGCCGATCCCTTCAGCTCGTCGGCCGACACGGCGCCGTCCCTGTCGCGATCGAATCGGGCGGCCAGCCAGCCCCAGTCATAGCGGCTCTGCGACGGGTGGAACCAGCCCGAGTCCGGCCCCATGTCGGCGCCGTCCTTCAGGATGGACCAGAGCATCTCGGCGAACTCGGGGACCTTCGGCCTCGGCGTCGACGGACCCCGGCGGGGCGGGTCGGCCGCGAATCCGGGTGGCGAAGCCGCGACCAGGACCGCCGTGACGAGGATCGCGAGCGAAAGACCGGTCCGACCGGGCCTGTGGCGATGATGTTCCATCGAGGGACCTCCATCATGGGGTTCGATTCATGCTATGCCGCGTACCGGTGCCGAGTCCATCGGCGACCCCGCGGCAACGGGCCTCGGCGCGACGGCCGCGCCGATCGGTTCGATGATGGCCAGCGCGGAGAACAGCGCGGCGGCGAGCGTCAGGTCCAGGATCTCCGCGTCCGAGAGCCCCAGCGCCGAGATCTTGCGGATCTGTTCGTCGGTGACCGTGTAGGCCGCGTTCGCGACCTGCCACGAATATCGGCGACACGCCGACACGACGCAGGGGTCGTGGGCGATACCCGCCGGCGCCGCCCACGACCGGAGCGCATTCGAATCGGACGCCGATTCCCGGGGAATCCACCGATCGACCGTCGTGCTCAGGTCGGAGCCCGACATCGCCCGGGATGCCACGGCGATCGCCGCCGCTTCCTTCCAGAGGTCGAGACGGACCCCGGCGCCCATGACGTTGGCCTCGATCAGCTCGAGGACCCCCTCGAGCACCGCCGGCGATCGGCTCAACCAGAGGAAGACCTCGGGCACACCCGGCGCCCCCAGGCGCTCGAACAGCACCCCCAGCCGATCCGCCAGCTCCGCCGGCGACTGCCGCGGCTGATACCTGAAAGACAGGTCGTAGAGCGTGCCGATCAGCGACGCGAATCGACGCTCGACCCAGCCGCGGATCGGCTTCAGCTCGCGGAGGAATCGGTATTCCAGCCGCACCCGGCGCGCGTCCGCGATCCGATTGATGAAGTTGAACGCGAACACGACGCCGGCCGCCTCGAGCAGGAGATCCTCGTCGCCGACGCGGGCCGCGGCCGAGGCGATCCAGGCGAAGTCCAGCTCTCCCAGCGGCGAGGCGATCGTCGCGTGCGCCGCGAGCGTCACGAGCAGCCCTTCGGGGCCCTTGCAGCCCGCGCGCTCAACGCGCTCCGCGATCCGCTCCGGATGCGGCACCGTGCGCCTGGGGCCGAACCCGTCGAATTGAACCGAACCTGTTTTCGCAAACATGTTTATTTTGCTTGACGCCTGCTCGTCGTGGGGGGCCCGGATCGCCTCCATGACGGCGGCGACCAGGTCGTGGGCTCTGTCGAAGTCGGATCCTGCAGCCTGCAGGAAGAGCAAATGCTCCGACGTTCAGTAGAAGCACTGATTGGCAGCCGAGATCGCCACGGCGATCGACTCCCGCAATCTCCGGGTCTCGGATTCGCCGCCCCACATGAGGGACAGCCAGGTCTTCTTGAAAGAGGCCTGGTAGGTCGGCCGACACCGGAACGTCCGGGCGATGTTGGGATTCGTCCAGATATAACGGCCGGCGAGTTGCCTGGTCGCACGGACCAGGGCACTCGAGATCGAGCTACGCATCATCGGGTCAACCTCCATCCTTCGTCGGGATCGGCAACCTCACTCGCCGCCGGAGCCGCGTCGTCCCTCGAACTTCGGCCCCGACAATCGATTATGACGCAAAAGTCGGATCGCGGCCCGCGGACAGTATGGGAACAGGCACCTCGGACCCCCGGCGCCCGTCCGTCCCCATTTCGTCCGGGGGTCAGCCTGCCGGAATCCCCTTCGCGCTGCCGGCCATCTCGGACTGGAGCACGAGGGGACCCTGGGTACTGGAGCGAATGGACTGCCATGCCGCCTGGAGGTAGAAAACCGCCCCCCGGATGGCGCAGACGATCGCCAGGGCGATGAACAGGCCGTAGACCATGTGCTCGACGAGGAGGATCCCGTAGACCGCCGCGGTGGCGAGGGCGAAGAGCACCTGGCCTCGCCGCTCGACCGGGGTCGTCGCCGGATCGGGGATCATGTACAGGGTGAAAACCATGAACGCCGCACTCGTCATCGGCGTCAGGGGCACGATCCAGGATGTGCCGAAGTACCAGCTCCGCACCTGACCCTGGATGACGAACGCAATCAGCCAGGTCATGACGAGCGTCAATCGGCCCGTGAACAGACCGTGGACGACGAGGCCCGTCGCCAGCACGAGGCCGGGCAACGCCCAGTGCCACATGCCGGTCAGGTTCTCGGTGAAGTGATACGGCGGTGCCACCCCGACCGAGGGAAACAGCAGCAGCGTGGCGACGATCCCGATGTTCGACGGGTTGAACATGTGCTGTGTCTTGCCGCCACCCACCGGTGCGCGGAAGATCACCTTCGAGCAGATCGCGAGGCCGGTGCCGAAGATCACCGGCAGCAGCCGATCGCTGGGATAGATGATCATGGGGACAGCCAGGCCCGGGATGATCGCGGGAGGCAGGAAATTGACGAGGTCCGCCGACGAGCCCGCATACCGCGGCCTGCGGCCGCTGGCGCGCGCGTCGATCCATTCCAGCAGGAAATGGAGGATGATGGCCGTCGCCAGCCCGACCAGCGGCTGGATGTGCGACTGCTCGAAGCCGAGGATCGTGTGGCCGAGGATATTCCAGCCGATGAGCAGGGCGGTGAAGTACCAAAGCGCAAAATACCGGCGCAGGGCGCTTCGCCTGGGGTAGAACTGGAGCGTGGTGATCGCGTCGGCTGGTGTTGTCATCGGGGCTGCTCCTTCCTGTCCGCCGGCCAGCCGAGTTTGATCGTGTGCCAGCCCGCCTTCAAGGGAAACGTTTCCTCGCGTGGATTGCCGTCGGGATCGCGCCAGCGGATTTCCACGGGAGCCTCGTTGATCGTACCGAGGCCGAGGTGGACGTCCGGGGCTCGCTTGCCGGCGTTGCCGCTGCCGCCGTCGACCTGGGCCACTCGCCTGCGCCCGTCTGGAAACCGGACGGCGACCGACGCGCCGATGGCCGGCCGGCCCGGGACCTCGGCGGCGGGATGGCCGATGCCCGGCTGGACGAGCGTCGCCGTCCCCTTTTCCAGTGGGAGCAGCAGGTGCAGCCCCAGGAAGTGGCCGGGTTTGGGGGACTCGTTGTGGTAGAAGTAAGAGGGCTGCCACTGGTTCGCGACGGCAAAATCGAGGCGGCCGTCGCCGTCGACGTCGGCCAGCGAGATGCCGCGCGTCAGCATCGCCTCGGACATCGAGCGGCCGTCCTGCAACGTCAGGCTGGGGGCCACGTCGTAGTAGCGGCCGTCCCCGGCCCTGGCGAAGAAGGCGAAGGTGTCGTGGCCGCTGAGGTCGTCGCCGGGCTGGAGGTTCGGCCAGAACTTCGGGTTGTGCAGGAGCTGGTTGTTGCTGGTGCCGAGGCTCTGCAACTCGGGCCACTTGTTGACCTGGCCCTTGATGAAGCCGTTGGCCTGGAGCGTTTCGGGGACGCCGTCGTTGTTGAAGTCCGCCAGGCGGCAATCCCACGACCAGCAGCTGCGCGCCAGGCCCAGCTCCTCGCTGGCCTGACGGAACGGGGCGATCCCGTCCTTCATGCGCCCGACCTGGCCGGTATTCAGCCACAGGAAATGGCTCTCGGTCAGGGCCCAACTGGACGTCAGGTTGCTCACGTAGATGTCCAGCAGCCCGTCGCCGTTGATGTCGCCGAAGTCCACGCCCATTCCCTTGAACGAGTCGTGGTCGATCACGCACGAGGCCGGGGTGTTCATCGTGCGCTCGCCGTGCAGCGCCTCGAACCGGAAGCGACCGGCGGTCGAGCGATTGTGGAGCAGGCGATCGGGGCCGAAGTCGTTGGAGACGTAGAGCTCCGGCAGCAGGTCGCCGTCGAGGTCGGCGGGCCCGATGGCGAAGGTCCAGCCGTGGGTCAGCTCCTCCGCGATCGCATCCTCCTGCCGGTCGAATCGGACCGTCGGATGCCGGCCTGAGGTGGCGCTCGCAAATCGGAAGAAGCGGAGGCCGCCGCCATTGCCGGACCTCGCCAGCGAGTCGTGCAAGGTCTGGGTCCCCTGGGCGTTCTCGTCCAGCAATCGGGAGCCGTCGGGGAAGTAGTTGCCGATGATCAGGTCGAGGTGCCCGTTGCCGTCCAGGTCGGCCGCGGCGGCCGTCGAGGAGTACCAGCGGTCGCCGCCCGCGATCAGTTCCTGCGGCTCGAATTCGGCTGCCGAGGGACCGGTCTTCGCGTCGGCCGGCGTCCTGCGCAGGTAGACGATCGGGCTGCGGCCCCAGTGGACGACGAGCACGTCCAGCAGGCCGTCCTCATTCAGGTCCACGACCAGGGTGCCCTCGGGGCACATCGTGGCGGGGTGCCAGTTGGGGAACGACGATCCGGGATCGAGCGCGAAGGTTTCGTAACGTGCGCCGGTACCCGGTACGGGACCACAGTTGACCCGGTCGGTGCGGGGATCGACCCAAACGACGTCGTTTTGCAGCCCGTCTCCGTCGAGGTCGCCCAGCGACACGCTGGCCCCGAGCGTGGAGAGGTAGGCGCGGATGTGCTGGACGCTGGGGTGCACCTTCCGCACATATTTGTACGGCGGGTGGTCGGGCGCCTCGGGCAAGGGCGTCCGGCTGAACCGGAAGTTGTTGACGACCTCCTGTGACTCGGCCCTGGAAAGCGTCCGGTCGCGAGTCAGGAAATACAGGCCGATGACGATGGCCGCGGACACGAGCAAGGTCGCTCGGCGCCGGGCCGATCCCGGTGGTGGATTCATGTGGCAAGTCCCTCTCTCACTGACAATCGGCCCTCAACTCGGCGGCGCGAAACTCACAAGAAGCGGCTGGATCTCGGCACCTGCCGAACCCAGGCGATCACGGCCGGTGCCGCGGGACCGGGCTGGAACGCGGTGCGTTCGTGCGGACGATCCGGCCCGATCCTTTCGCCCGTTACACGCCGATCCGACCTACCCGTCCTCCTCGGTCGTTCGATCGGCCTCGTCGTACGCGAGCCGCTCGTCGAGACTCGTCCCGAACCCGTACGGATCGTCGAGCTCCTTCAGGACCTCGCACATCATCCGGATTGACTCCTCTTGCTGCGACGATCGACCCGCCACGCGGGACAGCTCGGATTCCAGTTTGTTGACCCGCCTCTTGATGCCTTCCATCCGCCGGCCGAGCCGCGTGAGTTGATGCTCCGCCTCCCAGACACGCGCGGCCAGGAACTGCACCACGGGCCTGAGATCGACCGTTCCACTCTCGATGGCCCCCGTGAGACTCACGGTCAGGCTGCCCTCCTGTTCGGTGAGCCGGCGTGGTCCTGCCTCGTTACCGCCCTGATCAGCCTGAACCGGCGCGACGCGGTCCTGCTTCCGGGGTTCATCCATCCGAATTGACTCCGCAGTTCGAGATCGCCTTCGGGATGATCGGAGAAACCTCTCGCATGGACGAACGGGTGGCCGTTGCCTCAGGGGCCCGCCGTTCGTCCCATGCGAGGGGCCGTCCGCCTCACCTCCGCATGATGTCGCGAAAGACCGTCAGGGAAGGACGGGTGCCGACGCGTACGAGACCTTCTTCTCGATGCGAGGCGGGCGCGCAGGCCGAACGGACCGGGCGCGGCGCGGCGAGGCGCGGCGCGGCAGACCGGAGGATCCGGGCCCCTACCGAGAGGCAGGCTCGGGCGGTCGCGGTCAGCCCGCGAAGGAGACGGTCGCCAGCAGGCCGAGGCAGGCGACGAGCAGGCCGAGCGTGCCGTACCAGGTCACGACCGGGTCAGCCTGCGCGGGCCGTGGGTAGGCAAACGTCGAGCGAGACGTCATGGCGGTCATCGTTCACCTCGGGAATAGGGGTGGTTCAAGGGTCTCTGCACGATCAGATTGGGCCGTCGACGTGACGGAGCCCGTCTGCCATGGCAGTCGCGCCGCCTCGATGGGCGCGCGGTCCGACCGATGAGGGTGAACGATCAGGCGGGGGGAGGATGGAAGATGGAGGGCCTGTGCCCGATGGGCCGATCGGCCGGTTCATCGGGCAGGAGCGGGGCCGGGGACGCGGCGACCGGGCTCAGCACGGCCCGGAGCGCGATCCACTGATCCGGCCCGGGGGAACTGGGCGATGCGGTGGACACGGGCCGGGGGACGCTGCTCTTGCAGCCGGGGCCCGAGCAAGGTCGGGGAGCCGGCCGGTCGGGGTGCTGTCGGCCCGGACCTTCCGCGAGGCTCGCGGAAAGGTCGCCGGTGATCAGGTCATCCAGCCGGTCGTAGGCGAGCAGCCGCTCGGACCGCGATGTGATGAGGTGGTTCTGGCACGCGGCCCAGGCGGATTGCGGCGCAGCGAAGCACTGCATCAGGAGCAGCATCAGCGCCCCCATGCCCCATCGCGCCAGTCGCCCGAACCGATCAGACCGCATCACACCCCCGCCATCGAGCTGGATCCCCCGTGAACCAGGCGACCTGTCTTGAGAATGGATATCGGCGAAATGGCACGCACGCGCAAGCTTCAACTGCGCAATGCGCCAGTAATCTACCCCACCGAAACCCAGCATTGCAAGTCGCGATTCAAAATTGGGGATGATTCTGATTCGATTCAGCGTCGCCCGTGCTGGGCCATCGCCCAGAGGCGCAGCTCTCCGAAGAGTTGCGCCAGGGCGGCGGGCTGGTAGTGGGCGTTGAGACCGCTGGGGTTGGGGAGGACCCAGGCGTGGCTTCCGCCGAAGGGATCCTTCTGGAGGCCGACGCGGGCGTCCTTGATCCCGGAGACGATGCGGTAGGGGCCGATGCCGACGAAGGCGATGACGGTGGGACGCCAGCGTTCGACCTTGGCCTCGAGGCGCCGGCCGCCGGCCCGAAGCTCGTCGTGGGTGAGTTCATCGGCGCGAGCGGTGGCGCGTTCGACGACGTTGGTGATGCCCAGTTTGAGGTCGAGGAGGAGCGACTCCTCGAAGGGTGAGAAGAGGCGAGGCGTGAAGCCGCCGCCGTGGAGGGCGGGCCAGAATCGGTTGCCGGGGCGGCCGAAGTGGTGGCCGATCGCGGCGGTGTAGAGGCCCGGGTTGATGCCGGCGAAGAGGACGATGAGGTCCTCGGCGATGAGATCCGGCACCAGCTTGTTCTGCGCGGCGAGGAGCTGGGCCCTGGTCGGTTTCCAGGGGGTCGGCAAAATCCGAGTCATGAAAAGGAATCCGTCGAGGTTGGTTGAGATCTTGTGAGGGAATCGATCCCGAAGAACGGATAGAAGAGAGCAAATCCATGCGAGTGGCCTCGCGGGGCCGGCGAGATTGCCCCGGAGATGCCGGTCAGCTAGGCTGAGAGCCTGTGAACGAATCCCAGGGAAGGAGCGGGGAGCAGAGGACGAAGCCGCACAAGCCATACCAAGCCGTCACCTGCATCTGTCCGCTCGCTTTCATCTGTTCCGTACACCAAGGCGGCTGGAGGTCAACCCCGATGGATCGTCCGGTTACCCCCGACCGCGGACGAGCTGCGATCCAGGTCGGTGCCGATGGTTTCGGGGCGCCGGCGCCTCAGGCCGCGCCGACCCTCTCGATCGACGAGCTCCGATGGGTGATCTTCATCATCCGGTGCGCGCGAGTCCTCGCATTTCTCCAGCGGTTCGCGCCCAGTAAGTACTTGCCGCCGCAAGAGGACCGAATCCCCCCGGTGTTGTTGGAACGACTAATTCGCGAGTTGAAGAAGCTCATCCCGAAGTGGAGGTGGATGTCGTCCGCGCGGGCGCTTCCCCGTTCGCCCGCGAGGCTCGGGGAAGAGTTCTTCTACGCGATCACGGCGCTCCGCACCAGCCGCCTCGAGCTCTGGCGAGCCGGCTACACGGAGTGCGTCGCGGTCCTGGACGAGGTCTATTCTCTCCTGTATGCGATCGGAGTCCGGGCGCGTTCGAGGAAACATCGCACCGAGGCGCGGCCGCCGGATGGGCCGGCGCGGTGAAGCCGCCGCGTCGAGTCCGGCGCGAGAGGGAGGGGAGCGGCGGCTCCGAAGCCATTCGAGGCGGTCCGATCGAAGTCGTCCGCCGACAACGACTTGAAGTATGCGCGTCCGCTTCGCGAAAACAAGGCGCGTCCGGTCGGCGCGGCTTTCGGGTCCTATTTCATTGCCGGCGAGCCGCCGGACGTGGTCCGGATCATCGCGGCGACCCGGCCGCCGGACTGCAGCGGGGTCGCCCCAACCTCCCCATCGCGCCCGAAGACCCCGGCGAGCCCAGCTTGATGTCGCGAAGGCGTCGGCGACAGTGTAGGCCAGGCCGGACGGCCCAGGAAACCGGTCCGGGCCGTGATGTTGTATTGAACATTTCCCTATGAATTTGTTTTGAGAATCCTTGATTTTCATCTCCTGTGGTTACCGATGTGAGGAAGCATGCGATGAGGCCCGGGCCCCGGCAGGGCGGCGGGCGATCGCGGCGGCGTACGACCGAGGATGACCGGCCGCGATGGACCGCGGCCGGCGGGGCCGGCCTCCACGACGGAGGGGCCTGTTCGCTTCTCTTGCCTGGAGCCGAACATGAAGTTCGCGCGACGGAGCCGCGGGCTCATTCCGATTTCGACATCGCCCCGGCGCGGCCGGCGCCCGGCGCGGGCCCTGGGCCGGGGATTGGGCGTGGAAGCCTGCGAGGGGCGGGCACTGCTATCGATCTCGCTGGTCAGCCTCGACGCCGCCGGGACCGCGGCCGGCAACGAGGTCTCGGGTTTCTCCAGCCCCGACACCGGCGACCCGATGCTGAACGGACCGACGGGCTCGGCCCGGGGGAACCTGAGCGCCGACGGGTCGAAGCTGGTCTTCGCCAGCGACGCGACCGACCTGGTCCCCGGGCAGGTCGACACCAACCGCGGCAGCGATGTCTTCGTCCGCGACCTGACGACCGGCCAGACGACGCTCGCGAGTGCAACCCTCGGCGGCCAGACGGGCAACGGGGCGTCGTACGACCCGGTAATCAGCCCCGACGGTCGGTATGTGGCGTTCCTCAGCCTGGCGACGAACCTCTCGGCGGTCGCCGCCTCGCCGGCCGGGCTGCCGGGGCCCTGGAATGCGCCGTCGCCCGAAACGAACGGATATCTCTACGTCCGCGACCTCCAGACCGGCACGACCACGCTGCTCGACCAGACGCCCGTCGGCGTCGGGTCGGACGGTTCATGTACTGGGCAGTTCGTCTTCAGCCCGAACAGCCAGGACCTGGCCTTCATCGACACCTCGGACAACCTGACCGGCGCCCCGGTCGAGTCGAGCACCGGCGGCGCCGGCGGGTCCGGCCCGATGGGCGGTTCCTCGTCATTGACCTACGTCTACGTGCGAGACCTGGCGGCGGGGACGACGTCGCTGGCGAGCGTCTCGACGGGCGGCATGGCCTCGGGCACCACGAACAGCGACCTGGGCGGCCCGGCCGCCGACCTGGCCTTCAGCCCGGACAGCCGGTCGCTCGTCTTCGGCAGCTCGGCCACCGACCTGACGGCCAATCCGCTGGACGGCGCACCGTCCGGCCCCTTCGGGGGACCCGCGCCGAGCGCGAACCTGTTCCTCCGCGACCTGGCGACGGGGACGACCACGCTCCTGAGCGCGACGGCCACCGGCCAGCTCCCGTCGGCTTCGAGCACGGGCGCGGTCTTCAGCCCCGACGGCCGGTACGTGGCGTTCACCAGCAACGCCACCTACCTGACGGGCAACCCGCCCGATTCCTCGGCCGCGACCGGCGCCCCCTTCGGCCCGCTCGGCGCCGCCAATCTGTATGTCCGCGACCTGTCCACGGGCACGACGATCCTGGTCTCGGCCACGCCCGGCGGCCAGCTCTCCAACGGCCTGGCCTCCAGCCCCGTCTTCAGCCCCGACGGCCGGTCGCTGGCGTACGTCAGCGGCGCCACCGACCTGACCGGAAATGCGATCGATCCAGCCCAGCCGCCGGGCGTGCCGCCCGGCGTACCCTTCTTCACCGGGGCGAACGTCTTTGTCACCAACCTGGCGACGGGCGCCACGTCGCTGGTGAGCGTCACGCCCCAGGGGCAGCTCTCGAGCGGCTACGCCACCGCGCCGGCGTTCAGCCCGAACGGCCGCTACCTGGCGTTCACCAGCAGCGCCGGGGACCTAACCGCCAATGCTCCGGAATTGAAGGCGCCCCCGTCGCCGGGCTCGACCGGCGGCGGCTGGGGTTTCTCGGGCGGGCCGGGGATCAGCAACGTCTTCGTCCGCGACCTGTCGGGCGGGACGACCACGCTGGCCTCGAAGACCACCGGCGGCCTGCTGCCGAACGCCGCCAGCGGCGGGCTGATGTTCAGCGCGGATAGCGGGACGCTCTACTTCGCCAGCGGCGCCATCGACCTGACGAACAACCCACCGGATACGAGCACCCGAGGTGTCATGCCGGGCGGCCGCGAGCCGAACAATCTGTTCGCGACCGACCTGGCGACGGGGACGACCAGGCTGATCACGGCGACTCCGTCCGGCGGGCTCTCGGACGCGACGAGGGTCGCGGCCGTCCTCTCGCCCGACGGGAACACGATCGATTTCGTCAGCAACGCCGACGACCTGGCGCCGGGCGGCACGCACGCAGGCTCGATGAACATCTACGCTGCCTCCGTGCCGGCCGCGGCCACGCCGGACAACCAGGTCGCCTTCCAGTCGTGGGCAACCACGGCCCCCGTCTCGGACGGCCAGGCGATCGTCACGGTCGATCGCTCCGGCCCGGCAACGGGGGCGGCGTCGGTGGATTACACCGTGCAGGACGGCTCCGCGCACGCGGGCACCGACTACACGGCCACCTCGGGCACGCTGGATTTCGCGGCGGGCCAGACCTCGGCGACATTCACCGTGCCGCTAGCCGCGGGCGATTCGTTCACCGGGATTCGCTCGGCCATGCTCGTCCTGTCAAACCCGCAGGGCGCCAGCCTGGGCCAGTCATCGGCAACGCTTAACCTGACCTCGATGTCGCCGACGTCGACGCCAACGCCGACGACCCCGACCGGGCCCGGAGGCGTGCTGCCGCCGTGGACGCCGGGCGCGCCGATCTCGACCACGCCCGCCTCCACCACGACGACCATCGGGGCGACGCCGACGAGCATGCCGTCTCCCACGGCTTCGCCGACGCTCTCGCCGTCACCGACGAGCACGTCCGGCCCGAAGACGCCGACGAGCACTCCCGCGCCGACCCCGACCGGGTCGACCGCGAACCCGAGCCCGGCCCCGACGGCCACGACTCCCGCGGAGCCCGGCCCGACCGTACTGAGCCTGACGGCAATGAAGGGACGGCGTGGTATTCGGAGCCTGGTCATCGCCTTCAACCAGGCGCTCGACTCGACCGCCGCCCAGGACTCGGCCAACTACCAGGTGAGCCTCATCGGCAAGAGCCGGCACGGCCGCCATGCGGCGGCCCGGGTGACTCATCCGATGAGGATCGCGGCGACGGTCTACGACGCGGCGGCCCATGAGGTCACGCTCACCCTCGCCGGCCGGCTGAAACCGGGCGCGACGGCCGAGGTCGCCATCAAGGGCACCGCCGGCGGCCTGACGGGCGCGAACGGCGTGGCGCTCAACGGCGCCGGCAAATCGAAGCCCGGCGAGGACGCCGTGGGGACGCTCGACGTGGGCACCAGGCGAGTCCGGTGACGAGCCCGATCGCGAGATTGGGCCAATGGCCGGGCGGGCATCACGCGTCGGGGGGCGACACCTCCGACGCGTGATGCCCGCCCTTTGATCCTGCGTTCGCGTCCCTGTGCGCCGGGCGAGCGAGGGCACGCGTCTTCGGCCCGATGATTGGAACCGTCGAACCAGTTGTGGTATACGATCCTTGAAGTCTGGGGGCATGCGATCGACGTGTGACCGAGCAATCGAGGGAGCAACCGGCATGACATCGGGTTCGACGCGGCGCAGTTTCCTCGAGGCGGCCGGGGCCGCGGTTGGTGTCGGGGCTCTGGGGGGTGAACGGATCGCCGACGCCGCGCAGGCACAAGCTCAGGCGGCGACCCCGCCCGGCGCGCGGCCGAAGGTCGCCGCGCTGGCGTCGGTGTACTACTATCTCTCGCACGCCTATCACATCGTCGGCCGGTTCCTCGACGGGTTCCCGGTGTACGACGGCCGGCCGGACCCGCTGCACCGGCCGCCGTTCGACATCGCCAGCCTGTTCATCGAGCAGGTCGCGCCGGCGACCGACCTGGGCCGGGCCAAGGCTCGGAAGCACGGCGTGCGCCTCAGCCCCTCGATCGCCGACGCGCTCACCCTCGGCACCGACGGGCTCGCCGTCGACGCGGTGCTCCTCATCGCCGAGCACGGCAATTACCCCTACAACGAAAAGCTCCAGAAGCTCTACCCTCGCGGCAAGTTCTTCCGCGAGGTGCTCGAGGTCTTCCGCGCCTCGGGGCGCTCGGTGCCGGTGTTCATCGACAAGCACCTGTCGTACAGCCAGGTCGAGGCCGACGCGATGATCAAGGCCGCGGACGAATTGAAGGTCCCGCTGATGGCCGGGTCGAGCCTGCCGGTAACCTGGCGGCTGCCCGCGCTGGAAATCCCGCTCGGGCGGAAGTTCCACGAGGTGCTCGTCGCCTCGCGGGGCGACCTGGAGATCTTCGGCTTCCACGCGCTCGAGACCTTGCAGTGCATGGCCGAGCGCCGCGAGCTGGCCGGCAAGCCGCAGGGCGTGGCCGCCGTGACCTATCTCGAGGGAGACGCGGTCTGGGCCGCGGGGGACAAGGGCGTCTGGTCGTGGGAGCTGCTGCACCACGCGCTCGGCCGCAGCCACTCGGTCAACCCGGGCGATATTCGCCAGAACACCCGGGATTTCCACGCGCCCGCCGCGCCAAAGGGCGATGTCGCCACCAAGTTCGCCGGCCCGATCGCGTTCGTGATCGAGTATGTCGACGGCCTGCGCGCCACGGCGATGATCCTGAACGGGCACGTGGATGACACCACGGTCGCCGCGAAGGTCGACACCTCGGGCGGCCCGTCGATCGCGTCGACCCTGATGTACCTGCCCGCGCCGCCGGGCGCCAGCTTCTTCAACCCGCTGGTGCTGCGGATCGAGGACTTCTTTCGGACGAACAAGCCCCCCTACCCCGTCCGTCGCACGCAGCTCACCGGCGGGATCCTCGACGCGGCGCTCGAGAGCCGCATCCGCGGCGGGCGTCGGATCGAAACCCCCGAGCTGGCCGCGATCGACTACAAGGCCCCGGCCGACTCGGGCTTCATCCGCACGCCGCTGACCGACCCCGAGGCCAATCGGTTGTAATCGGGATTCGCTCGCGACGGTTCGAGCCGTTGCGGCATGATCCCGGACGGATCACCGCGGGGGGCAGAGGGCAGAGAGCAAAAGATCGAGGATTCTTCACCACAGAGGACACAGAGAACACAGAGAGGCCGGGGGGCTCCGAAGCCGTTTTTATATGAACTCCGTGCTCCCTGTATGACTCACTCCGAGAACCGCGTACGGCGCTCAGGATTTCATGAGTCTCTCGATCGCTGGACCTTGCATCGCCGAATCCGCCCTCGGTCTTTCCCTCTGTGCTCTCTGTGTCCTCTGTGGTGAGTCATCTTTGATGGCTTGCGGCCCGGCCGCGCTGGGTCGTCTGTGGTGAGCGTTCGGCGCGAGTAACTCGCCGCCGGTGATTTCGACGGAGACGACTTCGATGATGATCTCGGATGGGATGCGGGGTCGGATCGGTACGGCGGTCGGGCTGGCGGCAATCCTGGGGATTGCGGCCGCCGCACAATCGGCGGCATCTCCGATTCCCCGGCAGTCGAGCCCGCCCGCGGCGGCCTCGACGACGGCCGGGCATCCGAGCAGCAAGGCCGTCGACCGGCTGGTGGACGAGCTGCGCAAGCACCCCGCACCAGCCTCGAAGAAGGACGGCCAGATCGGCCTCTACCTGATCGACGCGGCGGGCGGGCCCGCGGTCCGGATCGCCAACGAGCCCGACGAGGGGCTGAACCAGTGCGGCTCGCCGGTCTGGTCGCACGACGGCCGCCGCATCGCCTTCGACGCCACGCCGGGCACACCGGGAAAGGCCGAGTTCAGCCGGTCGCGGATCCGGACGCTCGAGCTCGACGGCGATCGCCTCACCGGGCAGGACCTCGGCCTGGGGAACTGCCCGGACTTCTCGCCGACGGACGACCGGCTCGTCTTCTTGCTCAACAACGCGCCGAACAACCAGATGGGCGTCTGGCTGATGAAGGCCGACGGCTCGGGGCGGCGGATTCTGGGCGACTACGGCCGGCCGAGGTGGTCGCCCCGGAGCACGCAGTTCCTGATCGCCAGCTTCGGCACCCCGACCGACGTGACGATCATGGACGTCCGGCCCGAGAACAGCGGGAAGCTGGTGGTCCCGGATCACCAGGTCTTCTCCGTCCCGAGCTGGGCGGGCGACGGGACGGTCGTCGTCGCGGTCGGCCCGTTCAAGGGCCCGGCGGACTCCATCGCCCTGATCGACGCGACCAGCCCGGCCGACGGCAAGATCAAGGACGTGCTCTGGAAGAAGGACGGCGGCTCCGTAATCCGGTCGGAATCGCCCATCTATTCGCCCGTAACCGGGCGCTGCGTGTTCATCGGCCACATCCCGAACAGGAACCGCGCGCTCTACACCATCGATCCGGCCCAGGGCAAACCGGGCACGGCCAGGAAGCTGGAGCCGGGCGACGCTCTCGACACTCTGATCCAGGACCCGACCTTCTCGCCCGATGGGCGTTACGTGGTCTTCTCCTCCAGCCGCAAGCCGCCGGCCGACGCGAACTCCGCCCCGGAGAAACCGGCCGGTGCCGCGAAACCCTGAGCGGCGGGCGCATCAGCGGGACCCGGACGTTGATCGTCGAGGCTGTGGCGCTCGTCTTCAGGGTCGAGCCCCAGCGCTTGCTGAAGGACCTTGCGCTCGACGCTCACCAGGTCGAGCAGCACCCGCTCGTCGCGGCGGATCAGGTACTCGATCCCGACCCGGAAGATCCGGAGCGGGACTTCCAACTCGGGATGGCCGCCGCCGAGGTCTTGCCAGGCATCACAATATGCCCCCAGGGTCCTGGCATCGGTGGAACCTTCCGCGAACTGGTTCAGACACTCGACGAGGCCACGACCCAGATACGAGAGGGCGCCCGCGCTTGCGTAGAGCTCGATCAACCGCCCCAGGTGCCTGTAAAGGCTGTCCCGCTCGCTGAGCTCCAGGGTCAACGCAACGATGGACTGCACATCGTGGGTCGAATCTCCGGGAGTTGCGCTGAATGCTTCACTCAGCACGGCCAGACCTGCTTCCCACCGCTGTAGGCCGAACAGGGCCTCGGTTCGAACGAATAGTACCCCTGATTCGGAATCATCGAGTTCCAGAACTTTTTCGTAGCATTGCCGCCCGGCTTCGGTTCGGCCCATCCTGCGGAGCGCGTGCCCCCAATTCGTCCAAGCGACGGGGGCTCGTGGCTCGATCTTCAGGGCCCGATCGTAACAGGCGATCGCCTCCTCTCGTCGGCCGAGGGCATCCAGCGCCCAGCCCTTGTTGTTCCAGGCGGCGACGTGTCGCGGGTCGATCTCCAAGGCCCGATCGTAGCAGGCGATCGCCTCTACCCGCCGGCCGAGGGCATGCAGCGCACAGCCCTTGCCGTTCCAGGGAAACGCGTCTCGCGGGTCGATCTCCAGGGCCCGATCGTAGCAGGCGATCGCCTCCTCTCGCCGGCCGAGGGCTTGCAAAGCTTGGCCCTTGTTGAGCCAGGCGAAGGCGAATCGCGGGTCGATTTCCGGGGCCCGATCGTAACAGGCGATCGCCTCCTCTCGCCGGCCGAGGGCTTGCAAAGCTTGGCCCTTGTTGAGCCAGGGAATGGCGTCTCGCGGGTCGATCTCCAGGGCCCGATCGTAGCAGGTGATCGCCTCTTCCCGCCGGCCGAGGGCATGCAGCGCACAGCCCTTGCCGTTCCAGGCGGCAACGTCTCGCGGGTCGATCTCGAGGGACCGATCGTAGCAGGCGATCGCTTCCTCTCGCCGGCCGAGGGCCATCAAAACATAGCCCTTGCCGTTCCAGGCAATGGCGTTGCGCGAGTCGATCTCGAGGGATTGATCGTAGCAGGCGATCGCGGCCGCGGAATCTGACAGCGAGCTGTGGCTAATAGCAACATCTGTCCACGCCTCGGCAGTTCCGAGCGTATGCGCCCGATCTTCGAGGAGCTGTTGAAGCTCGGCCAGTCGTCCTTCCTCTCTGGCTCGATCAATCTCATCTTCGAGGACCTTCAGACGCGGATCGGGGTTCCTGCGAGCCTCGTCGATCGCGGCCTGGAGATGCTGGCGCAATGAAGGTGTCCCCGCGCGTTCGAGGAGCTGGGGCAAAACTTCGGGCCGATACCAGGCGCGGAGGAAACTGACCAGCAGCCGCAGCGGCTTGCGTCGCTTTTCCTTGACCTCACTGGCCAGGCGCATCAGGGGTTCAGCCAGCTCGTAGAGGGACTCGCGGCCCCGGGGACTCCGCAGGACATAGCCCAGCTCCAGAAGTAACTTGAGCTGCTTGCCGACCGTGTTCTCGCTCGTGAGCAACTGGCGGGCGATCGCTTTCGGCGTACAGGTGCCTTCCTGAGAGCAAAGGTACTCGACAATCTGCCGCTGTTGCGGCGAGAGCCAGCGCATCCGCTCCTGGTAATAGGGCGTCAGTGCGTCGGCCATCTTCTCGAACGGCTCGGTCAGCTCGTCAAGCGATTCGCGGGTGATGAAACCCGACAGGACGATGTAGATGCGATGGTTGCCCCCGGCCAGATGATGCAGGGCTCGGACGCGGGACCGACCTTCGGGCGTCGCCAGGAACGCGATCAGGTCGGCCTGCTCGCGGTGCCGCGCGATCCGCCGCAGGAGATCGATCGCATCCGGGGCCGGAAGCGGCCTGAGGTGCTCGCGAGCGAAGAACCCGAAGAATGGCTGCTCTCGTTTCTGGACGCCCGCAAAGAGTCGTTGCGTCGTCGCCACGATGGTCGTGAATGGGTTCGTCTGGAGGAAGGAACGCCACTGCTTCTGGCCTGTGTCCCCCATGCCCTGGAAGATCAGGTCGAGGTTCTCGATGAAGAGCAGCAGCGTCTTATCGTGGAATGCCTCGACCAGCCGGGTCTCCAGGGCCCTGAGGATCTGGGGTGGAGAGCGATCCAGTACGCCGTCCAGCCAGTCCCGGGAGAACTCATCCGGGTACTCGTCCGCCAGCAGCTCGTAGATCCTCTTGAGCAACTGCACGAACGAGGTGATCGTCTCGTCCTCCAGCAACCAGGCGATCCGGACTTTCGCCGAGAGCGCCGGGTCCTGGGTGATCCGCTGATGCAGGAGCGAGATGAGATGAGTCTTTCCGATCCCCCGCGGCCCGATCAGGAGAAGCTGGTGCTTGCTGCCTGTGGTGCCGCTCTCGCGGACGCGCTCGAGGATATCGCTCAGCAGCTCGTGCCGCTGGACGAAGATCTCTTCGAGCAATTCTACGTCGGTGCGGCTGGGTGTGAACCACCAGATGAAGTCAGTCCCGGCCATCGTTCAGAGCCCCCTGTCCAGCGCCCACCATCGGCGGATGAGCGGGAAGCGGAACTGAATGCGTCCATCCGTCTGGCGGAGCAGATAGTGGTCGCGCTCCATCAGCCGGAGGATTCGCACCAGTTCACTCCGATCCTCGAGAACGGCGGAGCTTGCGTTGATCGCGGCCTGCAAATCGGCGACCGAGCGCGGTTCCTGGTCGGTCGCCAGCGCGTCGAGGATCAGGCTGGCGATCTGGGCGTTGTTCCCCTTCGGATAGTAAATCGGGATGCGGCTGCGGTAGTGGCCGAGGTCCCAGGGATCGTTGGCGTCCACCAGATGGTCTTGCACCACCATGCGGATCTGATCGGGCTCGGCGGCGCGCTGTTTGCGCTTCAAGCCGGCGACGATGTGGTGGATGTAGAAGGGGAATCCATCGGCCTCCTTGACGACAACCTCGGCCGAGCCCCGTAGATCTTTGACCCCGAGACCCTCGCCCTGGATCAGGTCGCCCGCCAGGCGGATGGCGTCTTCAATATCCAGCGGCGGTACCTCAACCGCGTACATGTCGTTGACCGGCTCGCTGGAAATCTTGCCGTCGCGAGCTCCCTCCAGCACGTGATGCAGCCCGATCGAGCCCGAGAACACCATGCGAATCCCGGGATGCTCCTGTCGCAGGCTCCGGAGCGTATCGAGCACCTCCAGCGCCGCGCGCCCGCCATCTGCTTGCCGGATGTGGTCGATCATGTAGGGCAACTCGTCCCAGAGGAAAACGAGCCGCTGTTCGTGCATCTGGGTAGCCAGATCGTGGATCGCCGCGGTGAGGAGCGCTTTCCAGGGCCGCGGCGCACCCGTGCGCCGGATGCCCCCAAAATCGTGCTGCTCGTAGAGGTCCCTGGCGAGGTTCGCTGCCTTTTTCCACTTGCCGAGATAGGTCTGGACCTGGTCAAAGACTCCGCGGGCGAACTCCTCGGCCGAGTGGAACTTTTCCACGTCGATCATCGTGGGAAACCAGCCAGACGCCCCGTCATGGGCCATCTTCCGCAGCACGCTGGTCTTGCCGATCCGCCGTTCGGCATTCATCAGGACGCTCTGCTGCTCGAGACGCCCCCAGAGCTGGGCGATGAGCTGATCGCGCCCGTAAACGTTGCCAGGATCGATGACCCCACCGGGGTTGGCCTTCATGGCTGGTTCCGTGAATGGCGGAGAGACACAGGACACTCTTCGTGATTATACGTCAGTTTTGACGTACGTCAATTTCGCCGTACGTCGTTTTTGACGTATAAAAGTCTTCGCTCGTGTTTCGGTTCAGCACCTGCATGCAACCCCCGACCTGTCCATGACCGACCTGGTTGACGGGGATCATGCGGGCGTCATGGCGCCCGCCGTCCGAAACGTGTTCTAGGCTTCGGCAGCGAGCCCGAGGCGCAGGCCGGGGGAAGGCTCGTCGGCCCCGTTGCGCGCGGGGCGAATGTAGAACACAATCCGATCCAGGGACGACAGTGCGGGCACCCATCATGAAACGCATCTTGAGCCGGCGGAATGGGCGGGCGGAGCGAGGGCACGGACAGGGATTGGTGGGGGCCCGGGCGAGTGGCGACGCGGTGACGGACCGAAGGCGGTGCCGGCCGGGGGTGCTGGAGCTCGAGGGCCGGCGGCTGCTGTCGACCTTCTATGTCACCAGCACGGCCGACGACAACTCGGCGGGTACGCTGCGCGAGGTCATCGCCGCAGCCTCGCAGGTCGGCGCGACCAATACGATCGCATTCAAGCTGGCCAATCCGGGCACGCCTCAGACGATCACGCTGAGCCAGGGGGTGCTGGTCCTGGGCGGCGGGGCGAATCTCACGATCCAGGGGCCCGGGGCCGGCTTGCTGACCATCGACGCGGCGAAATCGAGCCGGGTGTTCCAGGTCAGCCTGGACGAGACGGCCAGGATCTCGGGACTGACGATCACCGGAGGTACGGGCACGTCCGGCGGCGGGGTCTATTCCAGCGGGAACACCACGCTCTCGAATTGCGTGGTCACCGGCAACACGGCCACCACCTACGGCGGCGGGGTCTTCGGCTCGAACAGCTTGGACCTCACCGACTGCACGATCACGGCGAATTCCAGCTTCATGGGCGGCGGGGTTTATGCCTCGGTCAAGGTCGCGACGGCGCCCACGATCACCGATTGCACGATCAGCGGCAACTCGGCCGGCCAGAACGGCGCCGGGGCCTACCTCGGCGGCACGGCCTCGGTGACCGATTGCACGATCAGCGGCAACTCGGCCGCGAAGTACGGCGGAGGACTGTGGACCGACGGCACCAGCACCCTGACCGGCTGCACGATCAGCGGGAACTCGGCCGGGAAATACGGCGGGGGATTGTGCGTCTACCAGGGCTCGCCCACGCTCGACGCCTGCACGATCAGCGGGAATTCGTCCGGCACCTATGGCGGCGGCCTGTTCAACTTCCGCAAGGTCCCCTCGAGCCTGACCGATTGCACGATCACCGGGAACACGTCCGGTCACGGCGGCGGCCTGTTCAACTACGGCGGCACGCCGACCTTGATGTCCTGCACGATCGCCGACAACCTGGCGACCACAGGCTTCGGCGGCCTCGACAACTACTACGGGACGACCTACAAGGGCAAGGTTTCGCTGACGAATACCATCGTCGCGGGCAACAACCAGGGGACCAGCACGCCGACCGCATCCGACATCGGCGGCAGCGGGGCATCGGGCGTCACGGGAACATATAACCTGATCGGCACCGGCGGGTCGGGCGGGATCACGGGCGGGACAGGCGGCGACGTCGTGCTGTCCAGCCTGTCGACGCTCGGCCTGGCCCCTCTGGCCGACTACGGCGGGCCGACCCCGACCATGGCGCTTTTGCCCGGCAGCGCGGCGATCGGCGCGGGGACGTCCACGGGCGCCCCGACCACCGATCAGCGCGGGTTCGCGCTCGATTCCCCCATCGACATCGGCGCGTTCCAGTACGCGTCGGGCTCGTCGCTGGTGGTGACCTCGGCGACCGACGGCGCGGCCACGCCATCGGGCGACCTGGACCTCCGCGGCGCGCTGGACCTGGCCGGCCTCCAGTCCGGCTCGATGGGGATCTCCTTCTCATCGTCGGCATTTGCCTCGGCGAGCACGATCACGCTATCGGCCGGCCCGCTGGTAGCGTCCTCGGGCTCGGCGACGATCTCGATCGCGGGACCGTCGGCCGGGTTGACGATCTCCGGCGGCACCGGGGGCGTGATCTCGGTCGGGTCGGGCGCGAACCTGTCGATCTCGGACCTGACGATCTCCGGCGGCAGCGCCACGCTGGGCGGCGGCGTGGACAACGACGGCACCCTGACGCTCACCGGCTGCACGATCAGCGGCGACTCGGCGGCCACCGGCGGCGGGCTGTACAACAAGGGGACGATGACCCTGGTCGAGTGCACCGTCGCGGCGAACTCGGCCGGCCAGGGAGGCGGGATCGCGAATGCCGGGACGCTCACCCTGACGGCCTCGACGATCAGCGGTAACTCGGCCGGAACGGGCGGAGGCGGGCTGTACGAGTCGAGCGCCGCCACCGGCGCGACGGCGAACGACACAATCGTCGCGGGCAACCTGGGCACGGCCGGGGCGGCCTCGGACATCGCCGGCGCGGGCGCCGCGAATGTCAACGGCTCATCCAGCCTGATCGGCACGGGCGGATCGGGCGGGATCACGAACGGGACCGGCAACGACATCGTGCTGTCCAGCCTGACGACGCTCGGCCTCTCGGCGCTGGGGAGCTACGGCGGGACGACGGAGACCTTCGCGCTCTTGCCCGGCAGCGCGGCCATCGCCGCGGGGAACAGCAGCCTGCTCCCGAGCGGCGTGACCGCCGACCAGCGCGGCGAGCCTCGGATCGTGAACTCCACGATGGACATCGGCGCGTTCGAGAGCCAGGGGTTCACGATGACCGCCGCGTCGGGCAGCACGCCGCAGGCCGTCCTGGCGGGCTCGGCGTTCACCGCGCTGGGGGTCACCGTCAAGGCCAACAATGCGGTCGAGCCGGTGGCCGGCGGAACGGTCGCGTTCGCGGTCACTCCCGCGACGGATGGTGCCTCGGCGACGCTCGCGGCGAGCTCGGCGGTCATCGATTCCGGCGGCGGCGCGACGGTAGCCGCGACGGCGAACTCGACCGGCGGGGAGTACACGGTCACGGCGTCGACGACGGGCGTCTCGTCCGGGGTCGCCTTCGATCTCACGAACCAGGTCCAGCCGGCGTTCTCGGGGCTGTCGGCGCCGACGATGACCTACGGCACGGACAGCGTCAAGGTTTCAGGGACGATCGCCGCCGGCTCGCAGGTCCCGGTGAACCAGTCGGTCTCGATCACGCTCGACGGAGTCAACCAGTCGGCGACGATCGGGTCGGATGGCTCGTTCTCGACCACCTTCTCGGGCCTGGGCACGCTGAGCGTCTCGGGATCGCCCTACACGATCGCCTACGCCTACACGAGCGACGGGACATTTCTTGGCGCCAGCCAGTCGACCAGCCTGACCGTCAATCCGGCGACGCCGACCTTGAGCGTCACCGACGCCGGCGGGACCTACAGCGGGTCGACGTTCGCGGCGACCGACTCGGTTCAGGGCGTGAGCGGACCGGCCGGGGCGACACTCGAGGGCGTTGGGCTGACGCTCACCTACTACGCCGGGAGCACGGCCACGGGCACGCCCCTGTCGGGGGCACCGAGCACGGCCGGGACCTACACCGTCGCCGCCGACTTCGCAGGCAGCACGGATTACGCGTCGAGCTCGGCGCAGACGACATTCACCATCGCCCAGGCCACGCCGACGGTGAGCGTCACCGACGCGGGCGGGACGTATGATGGCTCGGCTTTCACCGCGTCGGGTACCGTTCAGGGCGCCAGCGGCCCGGCGGGATCGACGCTGGAAGGCGCCGGGCTGACCTTCTCCTACTACGCCGGGAGCACGGCCACGGGAACGCCCCTGTCGGGCGCTCCCAGCTCGAGCGGGACGTATACCGTCACCGCCGACTTCGCCGGCAGCACCGATTACACGTCCGGCTCGTCCCTGGCGACGTTCACCATCGCCCAGGCCACGCCAACGGTGAACCTGAGTGATGTGGGGGGAACCTACAGCGGCTCGGCGTTCGTGGCGACGGACTCGGTTCAGGGCGTCTCGGGTGCGGCCGGGGCGACGCTGGAAGGCGCGGGATTGACGCTCACCTACTACGTCGGGAGCACCGCAATCGGCACTCCCCTGCCGGGTGCGCCGAGCACGGCCGGGACCTACACCGTCGCCGTCGCCTTCGCAGGCAGCACCGATTATACGTCGGGCTCGGCCCAGACGACGTTCACCATCGCCCAGGCCACGCCGACCGTGAGCGTCACCGACGCGGGCGGGACTTATGATGGCTCGGCCTTCGGTGCGACCGACTCGGTTCAGGGCGTCTCGGGGCCCGCGGGGGCGACACTTGAGGGCGTCGGGCTAACCCTCAACTATTACGCGGGGAGCACGGCCACGGGCACGCCCCTGTCGGCCGCGCCGAGCACCGCGGGCACTTACACCGTCGTCGCCGCCTTCGCAGGCAGCGCGGACTACGCCACGAATTCGAAGCAGGCGACGTTCACCATCGCCCAGGCCAGTCCGACGGTGAGCGTGAGCGACGGGGGCGGAACCTACGATGGCTCGGCCTTCGCGGCGACCGACTCGGTCGCGGGCCTGTCGGGCGTGGGCGCGTCGACGCTCGAGAGCGTCGGCCTGACACTCACCTATTACACAGGGAACACGGCAACCGGGACGCCGCTGTCGGGCGCGCCGAGCACGGCCGGGACCTACACCGTCGTCGCCGACTTCACAGGCAGCACAGACTATGCGGCGGGGTCGCAGCAGGCGACGTTCACCATCGCCCAGGCCACGCCGCCCGTGAGCGTCACCGATGCCGGCGGGACGTACAGCAGCGCATTGTTCGCGGCCTCGGGTACGGTTCAGGGCGTGAGCGGCCCGGCCGGAGCGACTCTCGAGAACGTCGGGCTCACCTTCACCTATTACGTGGGGAGCACGGCCGCGGGCACGCCCCTGTCGGGCGCTCCGAGCACCGCGGGCACCTACACGGTCGTCGCCGACTTCGCCGGGAGCACCGATTACTCATCCGGTTCGGCTCAGACAACGTTCACCATCACCCAGGCCAGTCCGACCGTGAATGTGAACGATGCCGGAGGGACGTACAACGGCTCGGCCCTCGCCGGGACCGGGACAGTGGAGGGCGTGAGCGGCCCGGCCGGAGCGACTCTCGAGAACGTCGGGCTGACCTTCACCTATTACGCGGGGAGCACGGCCACGGGCACACCCCTGTCGGGCGCACCGAGCACCGCGGGCACTTACACGGTCGTCGCCGACTTCGCCGGGAGCACCGATTACACGACGGGGGCGGCTCAGTCGACGTTCACCATCGCCCAGGCCACGCCAGCAGTCAGCGTCACCGACACGGGCGGGGCTTATAGCGGCTCGGTGTTCTCGGCTTCCGACTCGGTCCAGGGCGTCACGGGTGCGGCCGGGGCGACGCTGGAAGGCGTGGGACTGACCCTCACCTACTACGTCGGGAACACGGCAACCGGGACGCCGCTGTCGGGCGCGCCGAGCACGGCCGGGACCTACACCGTCGCCGCCGACTTCGCAGGCAGCACCGATTACACGACAGGCTCGGCGCAGGCGACCTTTACGATCGCCCAGGCCACGCCGACGGTGAGCGTCACCGACGCCGGCGGGACCTACAGCGGCTCGGCCTTCGTCGCGACCGGCTCGGTCGCGGGCGACTCGGGCGTCGGCTCATCGACGCTCGAAGGGACCAGCCTGTTACTGTCGTACTACGCCGGCGGCACGGCGACGGGGACACCCCTGTCGGGCGCGCCCGTCTCCGCCGGCACCTACACCGTCTCCGCCTCGTTCATCGGCAGCGCCGACTATGGGGCCGGCTCGGCACAGACGACGTTCACCATCGCGCAGGCGAGCCCGACCATCGTCGTGCGCGACGCGGGCGGCAGTTACGACGGCTCGTCGTTCGCGGCGTCCGCCACGGTGGCCGGACTGTCGGGGCCCGGTGGCGCGTCGCTGGAGGGGGTATCGCTGTCACTGAGCTATTACGCGGGGACGTACGCGAGCTCCTCTCAGCTCATCGGCCTGACGCCGCTTGCCGGCGCGCCGGTGCACGCCGGGAGCTACACGGTCGCGGCGAACTTCGGCGGCAGTGCCGACTACCTCGCCGGGTCGGAGCTGGCCGGATTCACCATCGCCCAGGCGAGTTCGGCGGCCGCCTGGAGCTCGCCGTCGGCGATCGTCTACGGACAGCCGCTCGGCGTCGGCCAGCTCGACGCCAGTGCCGGCGTGCCGGGAAGCTTCGTCTACTCGCCGGGCGTCGGTGCGGTGCTCGGCGTGGGCAGCCAGACGCTCTCGGCCAGCTTCACGCCGGCCGACTCGACGGACTACGCGCCGGCCTCGACCTCGACGACGATCCAGGTCGAGCCCGCGACGCCCACCCTGAGCGTGACTGACGCCGGGGGCACGTACAACGGCTCGCCGTACGCCGCGACGGCGACGCTCCTCGGTGTCGACGGCGCGAGCGGGCCGGCGCTCGAGGGGGTCGCCGCGACGTTCATCTACTACGCTGGCTCCTCGACCGGAGGCGCGCCGCTGCCGGGCGCGCCGAGCGCGGCCGGCACCTACACCGTCGTCGCCGACTTCGCAGGCAGCACCGACTACGCCGCCGCCCGCAGCGCGCCGGTGACGTTCGCGATCGCGGCGGGGGGCGTGAACGTGGCGCTGGCGTCCTCGAGCGGCTCGACGCCGTACGGCCAGCCGGTCACGCTCTCCGCGGCCGTGACATCGGCCGCCGGCCCGGCCGCGCCGGTGACGTCCGGTACGGTCACGTTCCTCGACGGCTCGACCCCGCTGGGCACCGCCGCGCTTGATGGCTCCGGCCAGGCCGAGCTCACGGTCCCCTCGCTGGGGCCCGGCGGCCACGCGATCACCGCCGTCTTCGACGGCTCCGCCGGGTTCCAGCAGGGCCGCTCGGGCCAACTCTTGCAATCGGTCGCCGAGGACGGCACCCAGATCGTCCTGACTCCCCGGCCGACCCTGCACGGGAAGAAGGTCGTCAAGCTGGGCCTCTCGGCCCAGGTCCAGGGCCTGCCGCCCGGCGACGGCACCCCGAGCGGCACGCTGACGTTCTACTTCAAGAAGAAGGTCCTCGGCAGGGCCGTGCTCTCGGGCGGCCAGGCCACCCTGCCGATCAAGCTGAACAAGGTCCTGAACAAGGCGATCACCGTCGTCTACTCGGGCGACGGCGACTTCCAGGCCACCACGACCACATCGCCCAGGATGACGAAGCGGTCGCTGGCCAGCGTCGCCCTCGCCGCCCACCCCACCATCCGACGCACCCCGGCCCGGTTCGCGTTCGGCCCCCTGTCGGCCACCGCCCGCCCGCACCGGGCCTGAGCCCGGACCCTCCGTCCGACCCTCGCCCGGCCCGCTCCCAGGGCCAGGCGACGCCACAACAATCACCCACACTTCCCATCATGCCAGGATTCCGGACCAACCTGCATCCAGATGGGTCCAGGACGGTCCGGTTTGACGCTTAAGCCTTATTGACGCCCTCCCGCCTCGTCGGCCGCCGGGACCACCCCGGCCCATCCAGCCTCAACCCAGGCCCAGAACGTCGCCGAACTGGCACCGGGTGTCGATTTTTTGTTTAATCGTCGGTCGATCCTGCTAGAATATCGTGGGGTTCTCTTTCCCCGTCCAGGGAGACGCCGCTTGATTGGCTGGATGATGATGACCGCTGGCACGATGGTGAGGGCGGCCCGCGTGTCGGTGGCGGCGGGTGCGTTCCTGGCGCTCGGGGTCTGCCTGGCGGCGGCCGCGCGGGGCGGTGATACCGGAAACGAGGCCGCGGCCCCGGCGGAGCGGGCGGTGGCGCGGTACCAGGACCGGATCGAGCCGATCCTGGTCGACCATTGTTATTCGTGCCACGCCGCGGGGATGAAGAAGGGGCAGGTGGCGTTCGACCAGGAGAAGTCGGACGAGGCCCTGGTGGCCCGTCGCGACTTGTGGTGGTCGGTACTCAAGAACGTCCGGGCGGGGCTGATGCCGCCGGCGGGGGAACGTCGGCCGTCGGAGAAGGAAATTGCCGCGCTGGCCGACTGGATCAAGCGCGACGTCCTGGCGGTGGACCCCGCCGACCCCGATCCCGGCCGGGTGACGATCCGGCGGCTCAACCGGATCGAGTATCGCAACACGATCCGCGACCTGATGGGGATCGAATTCAAGGCCGAGGAAGAGTTCCCGCCGGACGACACCGGCTACGGGTTCGACAACATCGGCGACGTGCTGACCGTCTCGCCGCTGTTGCTGGAAAAATACTTCCAGGCGGCCGAATCCATCGTGAAGACCGCCGTGCCGACCACGTCGCGAGTCGTCCCCGAGCGGCACTATCGCGGCGTCGAGTTCCGCGGCGCCGAGAAGGGGCAGACCGGCGACCGCCTGCCCTTCGCGAAGGCCGCGACGGTCGGACGCACCTACCTGGCCGACGACGCCGGCAAGTATCGCATTCAGATCGAGCTGGCCGTGAAGACCCCGTACACGCTCGACCCTGGCAAGTGCACGGCGGCGTTCCAGGTCGACGGCCAGCAGCGACTGCGAGAGACCTACTCGGGCCTGGCGAGCAAGAGCTTCCATTACACGGTCGAGCAGGACCTCAAGGCGGGCGAGCACCGGCTGACTTTCGAGCTGAAGCCGGCCGAGCCGCGCGCGGCCGACGCGGTCGAGCTCCGGGTCGTCTCGGTCGTCGTCCAGGGCCCGCTCGACGGGAAGCGCCGGACGAAGCCGCCCGGCCACGCGCGCTTCTTCCCCCGCGACGAGGCCCCGGCGGCGGATCCCGACCGGCGGAAGTACGCCCGCGAGGTGATCGAACGGTTCGCCCGGCGCGCCTTCCGCCGCCCGGTCGACGCCCGCACGGTCGACCGCCTGGCCGATATCGCCGAGGCGTCGTATCGCCTGCCGGGCCGGACCTTCGAGGAGGGGATCGGCCAGGCGATGATCGCCGTGCTGGCCTCGCCCCGGTTCCTGTTCCGCGTCGAGGACGTCGAGCCCGAGCCCGGCCATCCCGGGCGGCCGCACGCGCCGATCGACGAGTACGCGCTGGCCTCGCGGCTGTCCTACTTCCTCTGGTCGACGATGCCCGACGACGAGCTGTTCCGCCTGGCCGGCGAGCACCGCCTTCGCGCCAATCTGCCGGCGCAGGTGAAGCGCATGCTCGCCGACCCCCGCTCGAAGTCGCTCACGCAGAACTTCGTCGGCCAGTGGCTCCAGGTCCGCGACCTGGACGGGCTGTACTTCAACGAGCGCCTGATCCTCCGCCGCGAGGGGGTCCGCCTGCGAGGGGCCGACACCGAGCGCAACATCCTGACCCGCGACGTCCGCCGGGCCATGAAGAGCGAGACCGAGATGGCGTTCGAGTACGTCGTCCGCGAGGACCGCAGCGTGCTCGAGTGGGTCGACTGCGACTACACGTTCCTGAATGCCCGGCTGGCGAAGCACTACGGCATCCCGGGCGTCGAGGGCTCCGAGCTGCACAAGGTGACCCTGCCCAAGGACAGCCCCCGCGGCGGCGTGCTGACGCAGGGGACCATCCTGGCGGTGACCTCCAACCCGGCGCGAACCTCGCCGGTGAAGCGCGGGCAATTCATCCTCGACAACATCCTGGGGACCCCCGCGCCGCCCCCGCCGCCGGACGTGCCGCCGCTGGAGGACGCGCGCAAGGACTTCAAGGACAGGGTCCCGACGACCCGCGAGCTGATGGCGATGCACCGCAGCAAGCCGATGTGCGCGTCGTGCCACTCGCGGATGGACCCCCTCGGCCTGGGGCTCGACAACTTCAACCCCCTGGGCATGTGGCGCACCCAGGAGGAGAAGCAGCCGATCGAAGCCTCGGGGAAGCTCATCACGGGCGAATCCTTCCGCGATGTCCGCGAGCTGAAGAAGATCCTCCGCGAGCGGCATCGGATGGATTTCTACCGCTGCCTGACCGAGAAGCTCCTGACCTACGCGCTGGGCCGCGGCCTCGACCCGTCGGACGTGGAGACCGTCGACCGGATCGTCGCCCGCCTCGACCGCGACGGCGGCCGGTTCTCGGCGCTGCTGTCCGGCGTGATTGAATCGGCGCCGTTCCAGCGCCGCCGCCTCGCGGCCGGTCGGGCCCCGGCGCACGCCCCGACGCCCGGCCCGTCGGCGGCCGCGCCCGCGAATCCCAGGGTCTCATCCCGCTGGCATCCGAGAAACCCACAACGGTGAGCACCATGAAGTCCGACTCGACGTTCGACCCGGCCGATGCCCGCCGGTCCTCCAGCCTGAGTGTGAGCCGCCGCCGGTTCCTCCGCGGCGTGGGCATCTCGGTGGCGCTGCCGGCCTTCGAGTCGTTCCTGCCGCGGTCGGCGACCGCCGCGTTCGCGGGCGGAGCACCGGTCCCGCCGGCGACCACCGCCACCGGCGCCCCGTTGCGGATGGCGTTCGTTTATGTCCCCAACGGCGTCAACCTGTCGCACTGGTGGCCGAAGAAGGAAGGCAAGGGGAAGGACTTCGAGCTCAACCGGACCATGCTGCCGCTGGGCCGGCTCAAGGACCAGGTCCAAGTGATCGCCGGGCTGGATCAACTGAACGCCTTCGGCGGCAAGGACGGCCCGGGCGACCACGCGCGCGCCTGCGCCACGTTCCTCACCGGCGTGCGGGCCAGGAAGACGGCCGGGGCCGATATCCACGCGGGGGTCTCGGTCGACCAGGTCGCCGCGCGGGCCGTCGGCCACCTGACGCGGTTTCCCTCGATCGAGCTGGCCTGCGACGCGGCCCGGAAGTCGGGCAACTGCGACTCGGGTTATTCGTGCGCCTACCAGTTCAACCTGTCGTGGGCCTCGCCGTCGCTGCCGATGACGCCCGAGGCGAATCCCAGGTTTGCCTTCGAGCGGCTCTTCGGCGCCGGCCCGCACGGCGAGCGCGGCAAGAGCCTGCGCCAGCGGCTCGAGCAGCAGCGCTCCATCCTCGACTTCGTGCTCGACGACACCCGGGCCCTCGGCGGCGAGCTGGGCTCGCGCGACCGGATCAAGCTGGACGAGTATCTGACCAGCGTCCGCGAGATCGAGCGCCGCATCCAGGCGGCCGAGCGGTTCCGCGAGACGCCCGACCCGGCCATCGATGCCCCGCCCGGCATCCCGGCCAGCTTCCTCGAGCACGTCCAGCTCATGTACGACCTGCTTTTCCTGGCCTTTCAGACCGACTCCACGCGGATCGCCACCTTCCTGCTGGCCTATGAGTCGAGCAACCGGACGTTCCCGGACATCGGCGTCACCGAGGGGCACCACAACCTGTCGCACCACCAGGGCAAGAAGGCCACCCTCGAGAAGATCGCCAGGATTGACGAGTGGTACATGCGGCAGTTCGCCCGGTTCCTCGAGCGGCTCGACGAGGCGAAGGACCTCGACGGCCGTTCGATCCTGCACAACTCGATGATCGTGTACGGCAGCGGCAACGGCGACGGCAACCGCCACAACCACAACAACCTGCCGTTCGTCCTCGCCGGCCGCGGCGGCGATACCCTGGGCCCCGGCCAGTTCCTCAAGCTCAAGGCCCAGCCGATGAGCAACATCTACCTCAGCCTGCTCGACCGCATGGGCGTCACCGGCGTGGTCCGCCACGGCGACTCGACGGGGCGGATCGCGGGTATCTGATCTGCCCGTGGCGAGTGGTTGGTGGCAGCGCACGACCGCTCCGGGGTCAGGCCAGGATCCCGGCCCTGCGGGACGCCTTCCCGGCGCTTCCGGGCCAGCCCCTCCCCTCAGCGCGGCCGCGAGGCTTCCCCGTTGAGCCGCAATCGCGACCTGACGCGCGGGAACCGCGGGTTCGCCCGGCCACGCGGGCCAGCGGCGATCTGCTCCGGGACGGCCGGGTGCGGCAGCCCCAGCTCCTCGGCGGCCTCGCACTGGAAGCGATACAGCTCCTCGGGGTTCAAGACCGGCTGCTTGCTCCACTGAGCGGCCTTCTCGTACCACTCGCGCGCCCGCTCCTTCCGCCCCTCGCGCCCGTGGATCATCGCCAGGAAGAACCAGTCGTGGCTCGTCCCCTCGTTCCGCAGCTCCATCGAGCGGTACAGGGCGCTGCGAGACTGCTCCATGTCGCCCGCGCGGAAGTACGCCACGCCCAGCGTATTCCAGATGTCGCCGTCGTCGGGCGCGAACTCCAGCGCGCGACGGGCGAGCGTGACGGCCGCCTTGCCGTCCCTGAGCCCCTCGTCGGGGCACGTGGCCAGCAGCCAGGCGATTTGATTGTAGCCCTCGGACGCGAACCGACGTTCGGCAGCGCTCAGCGACAACGGCGCGAGCGGGTCCAGGATCGCCGCCAGCCGCAGATAAGTATCGCGCGCCTTGACGTATCGCCCCTCGACCCAGTCCCGGGCCGCCTGCTCGCGCAGGAGCATCCCGTCGCGGAGCCAGGACGGGGCGGCCGGGCGCGACGGCAGCTCCGGCGTCCTCGTCGTCCTGTTCTCGCCGATCAGCAGCTCCCGGAGGAACTTCGACCGGGTGAGCAGCTCCACGTACGGGCTCCAGCCCGGCACGCGGATCGTCAGGGCGAGGAACGCAAGCGAGCCCACGAGCGCCAGCCGACCCAGCCGCGTCCGCCTCGCCGCCTCGCGGCGATCGACCTCGGCCCCGTCGGCCCGATCCAGCGAGCGGAACGCCCAGACCGACGCCCGCACGCCCGTGAACAGCTCGAGCAGCAACTGCACCACACCCGCCAGGCACGCCATCAGCCCGAAGTCCGACAGCCGCAGCAGCGACGTCCCCGAGACGCGGAACGAGCCGATCGTCAGATGCCGGCGTTGCAAATCCCCCCACTCGGCCGTCGCCGAGAGGACCCCGCACAACGACAGGGCCAGGAACGTCACCGCGCCGACCTTCACCAGCTCGTGCCAGCGCGACCGCAGCAGGATCAGCCCCACCGCCGCCGGCCACGCCGCGATCAGCAGTCCGAGCGGCGGATGTTCGGCCGCGTACTGCCAGAACGCCCCGGCCCCGGCATCGGCGCCGGCCGCTCGCATCGCCGCACGCCAGTCCGCTACGTAATCGGCGATCGCGCCGAACAGACGGATCGCCCCGAGGACGGCCATCCACAAGCCCAGCGAGACGATCGGCCCGCCGGCCCCGGACCCCTCGGGCCCGGCCTCCCGGTCTCGCGCGGACTCGGTCCGCGGGTCGGCCGCCGTCACGCTTCTCATGGGCCACACCTCGCCTCGGCGCGGGCCGTCCACTCTCACCCCGGCCCGGACCCGTGCAGGGGGGCTCTGTCCCCCGAGCGGGCGGCCCGGTGGACGGGATCGGGGCACGAAACCGCCTCCGACAATTTTCCGTTCTCACATTAGAGTCCGACCGGCCCGCGATGTCCAACAAAAACGCGACCCGGCCACCCGAGCCCCGGCACCGATCGGCCCGCAAATTGCCACCATCGATGAGAGTCCATCCCCGATGCGCTCCCACCAGACTCGTAGGTCGGGCCCTCAGGCGATGTGAAGGATCGCAGGAAAGGAGCAGAGAGCAGAGAGCGAAGCGGCATGGCGAGATGCCGAGTCTTCACTTGCATTGATCCGCTCCCTTCTATCCGTTCTTCGGAATCGATTCCTTCACGGGCTCGCCTTCACGAGACCGCCGCTGCGGTCCCGGTATCAGCCCGACGGATCGCTCCCGCATCTGGCTGAGAGCCTGACCTGCGTTGAGCCTACCGACCAGGGGTCCCGCACCCTGGCGAATCGAACAACCTTCCCGAAAGAGGAAATCCACCCATGGCCGATCCGAGAGACGACGCACGCACGACCGCACGCTATGGCGAGGCCGAGGTCCCCGTCGGGCCGGGCGGCGAGACCCATCAGACCACCCAGGGCGGCCATCCGACGATGACTACCCAGCAGGGCGTGCCCGTCGCCGACGACCAGAACTCGCTCCGGGCAGGAGCTCGCGGGCCGACCTTGCTCGAGGACTTCCACTTCCGCGAGAAGCTCTTCCACTTCGACCACGAGCGGATCCCCGAGCGCGTCGTCCACGCCCGGGGTTACGGCGCCCACGGCTACTTCGAGAACTATGGGTCGCTCTCGGACGTCACCCGCGCTGACCTGTTCCAGCGCAAGGGCGAGAAGACGCCGGTCTTCGTCCGCTTCTCCACCGTCGCCGGCAGCAAGGGCTCGCCCGACCTCGCCCGCGACGTCCGCGGCTTCGCCGTGAAGTTCTACACCAAACAGGGCAACTGGGACCTCGTCGGCAACAACATGCCGGTCTTCTTCATCCAGGACGCCATCAAGTTCCCCGACATGGTCCACTCGGTCAAGCCCGAGCCCGACCGCGATTTCCCCCAGGCCCAGAGCGCCCACGACAACTTCTGGGACTTCATCTCGCTCTCGCCCGAGAGCATGCACATGATCATGTGGATCATGTCGGATCGGGCGATCCCACGCTCGTTCCGCTTCATGGAGGGATTCGGCGTCCACACGTTCCGCCTGGTCAATGCCGAGGGCAAGTCCACCTTCGTCAAGTTCCACTGGAAGCCGAAGCAGGGGCTCCAGTCGGTCGTCTGGAACGAGGCCGTGAAGATCAACGGCGCCGATCCCGACTTCCACCGCCGCGACCTGTGGGACGCGATCGAGATGGGCGATTATCCCGAATGGGAGCTGGGCCTCCAGCTCTTCGACGAGGCGTTCGCCGACAGGTTCGACTTCGAAGTCCTCGACGCCACCAAGCTCATCCCCGAGGAGGTCCTGCCGATCCGCCCCATCGGCCGGATGGTGCTGGATCGCCGCGTCGACAACTTCTTCGCCGAGACCGAGCAGGTCGCCTTCTGCACGCAGAACGTCGTCCCCGGGATCGACTTCAGCGACGACCCGCTGCTCCAGGGGCGGAACTTCTCGTACCTGGACACCCAGCTCAAGCGGCTCGGCAGCCCCAATTTCACGCATATTCCCATCAACGCGCCGAAATGCCCGTTCGCCAGCCTCCAGCAGGACGGCCACATGGCGATGCACAACCCGAAGGGCCGGGTGAACTACGAGCCGAATTCGTGGGGACCCGAGAACAACCCGCGCGAGGACCCCGCGCAGGGATACCGATCGTACCCCGCCGCGACGGGCTCGCCGCGGCTGCGCATCCGCTCGGAGACCTTCGCCGACCACTACAGCCAGGCCCGGCAGTTCTACATCAGCCAGGCGCCGATCGAGCAGACCCACATCGCCAACGCGCTGACCTTCGAGCTGAGCAAGGTGCAGACCCCGGCGATCCGCGCGCGGATGGTCGCGCACCTTTTGAACATCGACGCCGACCTGGCGAACACCGTGGCGAAGAACCTGCGGCTCGAGACGATGCCCCAGCCGGCGACCGCCGCGCGGCCGACCCGCAAGGACCTGAAACCGTCCCCGGCGCTGAGCATCATCCAGAACGGCCCAAAAACGTTCGCCGGCCGAAAGGTCGGGGCGCTCGTCACCGACGGGGTTGATGCGGACGTCCTGGCCGCGCTGAGGAAGTCGCTGAAGTCGGAGGGGGCCACGCTGGTGCTGGTCGCGCCCGAGGTCGGCGGGGTGACCGACTCGGCCGGCACGCCGCACCCGGCGGGCGAGAAGCTCGAGGGCGGGCCGTCGGTGCTCTTCGACGCGGTCGCGCTGTTGCCCTCGGCCGACGGGGCAACCCTGCTGACCAAACTGCCCGCGGCCCGGGATTTCGTCGCCGATGCGTTCGCCCACCGCAAGTTCATCGGCCACGCGGCGGCGGCCACGCCGTTGCTGGAGAAGGCGGGTGTCGCAAACGCCGTCGACGCGGGCTTCCTGCCGCTCGACCGGCCGGCGGATTGCGACGCCTTCGTCGCCGCCTGCCGGAAGCTCCGCTTCTGGGACCGCGCCGACGCCGAGCGGTAGGACGCCGATCACGCCGGCATGACAGTCCGTCGGATTCTCGGATGATTCTCAGATGGGCCAGGCTCTCAGCTCGACATGGCTGAACCATAAGGCCGGAAAGCCTGCCCCCACGGGAATCTGGTATAAGGGTCGGGAGCGAGCGGCGGTCTCGGGACCGGCCGCGGCGCGGGACCCGGAGGATCTGGCGGATGTCGGCATCGTCGGCGATGGCGAGGGCGGTTCTCAACCTGGGCGTAGCGGCGACGGTCGCCCTCGCGGCGGGGTGCTCCGACAAGGCCGACCCCGAGGCGGTCTCGGATCGGGCACGGGCCGAGCTGCGCGCGAATCGGGTCGCCGACGCCGAGCGATCGGTGGCGCAACTGGAGCGCCTGCGCCGACCGACTGATCGCGACCGCTTGCTCCGTGCCCGGCTCGCGGTGACGGCGGGACGCCCCGACGGGGCCCTCGCCGAGCTGGCGCTCGTGCCCGACGACAGCCCCGAGGCGGCGGCCGCCCGGCTGTTCGCCGGGCAGGTCGAGGTGCGGCGCGGCCGGTTTCGCCACGCCGAGCGGCTGCTCCGCGAGGCGGTCCGGCTCGGTCCGAAGCCGACCGGGCCGGACCCGAACCCGAACCTGGTCCAGGCGCACCGCGAGCTGGTCTTCATCTATGGCTTCCAGCTCCGCCGGGCCGAGCTGAGCGACGAGTTCCTCGTGCTATCGCGGCTGACCGCGCTGCGGTTCGACGACCTGTTCAACTGGGGGCTCTTGAAGGACGACTCGTGGGAGCCGACCGAGGCGGCGAAGACGCTGGCGGACTGCATCGCGGCGGACCCCGAGGATCGCTGGTCGCGCCTGGCCCTGGCGGAGAACCAGCGGCGGATGGGCCAGCTCGACCAGGCCGAGAAGACCCTTAAGCCCCTGGCCGCTGAGGACCCCGAGGCGATCGCCGGCCGGGCGAGGATCGCCCTCGATCGCGGCGATGCCGAGGCCGCCGGAACGCTGCTCGCCGCCGGACCGGCGGACGACCCGGCCCTCGCCCGGCTCCGCGGCCGGCTGGCGCTGGCGCGTCGGGACGGACCGGCCGCCGAGCGGCAGTTCCGCCTGGCGATACGGCTCCAGCCCGGCAGCCACGAGGCCGTCACGGGCCTGATCGCGGCGCTCAAGCTCAACGGGGAGACGGCGGCCATCGCCCCCCTGCGCGAGCAGGCCGCGCGCCTCGACCGCTTCAAGGCCCTGATCCAGCGGGCCGCCCCCGGCAAGGACCGCTCCGACCCCGAGCTGCCGGTCCTGCTGGGCGACGCCTGCGCCGATCTGCACCGCTACGACGAGGCCCGCGGCTGGTATCGGCTCGCCGTCACCCGCAACCCGCTCGATACGAAGGCCCAGCGGGCGCTGTATCACCTGGAAGAATCCGCCCGGGCCGGACCGAAGTAGGCCAGGCTCTCAGTCTGACACGGGCCGGAGGTTCCGGAACGGACGGATCGGCCGGGCCGGATCGGGCTGAACGGTGTCCGGCTGAGAGCCTGACCTACGACAGGACCAGCCCCCGCCTCCTGGAGCAACGCCGCTCATGAATCCGACGCTTGCACTCGCCCCGCAGTATTACCTCGCCGCCGCCTTGTCCCTGTGGCTGGGCTGGGGCATCCGCGGCAACTATGGTCACGAATACGGCGCAATGATCCCGGGCGCGCTGGCGGGCCTGGCCGTCGCGCTGATGTCGGGCCGGCCCGACTGGCACCGTCGCGCGGCTGAATTCGCCTGGCTGGGCGCGCTGGGCTGGTCGTTCGGCGGGAGCATCTCGTACATGAAGGTCGTCGCGTATACGCACTCGGGCCACTCGCCGAGCGTGCTCTACGGCTTCGCCTGCCTGTTCGTCATCGGCTTCCTCTGGGCGGCGCCCGGCGGCATGGGGACCGCGCTGGCGGCCATCGCCCCCCGGCGGTTCCTGGCCGACCTGGTGCTGCCGATGTCGCTGGTGTTCGTCCTCTGGTGGCTGCAAGGTCTCGCCATCGCGCCCGGGCTGCGCTCCGTCGGAGTGGACCTGTTCTGGTTCGACACTGACTGGCTGGCCGCCTCGCTGGCGATCGCGGCCGGGCTCGCCGTCGTGGCGCTCCGCCGCCGCCTGGACGCCGCCACCGGGCTGGTGCTCAGCATGGCGATCGGCTGGTGGCTGGGGTTCGGCGTGCTGGTGCTGGGGCTCGACCTGCACATGACCCCGCCCCGCGGCGACAACTGGGCCGGCTGCTCGGGGCTGGTGCTCGGGGCCCTGGTGTGGCTCGGGCGATGCGGGCTCGGCCAGGCCGCGCGGGCGGGGCTGATCTGCGGGTTCATCGGCGGGATCGGGTTCGCCGCAGCGTCGATGCTCAAGCTGATCGAGGTCACCAGCGGGTTCGACACCAACTGGCACAGCATCCTCGAGCAAACCACCGGCGCGTTCAACGGGCTGGCGCTGGCGATCGCGATGGCGACGCTGGCCCGGTTCGCCCCGCCGTCCGACGAGCTGGACGCCCCGCCGGGGACGGGCCGGTATCGTCCCGATGCGGGCCAGTTCGCGCTGGGGTTCGTCGTGCTGGCGATCCCGTACCTCAACCTGCGGAAGAACGTCGAGCAGTGGCTTCGGTCGCACGCCGTGCCCGAGACGATGGGCGGGCTGTCGGCCGGGGCGTGGTTCGACCTGGGCGCCTTGCTCGTCGCCCTGACGTTCCTGGCCCTGATGGTGCGTCACAGACGCCGCCCGATCGCAGTCGTGCCCGCGTCGCCGCTCGGGCGGGGCCAGTTGCTGTACGTGGTACTGCTCTGGTGGATCGTCGCGGGGAACTTCGACCGGATCGTGGTGGCGTTCACGCCGCAGCGCCTGGTGACGGAGGGCGTCCTCCACGCAGTGGCGCTGGCCTGCACGCTGGTCGTGCTCGGCTGGTCCCCTGCGGCCCGGGAGGTTGCGTTCGACCCGGCGATCGAGGGGCGGCCCTGGCTGGCGCGGACGCTGGCCGCCGGCGTTGTGGCGGCCGCGCTGGCGATCGCGTTGGACTGGGGCGTCGTCCGGGCCATCTACGGCGATCGGTTCGCAGGCCATTCGACCCGCGAGATCCGCTTCGGCCCGGAGGCGACGAACAGCCGGGTCAAGCATCGCTGAGTTATGCCGCCTGGACGTTCGACAGAAGCAGGCGAGTGGCCTCCTCGCGGGGGTCCTCGAAGACCTGCTCGGGCGGGCCGGACTCGATGATCCGGCCGTCGCCGAAGACGTGCACGGTCTTCGCCACGCGGCGGGCGAAGGCCATGGCGTGGGTCACGGCGACCATCGTCAGGCCGTCGGCGGCCAGGTCGGACATGACGGCGAGGACCTCGGCCGTCATGTGCGGGTCCAGCGCGCTGGTGGGCTCGTCGAACAGCATCGCGCGGGGCCCCATCGCCAGCGCCCGGGCGATCGCCACCCGCTGCTGCTGGCCGCCGGAGAGCTGCCGGGGCATCGCGTGCAGGCGGTCGGACATCCCGACCCGGTCGAGCAGCCGGCGGGCGCGTGCCTCGGCCTCGGCCCGGTCCAGGCCGAGCACAGATAACGGCCCCTCCATCACGTTCTCGAGCGCGCTTCGGTGGGGAAACAGGTTGAACGACTGGAAGACCATTCCGACCCTCAGGCAGACCTGGCGGTGGATCCGCGCCCAGGCGCGGCCGTATGTCTCGGCCTCGGAGCCGAGGCTCAGGCCGTCGACGACCGCGCGGCCCGAGTCGAACCGCTCCAGGCCGTTGAGGCAACGGAGGAACGTGCTCTTGCCGCTGCCCGACGGGCCGATGATCGCCGCCACCTCGCCCCGGGCGACCGAGAGGTCCACGCCCCGGAGCACCTCCACGGCTTCGAAGCTCTTGCGTAGTCCATCGACCTCGATCATGCCAGTGCCCCTCCTTTCGCAGCGGTGCCGGCCGCCGCGCCCAGACCGGCCAGCCGTCGCTCGGACCAGCGCGAGAACCACGAGAGCGGGACGCTCATCAGCATGTACAGCACCGCGGCCGCCAGGGCGAATTCCAGCGCGCCGCCGGTGCTCATCGCCAGGACGTTGTACTCCTTGGTCAGCTCGACCAGCGTGACGACCGAGCAGACGGACGTATCCTTGAATAATGCGATGAAGTCATTTGTGACCGGGGGGATCACGATCCGGACCGCCTGGGGCACGATCACCCGCCGCAGCGCCGTCCGCCGCGACATGCCCAGCGCCAGCGCGGCCTCCATCTGACCGGCGGGGATCGCCTGGAGCCCGGCGCGGTAGATTTCGGCCTCGTAGGCCGAGTAGTTGATCGCCAGGCCCGCGATCCCCGCGACCCACGGCGAGAGCTTCAGCAGGTAGAACAGCACGTAGAGCTGAAGCATCAGCGGCGTGCCGCGGAGCAGCTCGACATAGCCGGTCAGGAGGACGTTCAGCGGCCGAGGCCCGTACATCCGGCCGATCGCCACGAACAGGCCGAGCGCCATCGCCAGCGGCATCGAGGCGACCGCCAGCGTGATCGTGACCCGCGCGGCGTCGAGCAGCCGGGGCAAGAACCGCCGGAGCGAGGTCCAGCCTCCGTCCGCGGCCCGGCCCGCCACCGGCTCGAGCGGCCCGGGGATCGTGGCCAGCTCGGCCTGGGCGTCGGTCCAGATGCCGTAGCGCTCGTAGATCCGCCGCAGCTCGCCCGAGTCGGCCAGCCGGGCGATGCCGCGATCGAGCGCGTCGCGGAGCGACGCGTCCCGGCGGCGGACGAAGATGACATAGTAGCCCCGCGACTCGGGCGGGCCGACGAGCTCGACGCCGGGATAGTGCCCGGCGTAGAACCGCGCCGCGGGCAGGTCCTGGAGGGTCGCGTCGATCTGGCCGTTCTGCACGGCGAGCATGGCGTCGGTCGCCCCGTCGAACCGGACGGGGCGGACCTGGGCCCCTCCCTGCTCGGCGGCGAAGGTATCAGCCGCCGAGCCGGTCAAGACGCCGACGGTCCACTCGCCCCGGCCGGTAGGCGGCGCCGATTTCAGGTCGGCCCACCGCCGCAGGGGGCTGCCCCGGCGGACGATCAGTTGCAACTGGTAGACGTAATAGGGCCGGGTCGCCAGGTGGTCTCGGGCGCGCTGGTTGGTCCACTCGTAGCCATTGACCACCGCGTCCACGCGGCCCGATTGCAGCAGCGGCAGGAGCTTGTCCCACTGGCCCTGCGAGTACACCGGCTCGACGCCGATCTCGCCCGCCAGCCGTTTCATCAGGTCGACCTCGAAACCGGCCACGCCGCCGGGGGCCTCGGGCTCGGGATAGGCATAAGGGCCGCCGCCCTCCATGTCGCCGCCGTAGACGAGCCGCCCGTCGCGGCGGACGCGTTCGAGGCTGTCATCGGCACTGGCAACAGCATCGGCGCGTGGGACGACCAGGGTCGCGGCGATTGCGACGAGGATCAGGATCAGGAGGATGAGCGTCCGGGCGGACGTGAGGAGAGAGGTTGAGAGGCGCCAAAAGGCACCCGCCGCGGACGATGAAGGGCTGGGAGCCAGGGAAGGCTCCAGCTCGGCCGGAGGACAGGATCGGGATTGGTCGGCATCGGATTCCGATGCGTCGGGCTCTTCTTCCATCAAACGACCCCCTTTCGGGTACGGGGCGCCAGATGCGCTCGGGCTCCTTTCACTTCCACGCGGGTCCTTCCCATGCCGCGCCGCGCTGCGCGACGGTCCATCGAAATCATTATGACCCCGGCCGGAGGGGTCCTCAAGTCCCGCCCGGCGAACCGGCGACGTCAGGCGCCGGGTCACCTGGCAGGGCGCTCGAGGTCAGGCGCCAGGCCGGGCCGGGCTGAACGCACCCGGCGACTCACGTCGCCGGTTCGCCGGGCCCTGACTCTGAGCCGGTCACTCGCGAGCTGGGCATCGGCAACGGCGGCGACGCGGGCCGGTCGAGCGCCTGGCGCTGGCGAATCTGCCGGACGCGGCGGACGCGGCGGCGGACCTGCCGCGTCGCCGGGGCGTGGCGGAGGCGCGTCATCCGGCCGACGAGGAAGCTGTGCCCGCGCCAGCGGACCCGACGGTTCACGATGGCGTCGAACCAGACCCCCAGCAGCAGGATGTCCTTGGCCGGGCTGAACAGCAGGTGGCGGAGCCTGGGGAACGAGCCGCGAAGCCACCGGGTCTGGAAGGCATCGCGGAGCATGCCCAGGCCGACCAGCAGCGCCAGCCCACCCCAGGCGATCCCGACCTCGCCCGAGAACGCCCAGATCAGGCCGACGGCGGTGAGATTGGCGACGGGCTCGGCCAGAAAGGCCGGCAGCGCCATCCGCCGGCGGATCTTGTACCACCGCGAGTGGCGGTTGAGGAACCACTGGAAGCCCCGGCGAGCGTTGACGTTGTCGATCACATGATGGCTCAGCCGGATCGAGTATCCCGCCTGGCGCACCCGCACCCCGATCGCCTGGTCCTCGGCCAGGAGGTTGCGCACCGCCGCCAGGCCGCCGATCGCCTCGAGCGCGGCGACCGGCATCAGCATCGACTTGCCCACCACGCAGGTGATCCGCATCACGGCCGCGCCCGCCACGGCCGCCGCGATGAACCCGTTGAGCTGGAGGTTCTCCATCACCGCTCCGGCGTCCTCCTCGCCCACCCCGGCGAACAGGTTGCTCACCAGGCCCACGCCCGGCTCCGCCAGGTAGCACGCCGTCTCGCGCAGGTAACTCGGCCGCACCCGCACGTTCGAGTCGCTGATCAGGATCGTCTCGTGCTTGCGATGGTGCTCCATCGCCGCCAGGTTCTCGACCTTGGGATTCAGCCCGAACGCGGGCGTTCCCACGACCAGCAGGCTGTCCCGCTCGGGGAACTCGGCCTGGAGTTTCCGCACGACCTCGATGGCCGGATCGTTCGCATCGGCGACGCCGAAGATCAACTGATAAATCGGATAGTCGAGCTGAAAGAAGCTCCGCAGGTTCTCCTCGAGCCCCTCGTCCAGCCCCTTGAGCGGCTTGTAGATCGTCACCGGCGGGGTGTGGTCGGCCACCCCCTTGCGCCGGCGCGTCACCCACAGCAGGCAGCCCATCGACCAGACGGTCGACACGACCGCGACGACCGCCACGAGGCCCAGCACCAGACTCCCACCATCCACGGGTATCATGCGGATTCTCCCGGCCCCGACCGAAGGCCGTGCCCTCGTCGACTAGGAGAGACGAAATCCCAGGCGACACAACGGCGAACCAACCGACAGGATGGCCCCCCCTCGCTCCCTGCGAAGGCGGCCCACTGACATCATTCAACGATGCTCGGACCGCCACCGAAGCTCCATGGGCCCCTGGCAGCATGGGCAGATCTTGGGATAGCGCTCGGTGATGGCGCAGACGCTGCAAAAGTATTCGGGGGTCTGCCAGCTTCCTTCGTTCTCGACGCGGAAGCTCGAGACCTGGAGATAGGGGACGCCGGAGAACCGGCGGCCGCGGAGCTCGACGCGACGGTCGCGGAGCCTCTCGTCGAGGAACAGCGCCCGGCTTGCGTCGTCGCGAAATAGCGGCGTGATCGCCCGATCCTCGCCGAGCAGCACCGCCTCGCCCCGGGTGGTGTCGGGATCGGGCTTGACATCGACCCCCAGCTCCTTGATCGCCGCGGCCAGGGTGACGACCTTGCCGCGCAGCACCACCTCGGCCCCGCGGGTTGCCGGCGGGCCATCACCGAGCAACAGGATCAGTGCAGCCACCAGCCCCGGCGCGAAGCCCATCAGCCACCTGTCTCCGAGGAGTGTGATGATAAGGAAGGGCGATGGTCGGACGTAGAGGATGCCTCACATCGTGGACAAACAATTGTATCGACTTTACCTCGCCGCTCCAAGGGGTTTCCCCTTGCAATTTCGAAAGGACCTGTCTAGCCGACGGCCGGCTCGCGCCGGCCGTCGGCATGGCAAGGAGCGCCTCCCGCCAATGAGCCGCAGGGGATCGTCGCGGTGACCGTCTTCCCTGACGACTGGCAACGGATTTCTCAGGGAATCATCGCGGTGACCGTGTGCTCCTGGTTGTCGGCCGCGGTCAGCACGATCAGCCTTAACTGGTTTGAGGGCGTGGCGTTGGCGATGATCCAGGCGAGGTTGCCGTGCTGCTCGGTGAGGTAGCCGTTGGCCGAGAGCAGCACGTCGCCGGCCTTCAGGCCCGCGGCCTGGGCCGCCGTGCCGGGGTAGACGTTCATGATCTTCATGCCCTTCCGTCCGCTCGCCAGGGCGGTCGGCTCCTCGTCGACGCCCAGGATGCGAGGCTGGCCGGCCATGGCTGTGTTCGCGGTCCCGCCTCCGGGCGCGACGTAGGCCGAGCTGTAGGTCGTCAGCGGCAGCGCACTGGTGTATCCGCCGGAATAGGCGGGGTAGCCATAGCCGTAGCCGCCGCTGTAGCCGTAGTACGGGTAGCCGCCATACCCATAGCCGTAGCCGGTGGAATACGGGTAGCCCAGTCCCCCATAGTAGGGGTAGCCATAGCCGCCGTAGCCGCCGTAGCCCAGGCCGTAGCCGCCGTAGCCCAGGCCATAGCCGAGGCCGTAGCCGCCGAAGCCCAGGCCGTAAAGCCCCATGCCGAAGAAGCCGGGGTAGTAGCCGCCGTAGCCGAGTCCGCCGTAGCCGTAGCGTCCGTAGCCATAGCCGGGATGGTGGCCGTAGCCATAGCCCATGCCGCCCATGTGGCCATAGCCCATGCCGCCCATGTGGCCGTAGCCCATGCCGCCCATGTGGCCGCCGCCCATGCCGCCCATGTGACCGCCGCCCATCCCGCCGCCGTGTCCGCCGCCGCCGCCGCCGCCGTGGGCGGTCGCCGTCGAGGCGGTTCCGGCCCAGAGGATGGTGGCCAGGGCCATCGTTGCGAAGCCGAGCCGGCCGCCGCGCTGTAGCAAGGTACTCATGAATGGTCTCCTCACGAGGGGTCGCGACCGGGTTCGCCCCGGCGAGTTGGGCCGCTCGGGACCGCGTCCGGACGCATGGGTGCGCCGGCAAGCGGCGCACCCTCTACAATTCATTGTACGCGGCCCGAGCTCCGAGGAGGGCAGGAACCCGGATCGGCCAGCCGGATTGCTCCCGCCCGGCCCGGTCAATTGCCGACCGGCAACCGGCGGCCTCCGCGGCCCGCGTCGGCGGGCGCCGGCAGCGCGAGGAGCACGCGCGACCCGGGCGTGAGCGGGATCAACTCGCCCGGCTGGGCGTCGGCGACGGGGAAAAGGGTCTTGATCAGGCCGTGGACGCTCGCCGTGCCCGCGGGCGCCGAGGCCAGCGGGCTGATCGGGCCGGCCAGGACGACATCGGGCGGGAACTCGGCACCCAGGGCGCCGGCCAGGTGGATCTCGCCGGTCGGCCGCACGTCGAAGGCCAGCCCGAGTGCGCGGAAGTCCAGCTCGGCGCGGGAGCGGTCGCGGGTGGCCACGCGCGGCGACAGGCGAAAGCTCATCTCCCGGGCCAGGGCGTCCAGCAGCGAGCCGCCGATCGCGCCCTGACCGGCGACCAGCTCGCCCCGCAGCCCGATCCAGCCCGGCCCCTGGCCCGGGCGCTGGCCCCAACGCGCCGAGGCGATCGCCAGCCGCGCCCGGCCCGACAGCCGATGCCTGGGGAACCGGCGGCCGACCAGCCGCGTCAGCTCGATCTCATGCAGGCTGCCGGCGAACTGGATCTCCCAATCGTTCCGGCCGGCGCGGGCCAGCTTCAGCTCGCCGTCGACCGTGGCCTGCGGCCCGAGCCAGTCGTCCGCGTCGAAGAATGCGGCGAGCACCCGGGCGGGGACCGGCAGGCCCTCGACCGTCCGGAAAGCCAGCGAGGTCTCGGGCGTCGCCGGCCGTCGATCGTGGGCCAGGATCAGCTCGCAGTGCGTGCCGGCGGCCGACGCGAACCGCACGTCGCGGGCCGCTCCGGGGCCCGTCGCGGCGGCCGGCATCCGATAGGCCACTCGAACGGTCGTCCCCTCGAGCGCGGCCTGGACGCCGCCGGCCACCTCGCGCACGCTGAGCCGCAACCCCTCGCCGCCGAGGTCCACCTCGCAGGTCGGCGCCGTCACGTTGACCCGGTCGAACGCGGCTGGTCCGGGCGCCTGCAACCTCGCGGCGATTCCCTCGAGCGCCAGCGCCGGGCTGGCGGCGTGGAGCCGGGGATTCTCGAGGTGCAGGGTCAGCTCGCGGCCCGACCGCGAGACGCGGATCTCGTCGATCCGGGCGAGCTCGGCGAGTGCGCCGCCGCGGGGCTCGTCGTGGCGCAGGACGACGCCCCGATACACCGCCTCGCCCGGCCGGGGGTAGCGCACCGAATCCAGCGTGACGTGCAGCCCCAGCCGGTGGCCCAGCTCGACCTCGACGTCGCGCACGTGCCCCGGCCGGTTGATCCGCCAGGCAATCGCCCCGACCCAGGCCGTGGGAACGACCGTGAGTCCGAAGAGTACGAGCGTCGCCACGGCCTGCCGCGCCGGGCGGTTCACGGGGACCATCCTTGCCTCCCGGATTGCCGAGTCCTCTGGCCTGCAACAGATCAGCCGGGGCGAATCCATCGACCCGCGGGGCAGGATAGACGAAACGGCCGATCGGCTCAACCAGAATTCCGCGGGGCCGGCAGACGGCGGACGGTTCAGGACCCCGAACCGTTCCGACGAAGGGCTTCCTCCAGCTCGCGAATTCGGGCCTCGGCCGCGGCCGCGCGGGCCTCGGCCTCGGCCGCACGGGCCTCGGCCCTGGCGTGCTCGGCCATCGCCTCCTCGAGCGCCCGGGTGACGGCCTGGTAGTCGCCGACCTCCTCGCCGGTCTCGCCGTCGTAGCAGGCCAGCCGGTCGCAGTCCATCTCCTCGTCGCGCATGACCCCCAGCCAGAGCCCGACGGCCTCGATCCAGATCCGGCCCCGGGCGTCGGGCTCGACGCGACGATAGCCGTCCGGCTCGCGGCGATAGGCGAACAATCGCAGCCGGCGGCGGCCCGGCCCGGCCTCGGTCGCGTCGGCGATCACGTACAGCGGCACCCCGGCGCGTTCGTACAGCTCGGGCTTGCGATCCAGGTCGTTATCGCGCGTCGAGGGCGAGGTCACCTCGACGACCGGGCCGACCCGGGCGCGCTCGGCCGCCACGTCGAGCGTCGCCCAGTCCTTGCGGCGGGCGACGTCGAAGAACACGGCAATGTCCGGGCCCATCGGGCGGAGGCCCCGGACGCCCCAGTCGACGCGGCAATCGGCGACGGCGACCGCCCGTCGCACGCGAGCCAGCCGGGCGTTGAAGACGTTCTTGAGGTAGGCGATGTCGGTGGAGTGGAGGTCCGTCTGCACGATGTAATCCCCCTCCTCGGGGAACAGGACGTCCTCTTCAGTGAGCGGCACCTGCTCGATCGACTCGCTGCCGTCCGGGTGGCGGATCGTGACGTACCGCCAGCCGAAGCGGAAGGGGTCGGCATCGTCGGCGGGCGGCGAGGCGGGCCGGGGCGTGGAGACGATACTCATCGGAGGGACCTCCGGACCGCGGCGACCATCGGGGAACACGACGTCACCCACCGATTGTATCGGATTCGCGGGTATCCGTCAGGATCGATCGACAGGCCCGCGGGTGCTGGCGAACACCGGCCGCGGGCGGGGGCAGGATGTTGGATATCTCGGGTGACATGGCCAATCCGACGCATTTTGCGTAGGCTGGAGCAGGCGTTGAAAACGAGGAGAGGGAGCCGACAAGGGGTCGCTTCCAGGCAGCGAGCTGTCCCGAGACATTCGTTCTTCACTGCCCAGTCCGGGAGGCCGGAGATGGTCATTCACATCGAACTGGCACCGGCCGAGGAAGCGGCCCTGATCGCTCGCGCCCAACTCTGCGGCCGCGATCCCTCCGATCACGTCCACCAGCTCATCAGGGATGACCTGGCTTCCGCCGATCAGGTCCGTGATGAGGCTGTCGCGAATCGCCGGAAGCCCACGCCCGAGGATTTGCTCGATCACGAGTTCATCGCCCAGTGCGCGAAAGTGGACAGCCGAGAGGTTCCGTCTGTGGACGAGGTGCGGAGGGCGCTCGCAAAGATCCCAGGGGCTCTGTCCGAGGAGATCATCGCGGACCGTGGGGACGCAGCGTGAATGGCACGCTACTACTGGGATTCCAGCGCGTTGATCAAGTACTACCACGACGAGGTGGGCTCGCCGAGAGTTCAGCAGATTCTGGGCGAGTCCAGCTCGGAGCACCTCATCGCCCGGATCACCGCGGTTGAATTACCCTCGGGGCTGGCCAGAAAAGTAAGGATGGGCGTGATCCAGTCCCAGGATTACGACCAGTTGGGGCTGAGGTTTCGTGCCGATGTCCAGCAAGGTTTGCTCCGCCCGCTCAGGATGCTGGATGACCACTTCGTGCGGGCCGGTCGCCTGATCGACGATCATGGGACGAGCCAGAGACTTCGCGCGATGGACGCGATTCAACTGGCCGTTGCCCTTCATTTCCACGCAGCGGCTTCCATCGACCACTTCGTGTGCGCCGACCGGGATCTGTGCGCGGTTGCGACAAGCGAGGGTCTGGTGGTCATCGATCCCCGACAGCCCTGATCATCAGGCGGTGCATTGCGCGGAATTGAGCCGATCACCCCCGCCCCGCCGTGCCCCACTCGGCCAGGCGTCGGCGGTTGAGGTCGTGGAAGGCGTCGTGCGCGGTGCGAATCGCCTCGAGGCTGGTGCCGACGTACTTCTCGACCAGGGCCGAGGCGATCTCGAAGGCGACGACGTTCTCGACGATCACGCTCGCGGCCGGGACGGCGCAGACGTCCGAGCGCTCATAGGTCGCGGGCTGCGGCTGCTTGGTCGCCATGTTCACCGAGGGCCCGCGGGCCGCCAGCGTGCTGATCGGCTTCTTGGCGGCACGGACCACGATCGGCTCGCCGTTCGACGTGCCTCCCTCGATCCCGCCGGCGTTGTTGGTCGGGCGGCGAAAGCCGAAGCGGCGGTCGTCCACCGGGTGATCATCCTCATACCTGATCGGGTCCATCACCTGGGATCCCGGCCGGCGGGCCGCCTCGACGCCCAGGCCGATCTCGACGGCCTTGATCGCCTGGATGCTCATCACCGCGGCGGCGAGCCGGGCATCGAGCTTCCGGTCCCACTGCGCGTGGCTGCCCAGGCCGATCGGACAGCCGGTGACGACCGCTTCGACGATCCCGCCTAGGGTGTCGCCCGCCTCGCGCGCCGCGTCGATCGCTGCGACGATCGCGGGGTCGGCGTTGGGGTTCAGCGTGTAGACCGGGCTGGCGTCGCGGACGGACAGGTCGAACGACAGCGGCGGCGCCTCGACCCCGCCCAGCTCGCGGACGTAGCCGAACACCGTGATCCCCAGCTCGGCCAGCAGCAGCCGGGCGAGCGCCCCGACCGCAACGCGGAGCGCCGTCTCGCGGGCGCTGGCGCGCTCGAGCACCTGGCGGATGCCCGTCTGGTAGTTGATCGACCCGGCCAGGTCGATGTGCCCGCCGCGCGGCGAGGCGGGCTCGACCAGCCGCTCGAGCTTGGCGTCGTTGTTGATCAGCCGCAGCGTGATCGGCGCGCCCGTCGTGACCCCGTGGTACGTGCCCGAATCGACGATGATCCGGTCGGTCTCGAGCTTCTGCCGCTTGCCCCGGCCGTAGCCTCCCTGTCGGCGCTCGAGTTCGCGGTTGATCGGCCCGGTGTCGAGCGTCACCCCGGAGGGAAAGCCCTCGACGATCGCGGTCAGTGCCGGGCCGTGCGACTCGCCGGCGGTCAGGTAGCGGAGCATGGCAGCTTCAATCCAATCCAGTCGATTCGGTCGAGTCGTTCATTCGTACGGGAAGGCGCCGCCGGTCAGCCGCTCGTAGGCTTCGACATACTTCTGGCGTGTGCGGGCGACGACCTCGGGGGGCAGCTCCGGGGGCGGGCTGGCCTTGTCCCAGCCGGTCGACTCCAGCCAGTCGCGGACGAACTGCTTGTCGAAGGACGGCTGCGCGCCGCCGGGATGATACTCGTTCCAGGCCCAGTAGCGCGAGCTGTCCGGGGTGAGCACCTCGTCGGCCAGCAGCAGCTCGCCGGTGCGTGCGTCGAAGCCCCATTCGAACTTCGTGTCGGCCAGGATCAGCCCGCATGTCGCGGCGTGATCCGCGGCCCTCGAGTAGACCTCCAGGCTCATCGATTGTAGCGTCTCGGCCACCTCGGCGCCGACGGCGTTCGCCATCGTCTCGAACGAGACGTTCTCGTCGTGCCCCGACTCGGCCTTGGTGGCCGGGGTGAAGATCGGCCCGATCCGCGAGCCCTCGACCAGCCCGTCCGGCAGCGGGATGCCGCAGACCGACCGGGACTGGCGGTATTCCTTCCAGCCGCTGCCGGCCAGGTAGCCGCGGACCACGCACTCGAACGGCACGATCCGCACTTTCTTCACCAGCATCGACCGGCCGCGCAGGGCGTCGCGCTCGTCGGCGGTGAGCTCGAGGTCAAAGGCGTCGACATCGGCCGAGACCAGGTGATTGGGGATGCCCAGGTGCCGGAACCAGAAGGCGCTCAGCCCGGTGAGGATCCGTCCCTTGTCGGGAATTCCCGTGGGGAGGACCCAGTCGAACGCGCTGATCCGGTCGGTGGCGACCAGGAGCATCCGCTCGCCCAGGTCATAAACGTCGCGCACCTTGCCTTGCCGCTTTGGGACGGCGCCGGGCCAGAGGTCGGTTTCGAGGAGCGTCATGGGCGGGTGACTTCTACTTGGAGTTTGTCCGGGAAGGGCTCCGAGCCCCCGTCAGGGGGCGATCGGACGTAGCCGGGGGGCGTCAGCCCCCCGGGGCAAGGCCGCCGCATCACCCACCGAAATCCTCGCGACGGATCCTCCCGGCCGCGACCCCGCATGGCGGGGTCGCGGCCGGGAGGGTGAAAGGATGGCGGGGAGATGAGGGTACGCCTGGCGGCCCGGAGGGCTGACGCCCCCCGGCTACGTCCTGGCGCCCACTTCGTGGGCTCCCAGAACGGACGCTTACTTCTTTTCCTCGATCTCGAGGTACGTGTCCGCCAGGAAGATCCAGTTGGTGGGGGCCGACGAGATCGGGCCGTTGATGCCGAAGATCGCGATCTGATAGACCTTGCCCGGCCGGGCGTCCTTGAGTTCGACGCGATTGGGGGCGTTGAACCCGGCGACGATCGGCCCGCCGGTCGAGCCCACCTTGCGCGGGAGCTTGCCGTCGACCCAGACCTCGCCGTAGTCATCCACAGTGGAACGGAAATACACCTTCTTGCCGGCCGCCTCGGGCGGGATGGTGATCTTGATCCGGTACCAGGCGAAGCAGACGAGTCCCGTCGACCGGCCTTTCTTGATCGACTCGGGCGTGATCGATTCCCACCCGCTGTCGTCGTAATCGGCCGGGGCCACTTCCTCGCCGCGCGGGCGGATGTCGTAGGTTTTGTTCGGCTTGCCGCTGGGGCTTTTGGCCTCGACCTCGACGATCTTGACGTCGTGATACTTCCACTGGCCCTTGACCGCGTCGGCGCCGGCGCGGGTGCTCAGGTCGATCTTCTTCGTCTGGGCCTCGGCGGCCCTCGGCCCGAAGGCGGAGGCTAAGGCGGCGAGCAGCAGGGGGGCGAGACGGGACATCGGCATCGACCGCATCGCGGGGGGCTCCTCTCGTGGTCGTCGCGGGCACGGTGCGCTTGAGAACAATCAGGGTGCGAAGGTCGGACGCCGCCGCTTTCGCAGGGATTCTCTGGGCGGAATTCCCCCTCGTCGCCGATCGCTGGGGACCATCACCTGGCGGAACCCGTCGTCGCCTTCGCCTGGGCGCCGCGGGGATCGGCCGGCGGGGCGGGCAGCGCGGGGGCGGTCGTGTCCGGCCGATGGGCCAGCAGGTCGCGAAGCTGGAACGCGTGGAACGGCTGATCCGCCGCCGGCTTCCCGTCCTTCGAGGCATTGGCGACCCAGAACCGCGTCGTGGTCGTCTCAAAGAGGACACTGTGCAAATTCGAGTTCATCGCGACCGGGCGGTCCATCAGGTGCCGGGCCGAGTCGGCATCGAACGTCCCGCGGCCCTCCTTCACCCGGCGCGACAGCTCGTTGTACCGCTTGCCGGCCGAGAGCACGACGGCGTCCTTGATCGCAACCGGCAGCTTCGGGTGGCTCTCGCCCATCGCGATCGTGCCGAACACGTTCCAGGATCCCTCCATGCCGACCGCCTTGCCGGTCTCGCCGTCGGCGAGGACGTAATAATATTCGCAGGTCCTCGGATGATCGCGGAAGACGGCGATCGCGTGATCGAGGCTGTCGGCCTCCTCGAGTGCCATCCGGACCAGCAGCGCCATCGGCACGCCGTCCCAGTGGCCCAGGCCGCGACCGCCCATCTCGCCGATCGAGATCCGCTCGGCGTTCATGCCGGTCACCGAGCCGACGAAGCCGGCGTAGGTGACGTTCACGAACGGGATCCGCCCCTTCGGCTCGGCGACAGTCAACACCGCGTGGTCCTGGAGCCTCCAGTCGCAGCCGTAGTCAAGGATCCGGCCGTGATAGAGCGTGCCGTCCTTCGTGGCCGAGCCACTGAGCGCGAAGCCCGAGCAGTGAAACATCTCGGGGATGAAGTTGGCGACGACGATGTCCTGGACGTCCATCCCGGCGCCGTCGGCGATCCCGCGCATCTCGTCGAAGAACCGCTCGGGGACAAACTTCCGCTGCCGCGCCGCGATACCCCGGATGGCCCGCTTCGGCTCGAGCAGCTTGATCCCGGCCAGCTCGAAGGTCATCTCCTTCGCCTTGACGTCGAACAGGAAGTGGACCTGCTCGCGGATCTCGTCGCGCAGCAAGGCCCCCTGCTGGTAGCCCATCTCATACGGCGTCCCCTTGACGTGCAGGACGCGGTAGCCGTCGACTTCCTCGAGGAAGCCCTCGCCGCAGCGGGCGACCGTGCGGGTCTCGCCCCTCGCGGCCGACACGACCCCCAGGACCAGCACAACCAGCAGACCCGCGACTCGGGGCGAAGTGCGCTTCATCGGACGACGTCCTCGGCCATGCCGGCCGGTTGGAGGGACCACGCGGACGAACGTCTTGACTCTACCCCAGGACCGCGGGAGTTCCAACAGCATCCGACCGAAACCTGGGATCGGTGCGATCCCGGCATCACCACGCCACCACGCTGAATGAAACAGTTCGGGTTGACTCCGATCGGGCGAACGTGCATGATCCCCGCCGAGCGGGCCAGGATGCCCATCGCCGCGATTGATTCGTCCAGGAGGGATTGCGATGCCGCAGCGGAGTTCGCGCCTGAAGTTGGCGGGCCTGATGGCCGCAGTCCTCATGACCCTCGCTGCCGCGTCGGCCCACGCCGACCCGATGTTCAACGCCGTCAACCTCATCCCAGGCTCGGTGACCGGGCTGAACGACTCCAGCCAGGTGGTCTCGTCCTGGGGTAACCGGGCGCCGACGCTGTACAATGGGTACGGCATGTGGTCCGGCGAGACGCGACCGCCGATTCCCAATCCCCCGCATGGCTTCTACGGTAGCAGGATCGACCAGTCTTACCTCAACAACTCGGGCATGATCGCGACCGGCGCGGGGATTCTGGTCCCCACGAGCCCTGGCTCGACGAACTTCACGCAGACCGGACACGCCGTAGTGAGCAACGGCCAGACTACAACCGACCTCGGTACCCTGGGCGGGCCGAACAGCTCCCCGGCCGGGATAAACAACGCCGGACAGGTGGTCGGATGGGCGGAAACGTCGAGTGGAGCAAGACACGCGTTCATCGCGACCAATGGGGTGATGACCGACCTGGGCACCCTGCCGGGCGGGCAGACCAGTTATGCGACAGGCGTTAACGACGCGGGCCAGGCTGTTGGATATTCTCAGATTCCCTCGGGTTCCAACAATCCTCTGAGCTCAACCGGACCCGCTCCTGACAGTCCGATGTTCTACCAAAGCTATGCTCACGCCGTGCTCTTTCAGAACGGCAAGGTCATCGACCTGGGAACCCTGGGTGGGGCAAATAGCATCGCCTCGGCGATCAACAACGCCGGCGCGATCGTCGGCACGTCCGAGACGGCCTCCGGCGTCCAGCATGCGTTCCTGTACCAGAACGGCCAGATGCAGGACCTCGGCACGCTGAACACCGACGTCTCGCACACGTTCTGGGGCGTCACCTACAGCCAGGCCAACGCGATCAACAACGCCGGTGCGATCGTCGGCGAGTCGAACTCGCTGGCGTTCCTCGATGTCAACGGGAAGATGTACAACCTGAACGACCTTGTCCACATCCCCGGCGTCACGCTGACCTCAGCATTCGCGATCAACAACGTCGGCCAGATCCTGGCAACCGGCTACTCGAGTAACGGGCCCGACCGATACGACTCCGCCCACTACGAGTTCCTGCTCAATCCGGTCGGTCTGCCCGATCCGAACTACGCGGTGCCCGAGCCCAGCAGCATCTTCGCGATGGCCGGCCTGGCCGCCTGGCTGGTGGTGCGAGGGCGCGGCCGTCGCCGCGGCGCCGATCGGCGTTGATCGACCTCGAACCGCGCCCGCCGCGGATCACTCCCACTCGATCGTCCCGGGCGGCTTGCTGGTGATGTCGTAGACGACCCGGTTGACGCCCTTCACGGCGTTGGTGATCCGCGTCGAGACCCGCGCGAGCAGGTCGTGGGGCAGTCGCGACCAGTCGGCCGTCATGAAGTCATCCGTCTCGACGGCGCGGATCGCGATGACGCTCTCATACGTTCGAGCGTCGCCCTGCACGCCGACGGCCTGCACGGGTAACAGCACGGCGAACGCCTGCGCGACCTGGCGCTCGAGGCCGGCGTTGCGCAGCTCTTCGAGGAAGATGGCGTCGGCCTGGCGCAGGATCGCCAGTCGCTCGGCGGTGACCTCGCCCAGGCAGCGCACCGCCAGCCCAGGACCGGGGAACGGGTGGCGCCAGACCAGCCGGTCGGCCAGGCCCAGCTCGATCCCCAGCCGGCGGACCTCGTCCTTGAACAGGTCGCGCAGCGGTTCGATCAGCTCGAAGCCCAGCTCGGCCGGCAGGCCGCCGACGTTGTGGTGGATCTTGATCGTGGCCGTTGGCCCGTCGGGCTCGCCGCCGCTCTCGATCACGTCGGGATAGAGCGTCCCCTGCGCCAGGAAGCTCGCGCCGTCGATCGAGCGGGCCGCCTCGCGGAAGACGTCGATGAACGCGTGGCCGATCCGCCGCCGCTTTTCCTGGGGGTCCGTCACGCCGGCCAGGGCCTTCAGGAACGTCGCCTCGGCATCCACGACGCGAAGCTCGGCGTCGGTCTGGAGGCCGAACATCTCGACGACCTCGGCCCGTTCGTTGTGCCGCAGCAAGCCGGTGTCGACGAACACGCAGACGACACGGGGGCCGAGCGCCTTGGCCAGGAGCGCCGCACACACGGCCGAATCGACCCCGCCCGACAGCCCGCAGACGACCCGATCGCCAGGGCCGACGCGTGCGGAGACCTCGGCGACCGAGCGCTCGATGAACCGGCCCATCGTCCAGTCCCGCGGGTTGCCGCAGATCCGGTCGAGGAAGTTGCCGAGGATCAATGAGCCATACGGCGTGTGCGAGACCTCCGGATGGAACTGGAGGCCATAGAGCGGCAGGCTGCGATGCCGCACGGCGGCGATCGGGCAGTGCGGCGTCGCGGCCAGCGGCACGAAATCGCCGCCGGCCTCGTGGATCTGGTCGCCGTGGCTCATCCAGACGATCGTGTCGCGCGGGACGTCGTGGAACAGCGGATCCGACTCATCGAGCACATGGCACTCGGTCCGGCCGTACTCGCCCCGCGCCGGGTTGGCCTCGACGCGCGCGCCCAGTGAGTCCGCGGCGAGCTGGAGCCCGTAGCAGATCCCCAGGATCGGGATGCCCAGCTTGAAGATCGCCGGGTCGCAGCGCGGGGCGCCGGGCTCGTAGACGCTCCGCGGCCCGCCCGAGAGGATCAGGGCGAGGGGATTCAGCTCGCGGATCCGCTCGGCCGTAATGTCGTGCCGGACGATCCGCGCGAAGGCGTGCCGCTCGCGCACCCGGCGCGCGATGAGCTGCACGTACTGCGCGCCGAAGTCCAGGACGAGCACGGGTCGCGATGCCGGGCCGGTTTCCGCCATGAGCCGCCTTCTTTTCGGGATGTCCGGGATCGCCGGGGCCTCGCCCCGGGAGCCCTCAGCCTGTCCATTTGACCAAAAACACCTTACCCGAGTGGCCGGTAATCGTCCATGTCGACGACGGACCTCGACCCCGGCGAGACGGCGGGCTCTGCCGATTCTCCCGGCATTCGACGGCCGCCATCGCCTTGCAACGCCGGGGGACGGTGTTCATCATGTTCAGGGACTTTTTCCTTCAGCCAACCCAGTGCATCCTTCTCCGGGAGAAACGCCATGAAGTACGCCCTGATGATCCTGGCCCTGTTCGCCCTCGCCGGCATGTTCGCGCTGGATGCCGCCGCGCGGACGGGGAACCGGGCCGACCGGCCGCTGGCGCACATGGTCTTCTTCGGCCTCAAGGATCACTCGCACGAGTCGCGCGAGCGGTTCATCGCCTCGTGCGAGAAGTACCTCGCCAATCACGAGGGGACGCAGTATTTCTCGGTCGGCACGATCGCCGAGGACGAGGACGTGCAGGAACCGGTGAGCGTCAAGGACTTCGACGTCGCGCTCCACGTCGTCTTCGAGAACAAGGCGGCCAAGGCGAAGTACCTCAAGAGCGAGCGGCACCAGAAGTTCGTCGACGAGAACCGCGCGTCGTTCGCCAACGTGCGGGTGTTCGACTCGTTCCTGGTGCCGTCGGAGAAGGGCGGCAAGTAAGATCGGTCGAGGCGGTCAGCCGCAGATGTCGGGGTGGCCGAAGGAATCTTCACCACGAATGGCACGAATGCCACGAATGAAGACTGGGCTCGGCCGCCCTCCCATTCGTGCCCTTCGTGCCATTCGTGGTTGATCTCCAGATCTCGCATGGCCGCGGACCGTCGGCGGATTTCCCTGTATGTCATCCGTGGTCCCGTTCCGCGGTCCGGATGCGGCCCTGGTGCTTCAAAAGCCCCAGGCGTTCGAGGCTCTCGGCGGTCGCGACGATGGCCTCCTCGATCGAACGGGGCGACCAGCCGAGCCGGCGGCGGGCCTTGTCCGCGGTGGCGTTCTTGCGATGGCCGAGCTCGGGCAGGATCTGCTTGACCGCCGGGTCGCGCCACGACGCCAGACACACGACCCAGTCGGGCACCTGCCAGGTCTTCACCCGGCGCCCCGCGGCGCCCATGTGATCCTTGAGGATCCGGGCGATGTCGCGGACCGAGACGAACTCGCCGGCCACGGCCAGGAATCGTTCGCCGCTGGCGGCCGGGTCGGTCATGGCGCGGAGGTGCAGGTCGGCCACGTCGCGGACGTCCACGACGCCGAACCAGAGCCGCGGGCAGCCCGGGACGTCGCCGTCCATCAGGCGCTTTGCCAGCAGGATCGAGGTCGAGTAATCCGGCCCCAGCACCGGGCCGAACACCCCGACCGGGTTCACGACCGCCAGCTCGAGCCCGCCCCCTTCGACATGGACGAACTCCCAGGCGGCGCGCTCGGCCAGGGTCTTCGACCGGGCGTACGGCTGCACGTCGGGCGCATACGGGTCGGTCCAGTCGTCCTCGTTGAACGGCGTGTCCCGGGGCTCGTGGCCGTAGCCGATCGCGGCGAATGACGAGGTGAGCACCACCCGCCGGACGCCGGCCTCGCGCGCCGCGCGCAGCACCCGCAGGGTGCCCTCGCGCGCCGGAGCGATCAGCTCCTCGTCGTCCTTCGGCACGGTCGGCGGAAATGGCGAGGCGACGTGCAGGATAAACTCGCACCCCGCAACGGCCTCAGCCCAGCCGGCGTCGGACAACAGGTCGGCGGCGAAGAACCTCAGGCGATCGCCCGGCTCGGCGCCGCCGAGCTTCAGCATCGCCCGCACGTCCGGCTCGCGGGCGAGGCTGCGCACCGTGGTGCGCACCTCATGCCCGGCGGCCAGGAGCTGGAGGATGCAATGGCTGCCGATAAAACCCGAACCGCCGGTGACCAGGACTGTGCTCATTGATCGTCGACTCCTGTGCGTCCACGGGACGCAATATGATGCGCGGAAGGAGCCAGACGGGAAAGGGGCCGAGCGCGAACCTCGGCGATCCGGCGATCCGGACGTGGCCCGGCTCAGAATCGGTCCCGGAAGCCCACGAAGTGGGCGTCAGGACGTAGCCGGGGGGGCGTCAGTCCCCCGGGCCGCCATGCGAACCCTCATCTCCCCGACATCGCGTCATCCTCGCGGTCGCGACCCCGCGTGGCGGGGTCGCGGCCGGGAGGGGCCGTCGAGAGGATTCGGTGTGTAACGCGGCGGTCCGAGCCCGGGGGGCTCACGCCCCCCGGCTACGTCCGATCGCCCCCTGACGGGGGCTCCGAGCCCTTCCGGAACCGACTCTCAGCCGCCCGGGGGCTTCGACAGCGTCGTCACGAGCTGCCGGAGGACCTTCTTGTCGATCTTGCCGACGCCCGTCTTGGGGATCGACTCGACGAAGTGGATGTCCTCGTGCAGCGGCAACTGCCAGCGGGCGAACTTCGGGGCAAGCCAGTCGATGATGTCCTGCGGCTCGACCGGCGGCTCGGCCCCGGCCCGGCGGACCACCAGCACCGCGGGCAGCTCGTCGCAGACCGGATCCGGGCGCGCGACCACCGCGGCCTCGGCGACGCCCGGATGGCCCGAGACGACGTTTTCCATGTCGACGCTCGAGATCCACTCTCCCTTGCGCTTGATCAGGTCCTTCTTGCGGTCGCTGAGCTGCACATAGCCGTAGCGGTCGATGCTGGCCATGTCGCCGGTGCGGAACCAGCCGTCGGGCGTGAACGCGGCGCCGGCCTCGGGATTGTTGTAGTAGCTCGACGCGACCCACGGGCCGCGAACGGCCAGCTCGCCGACATGCTCGCCGTCCCAGGGCAGGTCCTCGCCGCCGTCGCCCAGGATGCGGGTCTCGACGCCGGGAATCGGGATCCCCTGCTTGAGGCGATATTCCATCTGGCGCTCCTCGGGCCAGGCGAGCATCTCGGCCCGGAGCCGCGAGAACGTGCCCACCGGCGAGGTCTCGGTCATGCCCCAGGCGTGCAGCACCCGGATGCCGAAATCGCGCTCGAACCGCTCGAGCATCCACCGAGGGGCCGCCGAGCCGCCGACCAGCAGCGTGTGCAGGCTCGACAGGTCGTATTTCTTCTCCTTCAGGTGCTGGTAGAGCAGCGTCCAGATCGTCGGCACCCCCGCAGCGCAGGTGACGCGCTGCGATTCCAGCAGCTCGGCCAGCGGCTGGCCGATCAGGCCCGAGCCGGGGAAGACCTGCGCGGCGCCCGTCATCGCGCAGGAATACGGCATCCCCCAGGCATTCACGTGGAACATCGGCACGGCGGGCAGCGCGATTTCTCGCTCGTTCAGGGCGCCGGCGTCGGCCAGGCAGCCGGCCATCGCGTGCAAATAGGTCGAGCGATGGCTGTACACAACCCCCTTCGGCTCGCCGGTGGTGGCCGAGGTATAGCACATTCCTGCGGCCATGTTCTCCTCGAGCCGGGGGAACTCGGCTCGCTCCGACGCCCCGGCCAGCAGGTCCTCGTAGTCGATCGCCGGCGCCGGCAGGGCGGACGGCCCGGCGCAGCGGTCGTCCATCACGATGAACTGCTCGACGCCCGGGATGTCTTCTCGCATCGCGGCGGCCAGCGGCGCGACCGAGCGGTCGACGAACAGGACCCGGTCCTCGGCGTGATTGATGATGTACTTCAACTGCTCGCGCGCCAGCCGAAAGTTGATCGTGTGCAGCACGGCGCCCATCGACGGCACCGCGAAGTAGAGTTCCAGGTGCCGGTGGCTGTTCCACGCGAGGGTCGCGACGCGGTCGCCGGGCCGGATTCCCAGCGATCTCAGCGCGTTCATCAGCCGGTGGACGCGGACCTCCAGCTCGCCGTAGTTCATCCGGTGGATCGTGCCGTCGGCCCACCGGCTGACGATCGCCTTCTCGGGGTAGATCCGCGCCGCTCGGTGCAGGATGCTGGGGACCAGCAGCGGCCAGTCCATCATGAGCCCGTTCATCGCTCGTCTCCCTGGGTTCCTGTGCCGTGCGGTGGCGTCGGACGGCCCGCGGAGTATTATCTTATGTCGAGAGGCCATCGGGAAAGACCCGTTTGGCCGGCCGGCGAGGTCGCCGGCCCGGTTTTGACGACCGCCATCCGCGCCGTCGGCGCGGAACCGCGACCGAAACAAGCCCCGGGGGGAAGACGCCGTGATGCGACTGAAGGTCGGAGTTTCGCGCAGGGAGGCCACCGACGGCGACGGCAGCGTCGGCGCGACGTGCGAGATCGAGGTCGAGGTTCCCGGCGGGACCGGCGAGGCCGAGCTGGCCCGGATCCGCGACCGCTGGCTGGAGATGTGCGAGAACACGGTCGACGACGAGATCGATCGCCTGCGATCGACGGCCGTTCGCCCGTCCGCGCCGTCGTCCGCCCGCGCCCGACCGGTCCCATCGCGATCGACCGGCCACGAAGGACGAACGGCGGCACCGACCCAGGCGCCGGCACCGGCACCGGCCCGCCGGGCACGCGACGAGTTCGACCGGGACGACGACCGCGATCTCGACGGCGAGGCCGCGGCCCCGTCGAACGGCCGGCAACTCCTCGGCTGGGCCGCCAAGCAGGACCCCGACGCCAAGGGGCTGATCTTCTCCTTCGGCAAGAAGAAGGGCTATCCCCCCAGGATCGTCGACTGGACCGACGACCAGGTCCAGGCGGCCTACCGCTTCGCGAGAGACCGCCAGATGCGCTGAGTCGCCAGTGGTCCGTGGTCATTGGTCATTGGTCATTGGTCCGTGGTCATTGGTCATTGGTCCGTGGTCATTGGTCATTGGTCGGTGGTCGGTGGTCGGTGGTCCGTGGTCAGTGAAAAGCAGTCATTAAACGAGGGGCCGGGGCGAAAGGGGGAATCTCGACTCCCGAGGATGCGCCCCGGGCGCCCGTCGCCCCGCAGTCGGCGACGCCCGGACGCGCCCCGACCGGACCTCGCCGGATTCTGCGCGTACCTCCGCCCGTCGTCCCCTTCTTCTCTTCGAAACATAAAGCCGCCTCGGCGGCGTGCCGGTTCCCGGGACGAGGGTGTCTCGAATCGGATGTCGGTATGGGGATTGCTTCATGGAAACCGGCCTCCAGACACGAGGACCGGAACGGATTCCTTCCGCACGCAAGCTCGCTCGGAGCGGGGACGCGTGGAATCCCGGCACTTTTGCCCAGGCCCCTGTGTCTCCATCAGGATGTTGGTATCAGAATTGCTTTGAAGACACGACCGCCCCGCGGGCCATTCTGACTGCTCGGAACAGGAAGACTACGGCCCGATCGCGGTGAGGCAATTGAGTTTTCGTGTGATCCGTCGCCGACGCGCGACCTGGACGGCCCGTGGCCGTCCGGGACGAGGTTCGACCGCGCCGTCGGGCGATCGACAACAGCCCACGCCCGCCCGGGAGAGCCGCCGGCGCGGGGGCGATCGGGTTGCGCGGTCGTCCGGGACCTTTCCGCCCAGAATGGGGAATGAAGCCGCAATGATGCGAGGGAAGACTCCTCTCGGTCGCGACGACAGCCCACCGCGGCGGATCGCGATCCTGAGGGCGCTGCAACTCGGCGACCTGCTCTGCGCGGTCCCCGCGCTGCGGGCCCTGCGCGCCGCGCTGCCGAAGGCCGAGATCGTGCTGATCGGGCTCCCCTGGGCTCGCTGGTTCGTCGACCGCTTCAACGGCTATCTCGACGGCTTCCGCGAGTTCCCCGGCTTCCCCGGCCTGCCCGAGCGCACGCCCGAGATCGCGCGCATCCCCGCGTTCCTGGCGGAGATGCAGCGCGAGCGATTCGACCTGGCGATCCAGCTTCATGGATCGGGCCCGTTCGTCAATCCCCTGACCGCGCTATTCGGCGCCCAGCGATGCGCGGGCTTCTTCCTGCCCGGCGACTATTGCCCCGATCCCGAACGGTTCCTGCCCTGGCCCGAGAGCGGGCTCGAGATCCGCCGGCTGCTGAGCCTGGTCGAGTTCCTGGGCGCGCCGTCGCGGGGCGAGGAACTGGAGTTCCCGCTGCGGGCGGACGATTTCGCCCGGCTGCACGAGGTTCCCGAAGCCCGCGACCTGGAACTGGGCACCTACGTCGGCATCCATCCGGGCGCGAGCGTCGGCCCGCGGCGATGGCCGGTCGAGCGATTCGCGGCCGTCGGGCGCGCGCTGGCCGACCGCGGCCTGACGGTCGTGCTGACCGGCACGTCCGCCGAGGCCGGGCTGACCGCCGAGGTCGCCCGCGCGATCGGGGGGCGCTGCGTCGACCTGGCCGGGCGGACCGACCTGGGCATGCTGGGCGCCCTGGTCTCGGGCATGCGGCTGCTCGTGTGCAACGACACGGGCATCTCGCACATCGCGGCCGCGCTGCGGGTCCCCAGTGTCGTGATCTCGACCGGCGACAACCCGGCGCGCTGGGCACCCGTCGACTCGAGCCTGCACCACGTCCTCTGCCGCGAGTCGGGCGTCGCCGTCGACGAGGTCGTCGGCCAGGCCCTCGAATTGCTCGATGTGAAGGCCGCCGCGCGGGCCCACCTGCCCGCCGGCCGATTGCTCGTCGAGGCTTCCTGAGAGAGTCCGTCCATGAGACCGATACGCGTCCTGACCTGGCACATCCACGGCAATTACCTGCTGTACCTGTCGCGGGCGGCCGTCGAATTCCACATCCCGGTCAAGGCAGGGCCATTCGAGGGCTACGGCGGCCGGGGCTCGACGTTCCCGTTCCCCGAGAACGTCAGGGAAGTGCCGGCCGAGGCCGTGCGCGACGGAGAATTCGACTGCATCCTGTTCCAGACGCGGCGGAATTACGAGGTCGACCAGTTCGAAATCCTCAGCGACCGCCAGCGCCGGCTGCCGCGGATCTACCTCGAGCACGACCCGCCGCGCGAGCATCCCACGGACACCCGCCACTGGTTCGACGAGCCCGACGGCCTGCTGGTACACGTCACGCCGTTCAACCGCCTGATGTGGGACAGCGGCCGGACGCCCACGCGCGTGATCGACCACGGCGTCTTCGTGCCCGAGGGCGTGCGCTACACGGGCGAGCTGGATCAGGGAATCGTCGTGATCAACCACCTGCGATCGCGGGGACGGCTGCTGGGCGCCGACGTCTTCGAGGAGGCGCGTCGGTCGGTGCCGCTGGAGCTGGTCGGCATGGACGCGCAGTCGATCGGCGGCTGGGGCGAGGTCCACCCGATGGAGCTGGCCGCGTTCGAGTCGCGTTACCGGTTCTTCTTCAACCCGATCCGGTGGACCAGCCTGGGCCTGGCGGTCATCGAGGCGATGACGCTGGGCATGCCGATCGTGGGCCTGGCGACGACCGAGATGGCCGCGGCGATCGAGGACGGAGTCTCGGGCCACGTCGACACCGACGTCGGCCGGCTGGTGGAGAAGATGCGTTTGCTGCTGGAGAACCCCGGCGAGGCACGTCGGATGGGACACGAGGCGCGGCGGCGGGCGCTCGAACGGTTCCACATCGACCGCTTCGCGGCCGACTGGGAGGCGACCTTCAGCCTGGTCACGGGCCGGGCGCGGCCCGGTGCGATCCGCGTCGCGCCGGGACTGGCACTGGGCATGGGCATGGGAGCAACGGGATGAAGAGGAACCGGATCGCGTTGATCAGTGAGCATGCCTCGCCGCTGGCCATGCTGGGGGGCGTCGACAGCGGCGGCCAGAACGTCTACGTCGGCCAGCTCGCGCGGCGGCTGCCCGAGCTGGGCTACGAGGTCGACGTCTTCACCCGGCGCGACCGCGCCGACCTCGACGACGTCGTGCCCTGGGCCGACGGCGCGCGGATCGTGCATGTCCCCGCGGGGCCGGCCGCCCCGGTCCGCAAGGAGGAGCTGCTGCCGCACATGGGCGAATTCACCGCGTCGATGATCCGCCGCGTCCGCGCCGGGCGGAGATACGACCTGGTCCACGCCCATTTTTTCATGTCCGCGCTCGTGGCCGCCGAGCTGAAGCGCGCCGCGGGACTTCCGTTCGCGGTGACATTCCACGCGCTGGGGCGCGTCCGCCGGATGCACCAGGGCGGGCGCGACGGCTTCCCCGACGAGCGGATCGCCATCGAGGACCGCGTGGTCCGCGAGGCCGACGCGATCCTCGCCGAGTGCCCGCAGGACGCCGACGACCTGGTTCAGCTCTACGACGCCGACCGCTCGCGGATGGCGATGATCCCCTGCGGCTACGACCCGGCCGAGTTCTGGCCGATGGGCAAGGCCCGCGCCCGGGCTGTCCTGGGCCTGGACCCCGACGAGCGGATCGTGCTCCAGCTCGGCCGGATGGTCCCGCGCAAGGGGGTCGACGACGCGATCCGGGGCCTGGCGCGGCTCCGTCGGGATCACGGCATCGCCGCGCGGTTGCTGGTCGTCGGCGGCGAGTCGCGCGACCCCGACCCGCGGCTCACGCCCGAGATCGGCCGCCTGATGGGCATCGCCCGCGCCGAGGGCATCGCCGATTCAGTCACATTCACCGGCAGCCGGGGCCGCGACGAGCTGCGCTACTACTACTGCGCGGCCGACGTGTTCGTCACCACGCCGTGGTACGAGCCGTTCGGGATCACGCCGGTCGAGGCGGCGGCGTGCGGCACGCCGGTCGTCGGCGCGGCCGTCGGTGGGATCAAGACGACAGTGGTCGACGCCGAGACCGGCTACCTCGTCCCGCCGCGCGACCCGGACGCGATCGCCGACCGCCTGGCGCGGCTGTTCCACTATCCCGACCTGATCCGCCTCTTCGGCCGGCAGGCCGCGCGGCGCGCGGCGGCGCGGTTCACCTGGGGGATCGTGGCGCGCGACGTCGCCGCGGTGTACGACGAGCTGATCGCGGCCCGCGCCGCCCGGGCTCGCGACCGCGCCGCGGCCTCGCTCGCGCCGGACCGCCAGGCTCTCCAGGCGGTTCCGGTGCCCGACGTCGTCGGCCTGCCCCGGCTGGCCGTGTTCCGCGGGGAGGTCGAGACCCGATGACCGGCGACCGCGCCGTGTTCCTCGACAAGGACGGCACCATGATCGACGACATCCCCTACAACGTCGACCCGGCGCTCATGACGCTCGCGCCCGGCGCCGCCGAGGGCCTGCCGCTCTTGCACCGCCTGGGCTATCGCCTGGTCGTCGTGTCGAACCAGTCGGGCGTCGCGCGCGGCCATTTTCCCGAGTCGGCGATCGCGGCCGTCGAGGACCGGCTGAGGTCGATGCTGGCCGAGCTGGGCGTCCCGCTCGCGGCATTCGTCTACTGCCCGCATCACCCGGAGGGCACGGTGGCGGAATACTCGATCGCCTGCGACTGCCGCAAGCCAGCGCCGGGGATGCTCCTGCGGACTGCCCGCGAGCACGTCATCGACCTGGCCCGCTCGTGGCTCGTGGGCGACATCCTCGACGACGTCGAGGCCGGCCGGCGCGCCGGCTGCCGCACGATCCTGGTCGACAACGGCAACGAGACCGAATGGATCCTCTCACCCGGGCGCGAGCCGCACCACCGCGCGGCCGACCTGGGCCAGGCCGCGCGAATCATCGCGGAGACAGACGGCGTCGGCCCGCGGCCGCGGGAGGTCCCCCGATGAACCGCCCGGCGGTGTGGGATCGCGCCGCGAACATCCTCTGTGTCCGCCTCGACGCGATGGGCGACGTGCTCATGACGACGCCGGCCATTCGGGCGTTGAAGGAATCGGGCGAATCCGCGCGGGCGCGCCGGATCACGCTCCTGACCTCGCGATCGGGGGCCGAGGTCGCGCCCCTGATCCCCGAGATCGACGACGTCATCGTCTACGACGCCCCCTGGATGAAGGCGACCGGCGCGCGGCCCGACGCGCGCGACGACCTCGCGATGGTCGAGCGGTTGCGATCCGGGGGCTTCGACGCGGCCGCGATCTTCACCGTCTACACCCAGAACCCGCTCCCGGCGGCGATGCTCTGCTACCTGGCCGAGATCCCGCTGCGGCTGGCCCACTGCCGCGAGAACCCCTATCGCCTGCTGACCGACTGGGTGCGCGAGACCGAGCCCGGGGCGACCGTGCGGCACGAGGTGCGCCGCCAGCTCGACCTGGTCGCGGAGGTCGGTGCCCGCGCCCGCGACGAGCGGCTTTCGCTCCGCGTCCCCGCCGAGGCGCGGCGACGGATCGCCGGCCTGCTCGAAGGGCTGGCGATCGAGCGCGCGACGCCCTGGGTCGTGATCCATCCGGGCGCGTCGGCCCCGTCGCGACGGTACGCGCCCGAGGGCTTCGCCCGCGCCGCGCACCGGCTCGCCCGCGAGGCGCACTGCCGCGTGATTTTCACCGGGTCCGAATCCGAGCGGCCGCTGATCGAATCGATCCGCGCCGCGATGGCCGCGCCGTCGTTCTCGATGGCCGGCGAGCTGACCCTGGCCGAGCTCGCCGCCCTGATTGAGCAAGCACCGCTGCTGATCTCGAACAACACCGGCCCGGCGCACGTCGCGGCCGCGGTCGGTACGCCCGTGGTCGACCTCTACGCGCTGACGAACCCCCAGCACACCCCCTGGCAGGTCCCCAGCCGTGTCCTGAACCACGAGGTCCCGTGCCAGCCCTGCTACAGGAGCGTCTGTCCCGAGGGGCACCACGATTGCCTGCGGCTCGTCCAGCCGGAAGAGGTCTTCCGCGCCGCGCTCGACCTGCTCGTCCTCGCCTGAGAATTCGATCGAGTCGGATCGGATCGCATCCCGCTTCAGGAGGCCAACGAACGATGTACACGCTGGGCATCAACGCCGCCTACCACGACCCGGCCGCGTGCCTCGTCCGCGACGGCCGCGTGATTGCCGCGGCCGAGGACGAGCGGTTCACCCACGTCAAGCACGGCAAGCGTCCCGTCCCGTTCGCCGCCTGGGAGCTGCCGTTCCACGCGATCGACTATTGCCTCGGCGTCGCCGGCATCGACCTCGCCGAAGTCGACCACGTGGCCTACTCGTACGATCCCTACCTGCTCCTGGGCCGCCATCGAGATGCCGACTCGATCCCGATCCCGCTCCAGAAGATCGGCCCGGCGCCGGAGTGGGAATCGCCCTGGGACCCGCTGTTCCTCTCGTCGATCGTGAATGCCCCCGGCCAGCTCCTGGACGGTGCGCCGCACCACCTGGAGGCGCGATTCCGCAACGCGCGGCAGCGGTCGCGATTCCGCTGGCACTTCGTCGCCCACCACCTGGCGCACGCGGCCAGCGCGTTCCACGCGTCGCCCTTCGAAAAGGCCGCCGTGATGACGCTCGACGGCCGCGGCGAGCGGGCGACGACCGGCTACGCCGTCGGCCAGGGGATCGAGCTCGAATGGCTGGGCCAGGTCCACATGCCGCACTCGCTGGGGATCCTCTACGAGCAGGTGACGAGCTACCTGGGATTCCTGCACTCGTCGGACGAGTACAAGGTGATGGCGCTGGCCTCGTACGGCAAGCCGCGATATGTCTCGGAATTCGCCTCGATGATCCACCTCGGGCCGGAGGGGAAGTACACGATCGACCCGCCGCGGCTGGAGGAGCGGTTCGGCCCGGCCCGACTGCGTGGCGGGCCGCTCGAGGCGCGGCACTTCGACATCGCGCACTCGCTCCAGGTCGTGCTCGAGGATACGGTGCTCGAGCTGGCGCGCTGGCTCCGGGGCGCCTCGGGCTGCCGGGATCTCTGCATGGCCGGCGGCGTCGCGCTCAACTGCGTGATGAACGCCCGGCTCCGCGACCGCGGGCCATTCGAGTCGATCTGGGTCCAGCCCGCCGCGGGCGACGCCGGCACCGCGCTGGGCGCCGCGCTCTGGGTCGACGCCCGCGAGCGCCCGGGCGCCGGGCGCGACTGGGCGATGGATCACGCCTTCCTCGGCCCCGAGTACGGCGAGGCCGAGATCGAGGCGTTCCTCAAATGGTCCAGGCTCCCGTATCGGCGGATGGAAGATGTCCCCGAGGAGGCCGCCGCAATCCTGGCGCAGGACCGGGTCATCGGCTGGTTCCAGGGCCGGATGGAGTTCGGCCCCCGCGCACTCGGCGCCCGGTCGATCCTGGCCTCGCCGCTCCACGCCGAAATGCAGGCCCGGCTCAACGAGATCAAGGACCGCGAGGACTTCCGCCCGGTCGCGCCGGTGGTCCTTGAGGAAGAAGCGGTCGAATGGTTCGAGGGCGCACAGGTCTCGCCGTTCATGCTGTTCGTCTTCGACGTGAAGGCCGACAGGGCCGACCGGATCCCGGCCGTGCGACACATCGACGGCACCGCGCGGATCCAGACGATCCGCCGCGACCAGAACCCGATCTATTACGACCTGATCCGGGCGTTCCAGCGGCGCACGGGGGTGCCGGTGCTGGTGAACACGTCGTTCAACACGCGGGGCGAGCCGATCGTCTGCACGCCGCGCGACGCGGTTGAGAGCTTCTGGACCTCGCCGCTGGATGCCCTGGTGATCGGCCCGTTCCTGCTGGAGAAGACCGGAGGCGCCTGAGCGATGAGGATCTCGGTCGTCGTGCCCACCTACCGCCGCCCCGAGCTGCTCGCCCGCTGCCTCGACGCGCTCGCGCGCCAGGACCTCGATCCGGGCGAGTTCGAGGTCCTCGTGGCCGACGATGCCGCGAGCGACGCGACCCGCCGCCAGGTCGAGGACCGCGCGGCAAACGGCCCGATGGCGGTGCGCCACCTCGCGGTGCACGGGCGGCACGGCCCGGCGGCCGCGCGCAACCTCGGCTGGCGGGCGGCGAGGGGCGAGGTGATCGCGTTCACCGATGATGACTGCGTGCCCGAGCCGTCGTGGCTCTCGGCGGGCCTGGCGGCGATGGCCGGGGGTGTTGCGGCGGCGTCGGGCCGGGTCGTCGTGCCGCTGCCCCCCTGCCCCACCGATTACGAGCGCGACGCCGCCGGCCTCGAGGGGGCCGAGTTCGTCACGGCCAACTGCTTCTGCCGGCGCGACGCGCTCCTGGCCGTCGGCGGCTTCGACGACCGGTTCTCAGCCGCCTGGCGCGAGGACAGCGACCTGCATTTCTCCCTCCTGCGCGCCGGCCTCGCGATCGTCCGGGCCGAGGCCGCGGTCGTGGTCCATCCGGTGCGCCCGGCGCCCTGGGGGGTCAGCCTGCGGCAGCAGCGCAAGAGCCTGTTCGACGCCCTGCTCTACAAGAAGCACCCGACGGCCTATCGCCAGCGGATCCGCCCGGGGCCGCCCGGCGAGTATTACGCCATCGTCGCCGCGCTCGTCGTCGCGGCGGCCGCCGCCGGACTGGGCCGGATGCCGCTGGCCGCCGCCTCGGCGGCGATCTGGGCCGCGCTCACGGCTCGCTTCTGCGCCCGCCGCCTGCGCGGGACCGCCGCGACGCCCGCGCACGTGCTCGAGATGATCGCCACCTCGGCCCTCATCCCGCCGCTGTCGGTCTTCTGGCGGCTGTACGGGGCCTTCAAGTTCCGCGTCGTCTTCGCCTGATGGCTGGGGGAATCATGGACACAGCGACTGCGACCGAGAGAGCGACTGCGACCGCGACCGCGACCCTGACGCCGCCCCTGCCGCGCTTCCTCCAGGTCGAGGCCGTCGGCCAGTGCAACCTGCGCTGCCAGATGTGCCCGATCCAGTTCCGCCGCGACGGCCCGCCGCACGGCCCGCCGGCGTTCATGGAGTTTGCCCTGTTCGAACGGCTGATCGACGAGTTCCCTGGGCTCGAGCGGCTCCAGATCCAGGGACTCGGCGAGCCGATGATGCACCCGCGGTTCTTCGACATGGTGGAGCTGGCCGCCTCGCGCGGGATTCGGGTGAGCACCAACACGAACCTGACCTATCTCAATCCCCGCCGGGCCGAGCGCTGCATTACCAGCGGGCTGGACGAGCTGCACGCCTCGGTCGATGGCGCGACCGCCGCGACCTACGAGCGGATCCGCGTCCGTGCCCATTTCGATCAGGTGATCGGCAACCTCGAGGGCCTGGTCGCCGCGCGACGGCGGCTCGGCAGCGCGACCCCTCGCATCCGGCTGGTCGCGGTGGCGATGCGGCAGAACCTCGCCGAGCTGCCCGACCTCGTCCGGCTGGCGCACCGGCTGGAGATCGACACGATGTTCGTCCAGCACCTCTGCCACGACTTCGGCGAGTCGAGCCTGCCGGCGCACTATCGCCCGATGCGCGACTTCGTCGACGCCGAGACCTTGCTCCACGAGGATCGCGAGCGGATCCAGCAGACCTTCGACCGCGCCCTGGCGGCTGCCCGCGAGCTTAAGGTGGATCTCCGCCTGCCGGGGACCCGGCCGGTCGACCACCCGCCCGGCACGCCCGGCCCCGAGCGCTGCGACTGGCCCTGGCAGGGGGCGTATGTCAGCTACCAGGGGCTGGCGATGCCGTGTTGCATGGTCGGCACGCCCGACCGCGCCACCCTCGGCGACATGGCGGCCGACGGCGCCCTGGCCGTGTGGAACGGCGACGCCTACCAGGCCTTCCGCGCCGCGCTCTCCTCCGACTCGCCGCCGGAGGTCTGCCGCTCGTGCGCCATCTACTCGGGCACGTTCTGACCCCTGGCGCCGGGGCTCGCGCCCGCGCCGCTCGATTTGCGCCGGACCGGGATCGCCGAGTGCGGCGTCCGGGCCATCGCGATCGGCGCGGCGGGCGGCGGCGCGCTCATGGCGATGGCCTCGATGGTCTCGGCGCCCAGGCGGTCGAGCGCGCCGGCGAGCTGCTCGACCCGCGACTGCACGCCGTCATAGGCCACCAGGGCGAGCGTCGCGATCACCAGACCGGTCGACAACGGTGCCAGGGCCGACGCCACCGCCGGGCCCCACGCCGCGCCCGCCGAGATCCCCGGCCCGCCGACCGCCGCGGCCGGGGCCGGGATCGACTCGAGCGCCCGGCCGAGCGCGAACAGCGTCCCCAGCACGCCGAGCAAGGCCGACAGCGCCGCGGCGCGGCGCAGGGTCCCCACGTTGCGGTTCAGCCGGTCGGTCTCGACCCGGTGGGCCAACGCCACGGCGCGCTCCATGTCGGCCGCGGGCCGGCCCCACCGCCGCACGGCCGCCAGCGCGACCCGCGCTGCCGGGCTGGGGTTCCGCTCGCAGTGGTCGAGGGCCTGGCCGCCGTCGAGCCGGCCGTCGTGCAGGTGGTCGACGAACCTCGCCGTGAAGGCCGGCGGCACGACCTGTCGCAGCCGCAGGCGGAACATCCGCTCCAGCAGCACGAAGCCCGCCAGCCCGCCGCAGGCGACCAGCCCGCCCCATGTCACCCGCTCCGAGGGCGGCGTCCGGCGATACCAGTCGGTCAGCCACCGCGCGGCCCGGGATGCCTCGTGCGCGATCCGCTCGCGCACCGAGAGAGTCCCGCTGGCCGAGCTGACCTCGTCGGCGCCGACGGGCCGAGCGGTCGCAAGGAATAATCCGATGGCGACGGCGACGAACGCCGCCAATCCGAGGCCCGGCCGCTTCCCGCGGTTCATGAGCAGGATTCCTCCTGAATGACCCTCCCGGAAGGGCGGTCGGGTGTTGTCCGGTGGGCATTGCCCACCGGCCGAGGCCTCGAATCGGTGGGCAATGCCCACCCTGCGAGGTCCTATCGGAGCCTTTCGGGATTGACGCTGAATTCTCGCCGCCGCCGTTCCGCCCGCGGCGCGCGGGCGCAGCGCGCCTTCTGACATACTTCGTCCTTTCGCCCGGCCGCCGTGCAGGGATTGTTTCCCACCTCGTCGCGTTCGGGTCGTCGCATCGACGCGCGTGGCCTGGTCGATCTACGAGGTCTTTCCGGGACCGGCTTTCTCGGCGGACTGCGCGGGTTTTGCGGCCCGCTTCCGCGCCGCCTCGCCGCGAGATCTGGCGGTCGCCGCGTCCGGGTCATTGGCGGGAAGCTTCGCGACGAGCCGGTCGTAGATCTCGGCCGCGTCGGCCCACTTGTCGAGCCGCTCGTAGACCTTGCCGGCCTCGAGCAGCGCCGCGGCCTGCCACCGCGGCGCTTCCTCTCCATACAGGATGTCGACCTGGAGGAACTCGCGGAGCGCCTCGCGCAGGCGGCCCTCGTGGAAGTAGGTCTCGCCCCGCATGAGCTGCGCCTGCGCGGCCAGCTCGCCCCCGCGACGCGCGGCGATCACCGCCTGGAACGACTTCCGCGCGTCGTCCCTCCGGCCCAGGCCCATGCTCGCCTGGCCCTGGGCATAATCCAGCTCGGCGATCGCCGGATCGTCCGGCTTCAGCTCGGCGCGCAGGGCCTGGATCTCGGGAACCAGTTCCTTCCACTGCCGCAGCACCACCCGGCAGCGGACCTGCTCGAGCCGGACCGACCGGCGCAGGCCGGGCGGGTCATCAGGCCGGGCCGGCTCGGCCAGCAGGGCGGCGAGGTCCTTTTCGGCCGCGGCCGCGTCGCCGAGCTGGAGCGCCGCCTCGGCGCGCAGGAACCGGGCCTCGCGGCGATAGGGATTGTCGGGGAACTCCGCCAGCAGCCGCTCGAGCGTGCCGGCGGCGGGCTTCCAGTCCTTCAGCTCGGCCTGCGACCGGCCCAGCCGGTAGAGCACCGCCGGCATCAGCCGGGCCGACGGATCGCCCTGCGCCGGAGCCGGATTCCCGGACGCCGGCTTCCCGCTCGCGGCGAGCGGGAGGAGCAGCCGGACGACCTCGGCGTGCCGGCCGTCCTGGTTGGCCGATTCGGCCAGGTTGAAGCGGGCCTCCGCGGCGTGCGGACTATCCGGGAACTTCTCGAGCAGGCGGGTGAAGACCCGGTCGGCCTCGGCCGGTTTGCCGGCGTCGACGAGCGCCCAGCCCTGCTCGGCGAGCAGGGCGTCGGGCGACATGCCGAGCTTCGCCAGGGCGTCTCGTGCCGGGTCGTCCCCGGCGAGCCGGCCGAATTCGCTGGCCGCCTGCTCGTGCCGGCCCAGCTTCGCCAGCAGCCGGGCGTACGCCACGGCGGCATTCAGGCCCTCGGGCCGCCCGCCGGCCCTCGCGGCCAGATCGGCGTAGGCCGCCAGAGCCTCGTCGGACCGGTTCCCCGCCTCCAGCGCCCGCGCCCGGTCCATCGCCAGCTCGACGGCGGACGCATCCCCCGCGGGCATCAGCTCGCCGGCACCGGCGAACGCCTCGGCCGCCTCGGCGTGCTTGCCCAGGGCCTCGAGAGCCCGGCCCAGGCCGACGAGCGCGCGCAGCCGGATCGCCGGCTCGATCGCCGCGACTCCGGCACCGCCCGGCTTCGGCTTCTCGCCGGAGAGCCCCCCCGCCAGCCGGAACTGCTCCGCGGCGCGGTCGAACTGCCGGGCGGTCAGCGCGGCCTCGGCATAGCGAAGCCTCGCGCCCGGCAGGGCCTTTCCGCGCGGGAACTGCCGCGCCAGGGTCTCGAGCGCCCTGGCGGCCTCGTCCAGCCGCTTGACGCCGACCCGCGCCGCAACCAGGTCCGCCAGGGCGAACTCGGCCACCTCGCCGCGGGGCTGGGCGGCCAGGTAGTGCTCCAGCGGCGGGATTGCCTCGGCGAATCGCCCGGCCTCGAGGTGCGACTGGCCGAGGAGGAACTGGGCATCGGCGGCGAGCGGGCCGGCCGGCTCGGCCGCCAGGCCCGCCAGCAGCTTCTCGGCATCGGCCGGCCGACCGACCGCGCGATAGGCCAGCGCCAGCTCGTAGCGGGCATCGCGCGCGGCGGCCGGGCTCAAGGACGATTTTTCCGCCTCGCCGGCGGCGGCCCCGGCCCCGGCCATCCCGAGCAGCCGCTCCAGGATCTCGACCGCGGCCTTCGGCTCGCCGGCCATCGCGGCGGCGCGGGCCTCGATCAGCCGGGCGTCTCCCTTCAGCGGGCTGGAGGGATAGCGCGCTGCCAGCCGCGCCGCGATCCGGCGGGCGGCGGCCGCATCCTTGCGCCCCAGGGCCGAGGCCGCCGCGCGGTCGAGCGCGTCGTCGGCCCACGGGTCGTCGGGCGCGGTCTCGGCTACCTGGAGGAACCGCGCCTCCGCCTCGTCGGGCCGGTGCAGCTCGCGCAGGGCCTCGGCCGATCGGAACAGGAGCGCCGGACCAGCCGGAGAGCGACGGTTGCCCTTCAGTGCCGCCTCGACGGCCGCCAGGGCGGCCTCCGGCCGATGGCGCTGCATCTCGATCGTCGCCAGCTCCAGCGCCGCCTGCGGCGCCTGGGAACCCGCGGCGTCCGCGGCGAGCCCGGCCAGCAGCCGCGCGGCGTCGTCCGTACGCCCCAGGCCCTCGAGAGCCCGGGCCCGCCGCAGCCGGGCCTCGTTCTTCAGGGGGCTCGACGGCGAGGCCCGCTCCATCGCCTCGAACGCCTCGACGGCCGCTGCCGGCCGACCGGCCGCCAGCTCGATCGTGCCGACCTGGTACCAGCCGCGGTCGACCCAGTCGGGCCCGCCCCGCGCGGCCAGCTCGCGCAGCTCGCGGATCGCCCGATCCCGCTCGCCCAGCGCAGCCAGCGTCCGGCCCAGTCCGTAGCGCGCCCGGTCGGCCAGCCGCCCGCGAGGATGATCGGCCAGCGACCGCTCGTACGCCTTCCGCGCCGCCGGCAGGTCGTTCTGCGAGAAGTACACGTCACCCAGGTAGGTCCAGGCCGTCTCCATCGCCGGATGGTCGGCCTTGCCCGCCGTGAACGCCTCGAGCGCCCGCCGCGCCGCCGGCATGTCCCCGGTGATGTACGACAATTCCCCCACGCGATAACGCGCGGTGCGAGCCCGCCCATCCCCGGGCGCCGCCGCCGCCAGGAAGCCGCCAAACGCCCGCAGCGAATCCGCATACCGCTCCTGGTTCAACCGCGCATTGGCGAGCCCGTAAAGCGCGTCTCCCCGGTCGGCGGCCACCGGCGGCCCCGAGGCCAGGAACCGCTCGTACTCCTCGGCCGCCAGCTCGTATTTCCCCTGGCGCAAGAGCCCATGCGCGAACCGCAGGGCATCGGGCACCCGGCGGCCGCTGGCCGCCCCAGGCCCCTGCCCCTGCCCCTGCGCCGGGGCCCGGCTCTCGAACCCCACCGACAGCCCCGCCGCAAACGCCGCGACGACCAGCCACTCCCCGACCCGTGCCCGCCGGCCGACATCCCTGTTCATCGCGTCGCGGCCCCCGATCGCCGGGATCGAATCCAATCAACTCCCCGCCGCCCGCGACGACCCCAGATGGTCCCACATTGCGGACGGTTTCCCCCCTTATAACCCGCGCCTCGGCTTTTCCTCAAGCCGGGCACCGCCTTCGGGCGACCCCCTCGACTCGCGACCCTTTCATGAGCCAATCTGGATTCCATTCGACTCGGCCCACGGAATGCGAGCAGGATTCACCCGCCGGGCGCCCCCGGGGAAAATGCCCTGCCGACTGGACTTACAGGCAAAGTCGCTGTAATCTGCTAAGAATCCGCAGAATTCCCAGAGCACGCAGTCCCAGGTCTTGTATACTGGAACCAATCGGGATCGCATCTCCCACGTGGCGGTCCCGACTTCAATGGTTGGGTCGCGATCACACACCGAGGAGAATTCATCAATGAACTGGAAGCGTTTGGCAGGCGCGGCGGCGCTGGGCCTGTTCGTCACGGCCTCGGCCTCCGCCCAGGCCCCCTCCAAGCAGATGCCGACGGGCCAGGCGGCCGTCCCCACCAAGCAGATGCCGGCTGTCCCGACCAAGACGATGCCGGCCGCGCCGACCAAGACGACGCCCCAGGCCATGACCCCCGCGGCGCCGGCCAAGACGACGCCCCAGGCCATGACCCCCGCGGCGCCGGCCAAGACGACGCCGACGGCCCAGGGCGTGGCGCCCTCCAAGACGGTGCCGACCGCGCAGGGCATGGTCCCCGTGAAGTCGGCGCCCCAGGCGCCGGCCACCACCGTCGCGCCTCCGGCTCCGGGGAGCACCACCCCGGCCGGCGTCGAGCCTCCTCCGGCTCCTCCCGCCCCGGCCGTCCGCACGCCGCGGGCCTGAGGCCCACGGAACGAGCCGTGCAAATCCGCCTCCTGCGAACCCCCGGCTGCCCGACGGCCCGGGGGTTTTTTTGCGCCGTGAGCGGGAAGCAGGAGACGACGCTCGCCGGACCCCAGGCGGGGGCTCGTCGAGCCCGGTCACGGATCTGCCTACCACCTTTCCCGACCGTTCCGGTCTGGTAACATGGAATGAGCGCCAGGTCGACCGGCTCCTCGGGCATGTTGGATACGGCCCGAGGCACGTCAGCCGGCCCGACGCCTCTGGCGCGGAGCCGCCAACGAGTCCGGAGTCCGACTTCCCGGATCGGCCGGCGGCCACGGCGCACCCAATCCCTTCTGTATCGGACAGGATCCGCGCGGCGCGCTCGACCCGGGGGCCGGCACGTCGGCCCTGGTCCCCATCCGACGAGGGTCCCGTCGTGTACCCAGACCAAGACCGCATCCATCGGCGCTACGTGGATCTCCAGGCCTACGTCGGCTGGTCCGAGGACGACGCCGGGCGGATCCGCGGCATCCGTCCGCTGCTCCTGCCCCATCTGCCCTCGCTGGTCGAGGAGGTCTCCGCCGCGATCGCCCGCCATCCCGCGGCCCAGCAGATCGTCAGCGGCGGCGGGCTGAGCGGCGAGGACCTCGAGCCGGCGCTGCTCCACTGGCTCACCGACCTGCTCACCGGCCCGTACGATCGCGACTACGTGGCCCGGCGGTGGCGGGTCGGGGCCCAGCTCCTCAGGATCGGCGTGGAGCAGGTCTACACCAACGCCGCCATATCGCGGCTCCGCGACGGCCTGGTGCGGCACCTGGGCTCGGCCTGGGCCGGTGATCGCAACGGGCTCGTCGCGGCCCTCCGGTCGCTCAACAAGCTCGTGGACCTCGACCTGGCCAAGATCGAGGACGCCTATCAGTCCGAGTACATTTCCCGCCTCCAGGGCCACGAGCGGCTGGCGATGCTGGGCCAGATCGCCGGCGGAATCGCGCACGAGATCCGCAACCCGCTGAACGTGATCAAGACCTCGCACTATTTCCTCAGGTCGGCCCGCAACCCCACGGCCGAGAAGCGCGACGAGCACATGCAGCGGATCGAGCGCAACGTGCGGCAGGCCGAGCACGTGATCTCGACCTTGACCAGCTTCGCCCGGATGCCGGCCGCCGATCGCAAACCTTTCTCCTTGAGGGCGGGTATCAAGGAGGCGGTCGAGGACTCGGCGGTGCCCGCGGGGATCGAGGTCGTCGTGGATTGTCCCGACGACCTCCCTCCGGCGCTGGCCGATTTCGCCCAGATCCGGATCGCGCTGGGGAACCTGGTTCGCAACGCCTGCGATGCCATGCCCAACGGCGGGCGGCTCACGGTCCGAGGCCGGGCCCTCGATGGTGCCGCGGAGATCGCCGTGATCGACACCGGCGTGGGCATCACCGCGGCGCAGCTCGAGCGGATCACCGAACCGCTCTTCTCGACCAAGGCACGGGGGCTGGGCCTGGGCCTGGCCCTGGTGCGGATAATCCTCGACAGGAATGGGGCGTCAATGTCGATCGCCAGCGAGCCCGGCCAGGGCAGCACGTTTGCCGTCCGGCTGGCCCTCGCACCCCAAAGGGAAAGGGAATGACGCCATGAGCGGTACAACCCCGTCCGTGCTATTGGTTGACGATGATCTGGATATCTGTGCCAACATGGCCGACATCCTGGAGGATTTCGGCTACGAGGTCGACGTCGCCCACGAGGGGACGACGGCCCTCGAGATGGTCCGCCGCCGGTCGTACGACGTGGCGCTGCTGGACTTTCGGATGCCGGGCATGGACGGCGTGACGCTCTGCCGCGAGATCCGGCGGGTCCGCTCGGGCATGGTGCCGATGCTGGTCACCGCCTACGCCAATGCCGAGACGGCCCGGGAGGCCGTCGACGCCGGGGCCTGGCAGGTCCTGGCCAAACCGGTCGACCTCGCGACGCTGATGGGCCTGGTCGACGAGGCGGTCGGACAACCGCTCGTGCTGGTCGTCGACGACGATCCGGACCTCTGCGCCAACCTGGGAGACCTGCTGCGCGAGCACGGATTCCGGGTCTGCGTCGCGCACGACGAGGCCGGCGCCGTCGAGCGGCTGAGCGAGGCGACCCGCGTCGTGCTGCTCGACCTGCGGCTCCCCGGCGGGGACGGCGCCGCGGTCTTCCGGCGCATCCGCGAGGCCAACCCCGCAACCCGGGTCGTCCTGATCACCGGATACCGGGACGAGCTGGGATCCGTCGTCAGCCGCCTGCTGACCCAGGGCGTCGACGCCGTGCACTACAAGCCGTTCGACATCCCGCGACTCCTCCACGACCTCGACCTGCTCGCCGCCAGCGGAGGCGGCGAATGAACCATGTTGCGAAGAGTTGCCGGAGCTCCTCACGGTGCGCAGCCGATCCGAGGAAAGCTGGGCTCCGGCCCCCGGGCATTCGCCACGCCACGGTTGGTGGACCCCGCGCAACCTGGTACGATCCACTCCCGATCCGAGTGCGTATCAGGCCCTCGCCGCGGCGAGGCCGCGGAGGCGCGACCGGGAGCCGGATTCGTCGAGGGCGAGGCCCATGGGGGATTCTGACAGCTTGAAGCTCCTCATCGTCGACGACGACCGGGATACCCGCGAGAATCTCCGCGACATCCTCGAGCTGGACGGATACCGCATCGACGAGGCGGCGACGATCGCCGAGGCCCGCGACCGCGTGGACAAGGCGCGCTACGTCGCGATCCTGCTGGACCGCAAGCTCCCCGACGGGACGGCCGACGACCTGCTGCCCCGGCTAAAGCAGCTCTCACCCTCCCCCGACGTGCTGATCCTCACCGGGTACAACGACGTCGAGGGGGCCATCTCCGCCCTGCGCTTCGGCGCCGCCGACTACCTCCTCAAGCCGATCAACCCCGAGGAGCTCTCCGCCCGGATCGCCCGGCTGGCCGAGCGCCGGCGGGCGGAGGACGAGCTGCGAAAGCGATCGTTCATCCTCCAGTCCGTGCTGACGCACGTGGTCGACGCGGCGATCGTGACCGATCGGCACGGCCGGATCCTGCTCCACAGCCCGGCGGTCGAGCGGCTCATCGGCCCGGTCCGGCCGGGGGCACCGCCCGAGGAGTGGCCGACCCACGGCCGGTTCTATCGCACCGACATGGCCACGCCTTACGCCCTCGACGATTTACCGCTGTCCCGGGCCCTGCGGGGCGAGGAGGTCGTCGACGAGGAGATCTTCGTCCGGCCGCCGCCGGATCATGGGGGCCGCTGGGTGAGCGCCAGCGCGAGCCCCCTGCGCGACGCCGAGGGCCTCCAGGGGGCCGTCGTGCTCTACCGCGATATCACCGAGCGCCGGCTCGCCGCCGACGATCTCCGCCGCCAGCGCGACCTGGCCGCCGGCCTGATCGCCGCGGCCCCCTCCCTCGTGATCCTGCTCGATCCCCGGGGCCGCATCACGCTGTTCAATCGCTTCGCCGAGGAACTCTCGGGCTATTCGGCCGCGGAGGTCCAGGGGCGGGACTTCTTCACCAGGCTGCTGCCGGCGCGCGACCGCGAGCGGATCACGAGGGTCTTCCGCGACACTCTGGAGGGCAGGGACACCAGCGGCACGATCAACCCCATCCTGACCCGCGACGGCCGCGAGCGCGAGGTCCGGTGGTCCAACCGGCTCCTCCGCGATGCCGATGGCCGCATCACCGGCGTCGTGGCCATCGGCCAGGATATCACCGACCTCAGGGAGGCCCAGGAACGCGTCCTCCGCTCCGAGCGCCTGGCGGCGATCGGCGAGATGGTCGCCGGCCTGGCGCACGAGAGCCGCAACGCGCTGCAACGCGGCCAGGCGTGCCTGGAGATGCTCTCCATCGAGGTGCGCGACCGACCCCGGGCGACCGACCTCGTCGCCCGCATCCAGTGCGCCCAGGACGACCTCGTCCGCCTCTACGAGGAGGTCCGCGACTTCGCCTCGCCGATCATCCTCCAACCCGGCGCCTGCGACCTGGGCGAGGCCTGGCGGACCGCCTGGCGCGACCTCGAGCCGACGCGTCTCGGCCGGAACGCCGTGCTCCGCGAGCGGATCGACGCCGACGACCTCAAGTCCCGCGCCGATCCCTTCCGGATCGTCCAGGTCTTCCGCAACCTGCTGGAGAACGCCCTGGCCGCCTGCCCCGACCCGCTCGAGATCACGGTCGCCTGCCGGCCCGGCCGCCTCGACGGCCGGGACGCCCTGCGGGTCTGTGTCTCCGACAACGGCCCGGGGCTCTCGCCCGAGCAGCGCGCCCGGGCCTTCGACGCCTTCTACACCACCAAGACCAAAGGGACGGGCCTGGGCCTGGCGATCTGCCGGCGGATCATCGAGGCCCACTCGGGCCGGATCGAGCTCGCCGATCGACCCGGCCGGGGCGCCGAGTTCGTCATCCTCTTACCGCGAGGCAACCCATGAGCCGCTCCCTGCGCATCGCCGTGGCCGACGACGAGCCGGACATGCAGGAATACTACCGGACCATCCTCCCCCAGCTCGGCCACGTGGTCGTCGCCGTGGCCGAGACCGGCCGAGGGCTCGTCGAGATGTGCCGCGAGCAACGCCCCGACCTGGTCATCACCGACATCAAGATGCCCGACATGGACGGGATCGACGCCGCCGGGCGGATCTACCGCGACGGCCCGATCCCCGTGATCCTCGTCTCGGCCCACATCGACGCCGTATACCTCCGCCGTGCCGAGGCCGACCACATCCTCGGCTACCTCGTGAAGCCCATCAAGCAGGCCGACCTCGAGCCGGCCATCTCGCTGGTGATGTTCCGCTTCGAGCAATTCCAGGCGCTCCGGGGCGAGGCCGCCGACCTGAAGCAGGCGCTGGAGAACCGCAAGCTCATCGAGAAGGCCAAGGGCCTGCTGATGAAGAAGGCCTCCCTCGACGAGCCCGAGGCCTTCCGCCGGCTCCAGAAGCTCGCCAGCGACCAGAACAGGAAGCTGGCCGAGATCGCGCAGATGCTCCTGACCGCCGAGGAGGCCCTCCAGCCCACGGCCCCGCCCAGGCCGCGCATCGGGCGGCATTGAGAGACCCCGCGAGCGTCCAGGACGACCTCGAAACCCTCGACTGGCCCCGACGACATCCGCGATGCTCGATTCGAAGGAGACGGACCGATGCCGGGCGCGGGTCTCATGACCCCAATGGCCTGATGACCCCGCCCGGCAGCCGGGAATCGACGGCCGCCGCCGGCTTGCACCGGATTGCGCTCCGCCTCAACCCTTTCAGGCGGGGCTGCCTTCGTCGACCCGCGGGCCCACGCCGACCGGCAGCCGGACGACGAACTCGCTGCCGCGCCCCGGGCCCTCGCTCTGGGCCGAGACCGTGCCGCCGTGCAGCTCGACCAGGCTCTTGACCAGCGCCAGGCCGATCCCCAGGCCGCCCCGGCTCCGCTCGCGCGCCGCGTCGAGCTGGGTATACAGGCGGAACAGGCCCGGGAGCGCCTCGGGCGCCAGGCCGATGCCCGTATCCCGCACCCGCACGACCAGGTCGTCCCCCTCGGGCGCGGCGATCAGCTCGATCCGGCCGCCGGGGTCGGTGTACTTGGCCGCGTTCGTCAGCAGGTTGGCCAGCACCTGCTCCAGCCGCATCGGGTCGGCCTGGATGACGGTCGACCCCTCGGGGATCGCGACGGTCAGCTCGTGCCGCCGGTCCTGCACCAGCGGCCTGATGTGCCCGACGGCGCGGGCCACCACATCGGCCAGCTCGACCGGCTCCTTCCGCACCGCCAGCGTCCCGCGCGAGACGCGCGTCAGGTCGAGCAGGTCCTCGATCAGCCTCGCCATGAGTCGGCTCTGGCGGACGATCATTTCGCGGACCTCGGCCAGCGATTCGGCGGCGACCTCGCCGGGCTGGATCAGGTGGGCGCAGGTCTGGATCGCGGCGAGGGGATTGCGCAGCTCGTGGCCGAGCGTCGCGAGGAATTCCTCCTTGCGGCGATCGGCCTCGCGCACCTCGACATGCCGGCGGGCATTGTCGATCGCGTCGGCCGCCTGGAGGACATATTGCTCGACCATCTGGAGCTGCCGGTCCGTGGGCCGGTGCGGCTCCTGGAAGAAGATCGCGATCGTGCCCATCAGGTCGCCGCGCCGGCTGAACAACGGCACGCTGAACGTCCCGCGGAACCCGCCGGCCCGCCCGACCTCGGCCCAGCTCGCCGCGGGCGACGGGTCCGGCCCGTACCGGTGGCCGTTGCAACCAGTTCCCTCGAGCTCGACGTCCTCGATGATCACCGGTGCGCCCCGCTCGATCGCCAGCCCGCAGGTGCCCGCGCCGACGGGCACCCGGCCGAACCGCGCGAGGTAGTCCTCCGGCAGGCCCTGGCTGACCGTCGCCTCCAGCTCCCGGCTCTCGGGGTCCAGCAGTCGGATCAGCCCGAGGTCGGCGCCGTGCAGCGACGTCACCGACGCGAGGATCTCCTCGAGCACCGGCCCGAGCTCGACGGTGGCCAGGAGCTGCCCGCCCAGAAGGTACAGGTGCCACACGTCCGCCAGGTGCTCGGCCAGCTTGCGGCGGTCGGTGTAGAGCTGCCGCTCGACCTTCTTGCGGCGGCTGATGTCCCACAGGCAGCCCCGCAGCACCCGCGGCTTGCCCGCAGCGTCGAGCTCGACCGACACCGACTCGCGCAGCCAGACGCTCCGCCCGTCGGCCGTGACCACGCGGTACTCGACCTCGCCCGGCCGAAGGTCGCGCAGACAGCGCGCCCGGTGCGCCCGGGCCATCGACCGATCCTCGGCCTGGATGATCTCCGACCAGAACTCCGGCTGCTCCAGCCAGTTCTCGGCCGGATAGCCCAGCAACGGCTCGGCCCTCGGGCTGACGTACCAGTAGCGCCCGGTCTCGGCGTCGGCCTCCCAGACGATCACGTCGATGCCGTGCAGCAGGCCCCGCAGCGCCTCGGCCTCGGTCTCGGCGCGGATCCGCCGCAGGCGCTCGCTCTCGACCTCGTCCGGCTGGACCTTCCCGATCCGGCCGATCGTCACCCGGCCAGCCCGCGACGGGGGCACCATCGCCTGGCCGCCCGCCCACCACGCCGGCCCCACCACCTCGCGGACGATCCACCGCAGGGCGCTGGCCGTCCCGTCGAAGTCGCGGACCACCGCCGCCGTGATCGAGGCGTCATACGGGCCCCCGCGCCTTGGCTGAATCCGGACCACCCAGTCCTCCTGCCGCCCCACCTTGAGCAGGCGATTCAGGCTGGTGCGGAACCCCGGCCGGTCGTCCAGCATCACGTAGCTGGCCAGCGGCTTGCCAGCCAGGTGCCTGGGCGCGATGCCCAGCAGCTCGCCCGCGGCGCGATTGGCCTCACGGATCACGCCGTTCAGGTCCGTCACCAGGTAGCCGTCGGGCGCGAAGTCGAACAGGTCCATGTACCGCTGGCGTTCCATCTCCAGCGCCCGCCGCGATTCTTCCAGTTCGGCGTTCTGCTGCCGCAGCTCCTCCTCGGCGACCCGCATCTGCTCCATCGTCGCGCCAAGCGCCTCGCGCGTCTCCTCCCAGAACCGCTGCGGGTCTCTCTGGGCGTCGTCCCGGGCCGATGTCAGATGGAGGAAACGCTCGTGAATCCAGTCGAACTGGCGCGAGAAATCATCGAGGTCCATCCGAACCCCCTCTCCAGGACCGGTTCCGACCCTGCCGGTACCGCCCCGTCCATCGTCGCCTCGACCCACCCAGTTCTGGACCGTTGAGTCTCCATTCGAGACGCGGCCACGCCAATGCCATGCCAGCTTGAAAAACGCAGGCCGCCACGTTGACGCGCCAGGGTCGGCTAAGCCCACTCCTACCATTCTTGCGAGCAGGTGTCTCCATGCCAGGCGATGTGGTGGCCTGGAGATTTTTTCGCACCGTAGCGGAACGATGACGGACAGGGCGGGTTGCTCATGTTAGGCAAAGGACGATGCCCAAGTCAAAGATATTTCGGCGGACGTAACAAGGATTTGGACGGAATCGTCCGGCTTCGAGTTCGCCCGTTTGCCGATCCAGGCGTCTGGTCTGGACCTGGGAAATGAGACGAAATATTCTTCGCGTTTCCTCGCGGCGTTCTCCTCGGGGTTGGTCAACCTGGCCGCCCGAGAGTCTCCTCCTCGCCGAAGCGACGCCGCCCCGGCGTGGCCGACCGGCCCGCCTGGGTAAGGCGGGCGGGCCGGGCGCCGGGGCGGCGACCTTGCTCGCGATGGCGAGGGATCAGGCCGGCGGCGAGCGGGCCCGCCAGTCGCGCCGGACGTGTTCGATCCGGCCGAAGGCGCGGCGGGCGGCGGCTTCGCGGGGGATTCGCCGGGTCGAGTCCGCGGTCGTTGGTCCGAGATTCGTGGTCCGTCGGTACGACCGGCCGCGCCGGCCCCGGAGGATTCCGGCCCGTTCGGCGGTCGGCCGCTGATGGTGGCGCCGGTCGCGCGGCCCGTTGCCGGGCCTCGGGATGGACGAGGGCTCTCGCTCTCGCCACCCGCTCGGGAACGACGACTCACCGAGGGCGGACCGCGAACGGAAAGGAGCAGAGGGTGCGATACCGTACTCCTCGGCAGGCGGACCTGCGTCCGCGACGGACTCGAACTCGGACCTGGACTGGGACTCAACCTCGGGCAGGGATTCAAGCTCGGACCCAGGCTCGGAGCCGATCGGGGGCTCGGGCGCGGCGTGGGCCGCACAGTCGCCCTCGATCCCGGCAACGGACCCGGTTTCGAGCTCGGACCCGGACTCGGACTCGCACACAGGTAGACCACCGGCCTCGAACGAGGCCGGAACCGATGGTTCGGGCACCTCGGAGGCTTCCTCGACCGGAGGAAGCCCGGGTGCGTCGGCTTCGGACGTCGGGGCGGGGACCATCGCTTCGGGCGCATCATCCGTTGCCGGATGAGAGACCGTCGCGGGCTCCGCGGACGTCCGGGCGTCGACTTCCTCGGGCTCCCGGGCGGTCGGGAGCACCTCCAGGGGCGCGACCGTCGGCCCGGCCGTCGCCACGTCCACGTCCACTGTCATCGTCATCGCCGGGGCGGCGGGAACCGTCGCCGGATCCTCGACCGGGTCCACGACGGGCGCCGGGACGTCGGCGGGATCCGTTGCCGGATCCTCGCTGGCGGCCGCGACGGGCGTCGGGAGGGTGGGATCGACGGGCGCAAGCGGTTCCTCGACCGTCTCCGTCTGGGTGTATCTCTCGGTTGTGGTTGCGGGGGTGGCGAGCGCCGGCTCGGGGACCTCGGCGATGTCGGCGACGGGGATACCGGCGTCGGCGTCGGCCCGGGTCTCGGGGACCGGCTCGTTCGGGGCCGGGGGTGGTCCCTGGCTCGCGGCGTCGGACCGGACGTACTGGCCGGGACCGACGCGGATCCAGGTGACCGGGGCCGCATCGGCGGCCGGCTCGACGGCGGGTTTCGCCGTCTTGCGCGACCGGGCGCGGCTCCGGCGGGGCTTCGACGGAACGGCGGACTCGGCCGGGTCGACGCGCAGGCCCGCCGGCTGAGAATCGGCGTCCGCGTCCGCGTTTGCGTCATCCGGCGAGGCCGGGCCGGCCCCGGCGTCGGAAGCCGGCTCGGGTGAGCCTGCCTCGTCCGCGCGGTCCGCCCCGGGGGCCCGTCCGGGCTCCGCGAGCGCGTGCGATCGTCCGATGCCGACGAGTCTCCGCAACGAACCCGGCGCGGCCGTCGAGCCGCGCGGGCCTCGCGGTGCGGTGAGGATCGCGATCACCAGCAGCAGATAGGCCGGCACCAGCCAGATCGAGACCGAGGCCACCGCGCAGGCGGTCGCGCCCAGCAATCCCGCCAGCCCCGTCCCCATCAGGCCGACGCGGACGATCCGCCGTCTTTCGACGGCCGACCACCGGGTCAGGCCCTTGCGGAGATGGGTGCCGGCGCGGGACCGGAGGGCCGCGAGCATCGGCCGAACGCTGGTAGGGCGCCGCGTCTCGATCAAGGCAGGCTGTCCTGACTGTCTGCCGCATCCCGGACCGGCTCCGCCGGTTGGTCGGTCGATCGGTCGATGGGAACGCCGGGAAATCCCCGACGGTCGAACCGAACCGAACCGAAGCGAACCAGCCGGCCGCCCGGTCGCGGGATCGTGATCCTCGCCGATGGGTGGGAGCGGCGAGGCCGTCCGACGAGCGGGCGTCCCATCGCTCCCTCGGGGTGGTATCGGCCGGCTCGACCCGCCGGGATCGGCATCAGCCCACCCAGATCGGCAGGCGATACCGTCGCAGGAGACACCACCGACGCCGTCCCCGGGATCGTCAAGGTCCGACATGCCGTATCAAGGGCGGCCGAAGGACGGTCCCCGTTTCCAGGGGGGGTCCGGCTCCGTCGATTCAGCGCACGCCAGGACCACAGCCCGACTCAGTAGGCCAGCACCATGGTCCCGTTCGCGCCCTCGTAGAACAGCACCAGCCTCGAGAGCACATCCATCCCGATCAAAACGTCCACGCCGGGCGTCGCGGGATCTGCTATCACGACGTCCAGGTCGAACCAGGGGTTGCTCGAGAGGTGTCCTTCGAAATTCAGGCGGGTGGCATGCGTCGTCACCAGCACGGGAGATCGCCCCGGACGCTGATACGACGCCGAGCCAGACACCGCCGGCTGTAGCGCCCGGTACGCGGCCTTGCTGATTGCGGTTCGCGACGCGCCGGTGTCGATCAGGCCGTTCCGCGACGGTGACGGTCCTCCCAGGCCCAGCCGGGCCTGCGTGGCTCACACATTCAGACCGACCGGAATCAGCGGATCCACCGGGCCGACGGTGATCCGGTGGCTCCTCGTCACAGCGATGCTCCGCCCAGCGTATCGAACCGTTGCTCGGCGACGATTTGCTGGACCAGAGCGGGCTCGGGCCAGTATTGCTTCATCGCGGACTCCAGCGCCGTCTCGCGGTCCGGCAGGATCATGAAATCCTGTCCCTTGATGACGACGTAAGCCCCCTCGTGCTCCAGCAACTCCAGCAGGCGGTCGCGGTACGTGGTCAGTTCCTCCACCAGCGAAGGCCGGCCATCGCTCTCGACCATCGCCGGGTCGAACCTGCTCCAGGCGAAGGACCGGCTCACCGGCTTTCGGACCCTCGGTTTGCGTCGATGGTCCATGTCGGATCCCCTCCAGATGTGCCGTTGCACCGCTCCATGTTACCGACTCCGACACAAAGGCATCAGCGGCCTCCCCTGAAGCCCTGGCAACACGAGACCGGCGCCTGGCCTCGCCTGGTGGCAGATCTGCGGTCCGTTTCGCAGTCGAACTGGCAGTAAAGTGGCAGTACCTCGGTCGATTTGTGGGCCAAACTGGCAGTAAGTGGCAGTTCTCCCGGCCAGCGTTCGAGGCGAGGTGGCACCTGGTGGCAGGTTTTCGGCCAGTTTTCGGGCGAAATGGCAGCAGGTGGCACCTGGTGGCAGGTTTTCGGCCGGTCTTCGAGCCAGGTGGCAGCAGGTGGCAGGTTCTCGGCCGATTTCGACCGTACGAAGTCCACCGAATTTCGTGCTGGATGACCGTTGCTGGATTCCTCCCCCAAAAGTCCCGATCCGGTGCCCATTGAGGAACCTTCTCGCCTCCGCGGGCCATGCCGAGAAGCCCGACACTCCTCGCCAAACACCATCTGGCCGGTCCTGGGCGAACCGGCGACGTCAGTCGCCGGGTTCTTGCTCTCGGCCTGATGACCCGGCGACTCACGTCGCCGGTTCGCCCAGCCCAGCCCAGGCGAGGCGATCCGCCCATGCCGGGCTCGAATCAGGGTGTTCGGCGAGAAGTGTCAGAAGCCCCTATCTCCAGGATGTGTCACTTTCGCAAATTCTGTACGGCCCCCCGGCGAAATTACTCTGGATTTCGATCGTAACCTCATGGGATAAAACAACTTAAAAAATTCCAAAAATTCCCAAAGTTTTCCGCAGTCACCACAGATTGCCCAGACCTCACAAGCCGGCCCCCCGTCACGTTCGCCAGCCATGGGTTTCTCGAACCGGTCGGAAATGGGGTTCTGCTAGACGGCCTGACCGACAGCGTGGGTCAGGGAGGCGGCCGGTGGGGTTCCGGCTCGCGGGGCGGCCTTTTGCGAGGACAGCAGGGCCGCCAGCAGCGCCGCGTTCGCCCGGCGGTTGCGGGCGGCGGCGTCGGCCGGGGCGACGGGCGGACACGGGTGATCGACGTGGATCAGGAGGCAGTTCAGGCAGTTGCCCAGCCGGACGCGCGACCAGTCGCCCAGGATGTCGGCGCCGGCGAGCCGGCCCTCGGCGGCCTCGAGAAACGCGCCGAGGATCGTCGTCGCCTGTTCGAGCCGCAGCAGGCCGGAGTCCCAGTTGACCGCCGCGTCCTCCTGGATGAGGACGTCCTTGTCGACCGAGATATACAGCGGATACCGCCGCAGCTCGTCGCGATGGGGATCGAGTGTGGCACGGAGGCCGTCGGCCGAGGTCAGGGCCTCGGGCAGGAGGGGACGATGGTCGACCTGCGCCCAGCGTCGGCCGCGGAATCGCCGGTGCGCGGACGAGACCACGATCCGGCCGGCGTCGAGCTCGGGCCACGGGGCGAGCCAGCGATAGGCGTTGTCGAAATCGGTCTCGCCGCCGCAGTGAAACACGCGCCGGAGCATCGGCAGCCGCAGCGCATGATGCAGCCAGGTCCCGCAATGAAGGAACGGGATCCCGCGCATCCAGTCGGGATGCTTGTCCAGCACCAGCAGGTTGAACGGCTCGCGAATCCGGCCGAGCAGGGCGAGCGTCACGTGATGGAAATCGCCCGAGCCGTAGAACGTCACGGCAGGCTCGCCGGACGGGCCGGGGAAGATCCGGTCCAGCCAGCCGCGGAAGCGGCCGAATTCGCGGAACCCGCACGCCAGCCGGACACGCGGCCCCCAGTGTCGCGCCGGAATCCACTCGGCCGAGGGCGCCATCGTGCCGAACAGGTCGCGCTGGGGCGCGAGGCTGCCGTCCAGGTTCAGGAGGCGGACCCGCAACATCGCGACAGGTTCTCCCCGATTTGGACGGGACCGGATCTCCAGCACCGGCGCCGCTCGGGACGGCTTCCATGACGCCGGCCCGGAAGTCGGTCGGCCCCCCGTCATTCAAGAGTGCCGGCGGATCCGACGAAAAACCTAATCGGGACTTTCCCCACCCAGGCGGCAGGGATTTTTATGAATTCGACGCTGCTGGTGCTCGCGATCGTTTGCCAGACGGCGGGCGGCACCACCCCCGAGTTTCCGTCGTCGGTCGCCCAGCCATCGTTTTGCGTGGACGACGTCATCCGCGGCCCGCTGGAGGTCTATGTCCCGCAGCCGGGCGACATCTTCCTGGCGACGGATGAGTCGTTCTGGCTGAGGCTCGGCCACGCGGTGGTCGGCGGCCGGGGATTCCACCACTCGGGATTCATCTTCGCGAGGCCCGACGGCCGCCTCGGCCTGATCGAGGCCGGGCCATTCAATGAGCTGGTCGTTCGGGTACTCGACCCGTACCAGCACATGAGCAACCACGTGGCGCGCGGCACGAAGGTGTGGGTCCGGCGGCGCCGCATCCCGCTGACGCCCGAGCAGTCGGCGCGGCTGACCGCGTTCGCGTCGTCGCACGAGGGCAAGCCGTTCGCGCTTTTGCGAGGGCTCAGCTTCATGACGCCATTCTCGCGCCGGGGGGTCCTCCGCACGCCGTTCGTGGGAAAGGTCCACGGCGATCGCGCGCGCTATTTCTGCTCGGAGCTGGTGGTCGAGAGCTTCGTGGCCGCCGGGCTGATGGACTGTGCCACCGCCCGGCCCGCGGCGACATTGCCGCGCGACCTGTTCTTCGGACACTCGGGCAATCCGTATCTCGACCGGCATCTGAACATGGACGAGGGCTGGTACCCGCCCACCCGCTGGCTCCCCGGCCCGCCGGAGTGAAATCGGGGCGAGCGGCGGCGGGAGAATACACCGGGAAGATTGAACCCCAGCGGACACAGAGATCACACAGAAGAGGGCATTGAGAGGAATCGCACAATCAAGGAATTCGGACACTTCTTGCGGGACGACTCGCTGGACACCACCAGGAATCGCCCCGAAGGGAAGGGAAGGGAAGGGGCGATTCCTGGTGGAGTCCAGCGAGATATCCTCGATTCCGAGCATCAGGCGCGCTCGGCGTGCGCGGCCTGGTAGAGCAGCCGGCGGGTGCGCCTCAGGCTCTCCTCGACCTCCTCGAGGCCGCCCAGGGTCATGACGCGGAAGAGCAGGCGATCGATCTCGGTCTCGATTTCCGTCAGGTGGACCTGCCGGCCGCCCGACCGGCGCGCCGGCTCGAGCGAGACCCCGTTGCCGGCCGCGTGGTGCCCGTTGGCATGCGCCGACTTGGGCTTGCGGCCGCGCTTCTTGCCCGTGTAGGGCGGCTTCTCGGCGGTGGCCGTCGAGGACGCGCCCGAGCCCTTGGGCCGGCCGCCCTTGATGTTCCCCGTCAGGCCCATCTGCGACCGCTGCTTGTTCACCAGCGACTGGCTGATTTCGCCCTCATTCCCGGCCTTCTGCCACTCTTCATTGACGACCCGGACGTTGGCGTGCGGGTTGTCCTCGAGGACCTGACGGACGAATCCGGTCTTGCCCTCATCCGCTTGCATTTTCGGCCTTGCCATGATTGCATCTCCTGTTGAATTTCGGCTCGCACGTGCGAACGCGAACGCGTTGATTTGGTAAAGCATACACAATTTCGCGGAGGCTTGTCGCAATAATCGATAGTGTGGTGCAAGGATTTTTTCCCTCGGGAAATGGGGTATTGTGCACGTGTATCCCGGTGCGGAGGCCGCACGCGGAGTGCGTTGCCCGGCGGGAGTCGCGACGCCGTTCCACCGTTTCGCCCCAGGAATCCGGGCTGGGAAAGGGAACGCGAGGGAAGGAACGGGAAGGGAAGGGAAGGCCCGATGAGAATGCGACGCGCGGCGGCCCTGGTGGTGCTCGCCGGTTATGTGGTGTTCCTGCTGGACCTGGCGCTGCTGCGGTTCCCCGCGGCGCGACCCGAGCACAATGCGATCCCCTTCCGCTCGGTGATCCGCGACTGGCGGAGCGGGGGCAGTCTGTTCGTCTGGAATTTCGTGGGGAATCTCGTCGCGTTCGTGCCCTTCGGCATGATCCCCTCGGCGCTGTGGGGGCGGCGGACGGGGATTTTCCAGGCGGCGGCCTTCAGCCTGGCATGCAGCGCTTTGATCGAGTCGATCCAGTATTTCAGCGGACGACGGGTCGCCGACGTGGATGACCTGATCCTCAACACCGTCGGAGGAATCCTGGGATACGGACTCCTGACGCTCTGCGCCCGACTGATGCGGGCGCGGGTAGGCGACTCTGGCGAACCGGCGACGTGAGTCGCCGGGTCATTCCCCGGCGAACCGGCGACTGTTGGTGACGGGACGCCCTGCACCCGGCGACTCACGTCGCCGGTTCGCCAGGATCGTTTTTTACTTCACGCCGGGCTTGCCGCGGGCGGCCTTGGGCGCAGGGGCGGCTTCCTTGGCGGGGCGGGCGGGGGCCTTCCGCGAGGTAGGAGACGGTTCGACCGCGGCGGCGGCGGCAGCGGCGGCAGCGGCAGCGGCAGCCGCGGCCGCAGTCGCGGCGCGGGCGGGTTTGGCCGCGGGCTGGGGCTCCTTTTCCTTTTCCTTGTCCTTGTCCTTCGGCCGGGCCCTGGCGGCCCTGGCGTCGGCCTCGGCCTGCTGCTTGCGGGCCTGGGCGTACGGGCAGATCTTGCGGAGCTCGCAGCGCGGGCAATCGGGCTCGCCCTCGACGCAGGTGTCGTTGGCCAGGTCCTCGATCAGGTCGAGGAACTCGGCGCCGCGGTTCTTGGGGACGGCGCGCTCGAGCACGGCGCGGAGCTCGGGGATCGTCGCCTCGTTGATGCCCAGGCGCCCCAGCGCGCGCTGCGCGTCCCTGTCGACCGGGATGGCGTGGCCTCCGAGCGCCTGCTGGATCACGGTCGCGAGGACGTAATCCGAGTTGAACGCCTCATAGCCCTGGAGGACCTTGAGCGCCTCCTTGAGCGGCTTCTTGGTCAGCGCGTCGAGGTTGAAGCCATAGGTGCGGTTGAAGAGCTGGCGGAGGAACTTGCGGATGCGCTTCGCGCGTTCCTCGGGGTCGGGGATGCCGGCGAGGCTCTCGCGGATCTCCTCGACGCCGCTGACGCGTACCTCGTTCCAGTCGAAGAATTCGTCCTTGAATCGCGAGAGGGCCTGGTTGGCGTTCTCGCGGGTGGTCCCCTCGTGGCAGATGCCGTAGACGACCGCCTTGAGGACCGAGAGCCGCTTGTCGCCGCGGTCGCCCTTGAGCTTGTACCGCCGCTTGAGCAGCGTGAAGACGTCGGTGAGGAACTGCGCCTTGCTCTGTGTTGCCATGGGCCTGGTCGATTCGATTGGTTCGGGATTCGGTCGTGACCGTGTGGAGGCGATGGGACGTCGTGCGGGGCGGGGGGCTTCAGGTCCCCCCCGCGTCGGGCACCTCGCGCTCGCGGGGGTCGGGACCGGGGGCGGGTTCGGTCTCGGTCTCGGTCTCGGACTCGGTCTCGGACTCGGTCTCGTTCAGATCCTCGCCGGGAACGTGGTCCTGGCGGTCGACGGCGCCGGGCGCCGCGGCCTCGGCGTCCCGACGATCCGAGGCGACGGCCTCGTCGATCAGGCGGCCGATCTCGACGGACCTCTTCACACTGTCGTCGAGCGAGAACGACAGCACGGGCGTGAACCGGGTCTGGAGCCGCGCCGCGACGCGGGCCTGGAGGAACCCGGTGGCGTGGGTGAGGCCCTCCATCGCCCGCTTGCGCTCGGACGGATTGCCCATAATCGACACGAAGACCTTCGCCTGGCGCAGGTCGCCGGAGACCTCCACGCGGAGCACGGTGACCGCGCGGACGCGGGGGTCGGCCACGTCGAAGAGGATCGACGTGGCGACGACCTCGCGGATCGCCTCGGCCATGCGGAGACTTCGGTGAGAGGGCATCGATGGGATTCCAACCGGGTGCGCGGCGCGCCGCGCGGGGGTCGGGCCGGATCGGAGGAGCCGGCACCCGCCGCCGCGCGGCCCGCCGCCGGGCTTACAAGGTCCGCCGGATGATGTCGACGCGGTAAGACTCGATGACGTCGCCGACCTTGATGTCGTCGAAGTTGCCGATCTTGATGCCGCATTCGAAGTTCTGGGGGACTTCCTTGACGTCGTCCTTGAACCGCTTGAGCGCGTCGATGGCGCCCTTGTAGATCTCGCGCCCCTCGCGGAACAGCCGGACCTTGGCCGAGCGCTCGATGGTACCCTGGGTGACGAAGCAGCCGGCGACGGCCCCGACCTTGGAGATCTTGAAGACCTGGCGGACGACGGCGCGGCCGAGGTGGACTTCCTTGACCTCGGGGACGAGCATGCCCTCGACGGCCTTCTTCACGTCGTCGGTGACCTGGTAGATGATGTCGTACCGGCGGATCTCGATCTTCTTCTCCTCGGCCATCGAGACGGCGCGGTCCTCCGGCGCGACGCGGAAGCCGATGACGATCGCCTGCGAGGCGTCGGCCAGGACGATGTCGCTCTCGGTGATCCCGCCGACCCCCTTGAGCAGGATGCGGACGGGGACCTCCTCGTTCTGGAGCTTGTCGAGCTCCTTGGTGAGGGCCTCGATCGAGCCCTGGACGTCGGCCTTGAGGATGAGGTTGAGGCTCTTGACCTTGCGCTCGGCCATCTTGCTGTAGAGGTTCTCCAGCGTGACGGCCTGGCGCTCGCCCTGGGCGGCGTCGCGGGCGCGCTGGCGGCGGTCCTCGGCGACCTCGCGGGCGCGGGTGATGTCGTCGACGACGACGAACTCCTCGCCGGCGCCGGGGACGACGTCGAGGCCCGAGACCTCGACGGGCGTCGAGGGGCCGGCCTCGTCGACCAGGTGGCCCTTGTCGTCGAAGAGGGCCCGGACGCGGCCGAAGCCGTCGCCGCAGACCATCACGTCGCCGACCCTGAGCGTCCCCTGCTGGACCAGCACGCTGGCCACGACGCCCCGGCCCTCGGAGAGCTTGGCCTCGAGGCAGGTGCCGGTGGCCGGGCGGTCGGGGTCGGCCTTCAACTCGTTGAGCTCGGCGATCAGCTCGAGGTGCTCGAGCAGCTCGGGGATCCCCTGGCCGGTGGTCGCCGAGGTCTTGACGATCTCGGTCTCACCGCCCCACTCCACCGGGTTGAGGCCCTGCTGCGACAGCTCGCCGTAGATCTTGTTGATATTCGCGGACGAGTCGACGTTGGGCAGGTCGATCTTGTTGAGCGCCACCACGATCGGCACCTCGGCCGCCTTGGCGTGCGCGATGGCCTCGATCGTCTGGGGCATGACGCCGTCGTCGGCCGCGACGACCAGGACGACGATGTCCGTGACATTCGCCCCGCGGGCCCGCATGGCGGTGAACGCCTCGTGGCCGGGGGTGTCGACGAACGTGATCTTGCCGCGGTCCGAATCGATCTGGTAGGCGCCGATGTGCTGGGTGATGCCGCCGCTCTCGGAGTCGACCACGTTGGCCCTGCGGATGCGGTCCAGGAGCGACGTCTTGCCGTGGTCGACGTGGCCGAGGATGGTGATGACCGGCGGCCGGGGCCGCAGGTCCTCGGGCGCGATGGAGGCGTTGTAGACGTCGTAGAAGTCTTCCTCGGTGGTGCGCTCGTGCACGACGCGGAGCTCGATGCCGAACTCCATGGAGAGCATCACCGCCAGCTCCTCGTCGAGGGTGGTGTTGATGGTCACCATCTGGTTCATGGACATCAGCTTGCGCAGCAGGTCGTTGGCCTTGACGCCGATGGCCTCGGAGAGGGCCCGGACGGTCAGCGGGGGCTCGATCTCGGCGTGGGACTTCCTGGTGGGGGCGAGGGCCGCGCGATGGCCGCCGCGGGGCTTGCGTCCCCCTCGGGAGCGTCGGGATTCCTCCTCGTCGGAGAGGAGGACGGATGCGGAGACCGGCGAGGAGACGCGGCGTTCGCCAGCGCGTTCGCTCCGGCGGGCGCGGCGGCCGGCGCGGTCGGCGGGCGAACCGAGGCGTCCGCCGGCCTTCTTGCGCTCCTCCTCGTCGTCGACGGGGGGCGGGGGCGCGATCGGGGCACCGAGGGGCGCGCCGGGGCGGCGGACTGCCGGCCCGGTCGGGGGCCCGCCCGGCCGCGGGGGCCC